>NZ_BKCL01000008.1:0-97595 GCF_008579125.1 Iodidimonas gelatinilytica | reverse complement strand
GCAGCCTGAGGGCAGCTTTGAGCTGCCCTTTTCTTTTTGCCGAACATGCCGGTGTTTCAAGCGGTTTCTTTTTCTGCCTCTTGGGCGTTTTCCACCAAAGGAAAGGGTAGGCGTGAAAGCATTTCCTTTGGCACCACCTGCCACACGCGCTCAAGGGTTTCTGCCCAATTGCTTAAAAGCATGGCTGCATGGCGGCTATCCGTTTCCAGCAAATGCCGTTCGATCAGGCCTTTCAATTCCGCTTCCCAGCGCGGTGAACGGATGCGGTCGAACACCACCGTGTCGCGGTTGATGTGATTGTCCAGAATCTCCCGGTCATCATAGACAAAGGCCATGCCGCCGGTCATGCCTGCCGCGAAATTATCGCCCACCGATCCCAAAATCACGCGGTACCGCCCGTCATATATTCGCAGCCATTGTCGCCGCAGCCCTCGACCACCACTTCGGCGCCGGAATTGCGCACCGCAAAGCGTTCGCCTGCTTGTCCTGCGGCAAATAACTGTCCCGATGTGGCCCCATAAAGCACCGTATTGCCGATGATGGTGTTTTCATTGCTGGCCAAAGGCGAGCGTGCGGGCGGGCGCACAACGATGGTGCCGCCCGACAAACCCTTGCCCACATAATCATTGGCATCGCCATAAACCACCAGCTTCAACCCGCGCACGGCAAAGGCCCCAAGGGATTGGCCTGCAGAGCCTTTGAGCTGCACCGTTACATGGCCGGGGGCCATATCCTTGTGCCGCTTTTGACGGACCAGATGGGCGGAAAAGCGGGTGCCAACGGCACGGTGGGTGTTGCGCACCGCGTAGGTGAGCTGCATTTTCTCCCCGCGTTCGAACACCGGCTTGGCATCTTCTACCATGCGGGCATCCAGGGTATCGGGTACCTCATTGCGGCCATCGACGCGGCAGATACGCTCTTCATCAGAGGCGTCGACGCGCACAAGGATGGGATTGAGGTCCAGATCGTCCAGACGTGGTGACCCACGGCTTACCTGCCGCAACAGATCGGAGCGCCCGACGATTTCCTCTAGAGAGGTGGCCCCGAGTTTCGCAAGAATTTCTCGCACATCTTCGGCGAGGAAGGTCATCAGATTGACCACTTTTTCCGCCGATCCGTCGAATTTTTTGCGCAAGGCTTCATCTTGGGTGCAAATGCCCACGGGGCAGGTATTGGAATGGCACTGGCGCACCATCAGGCAGCCATGGCCACCAATGATGCGGTGCCGATGCCGAATTCCTCGGCCCCCAAAAGCGCCCCGATAACAATATCGCGCCCGGTTTTGATGCCGCCATCCACCCGCAGGCGGACCCGGTGGCGCAGGCGGTTCAGGGTCAGCACCTGATTCACCTCGGCCAACCCAAGCTCCCATGGGGCACCGGCATATTTGATAGAGGTTTGCGGCGATGCCCCGGTGCCGCCCGAATGGCCGGAAATCTGAATCACATCCGCATGGGCTTTGGCCACGCCGGCGGCGATGGTACCGATGCCGGCAGAGGCCACCAGCTTCACGCAAACCCGGGCGATGGGGTTGATCTGCTTGAGATCGTAGATCAGCTGGGCCAGATCTTCGATGGAATAAATATCATGGTGGGGCGGCGGAGAGATCAGCATGACGCCGGGGGTAGAATGGCGCAGCCTGGCGATCAATTCCGTCACCTTGAAGCCGGGAAGCTGGCCGCCTTCGCCGGGCTTTGCACCTTGGGCGACCTTGATTTCCACCTCTTCGCAATTATTGAGATATTTCGCCGTGACGCCAAAGCGCCCGGACGCGATCTGCTTGATGGGGGAATTGGCATTGTCGCCATTGGCATAAGGCGTGAAGCGGCGCTCATCCTCGCCCCCCTCGCCCGATACCGATTTTGCCCCGATACGGTTCATGGCGATGGCCAGCGTTTCATGGGCTTCGGGCGAGAGCGCCCCCATGCTCATGCCCGGTGTTACAAAGCGCTTCCTGAGTGCGGTCACCGATTCCACCTCGTCCAGATTGACGGGTTTTTGCTTGGGGACAAAGTCCATCAGATCACGCAGGTTGACCGGCGGCAGCTTGGCCAGGGCATCCACATAATGGCGGAACTGCGAACTGGCTCCGCTGGCCACGGCCATTTGCAGCATATGGATCAGGCGGCCTTCAAAGGCATGGGTTTCCCCACCGGCACGATAGCGGTATAGGCCGCCAATGGGCAGGCTGGTGACATCTTCGCCAAAAGCGCGGGCGTGATTGGCGCGCAGGGTTTCTTCAATGCCCGCAAGGCCGATGCCGGAAATTTTCGACGGCACATTGGGGAAAAATTCCGCAGCCAAGGCCCGCGATAGGCCCAGGGCTTCGAAATTGCCCCCGCCGCGATAGCTGGAAATGACACTGATGCCCATTTTGGAGATGATTTTCAGCAAGCCATTGTCGATGGCTTCTTTCCAGTTGCTCAGGCATTTTTCAAGGCTCATGCTGCCAAACAGGCCACGGCCATGGCGTTCTTGCAGCGCTTCTTGCGCCAGATAGGCGTTGACCGTTGTTGCTCCAACGCCGATCAACACCGCATAGGCATGGGTATCCACACAATCGGCGGCTCGCACATTAAGGCTGGCAAAGGTGCGAAGGCCCTGATTGAGAAGATGTGTGTGGACCCCGCCGGTGGCCAGAATCATTGGCACCGGCGCCCGATCTGGGGAGACTTTTTCATCGGTCAGGAAAATCTGCCCCAAGCCAGAGCGCACCGCATCTTCCGCTTCGGCGCGGATACGGTCCAGCGCCGATTTCAGCGCGCCAGAGCCTTCATGGATATCAAAGGTGCAATCGATGATGGTGGCTTCATTGCCCCAATAATCAAGCAAAGCGGCATATTCCCGCGAGGTCAGCACCGGACTTTCAAGAATCAGCACATTGTTTTGCGGATTGTCGCCATCCAAAACATTGCCGAAATTCCCGAACCGGGTTTTGAGCGACATCACCCGTTGTTCGCGCAAAGGATCAATGGGGGGATTGGTCACTTGCGAGAAATTTTGCCGGAAATAGTGCGACAAGGGGCGATAATGCGTGGACAGCACCGCAAGGGGGGTGTCGTCGCCCATCGATCCGATGGCCTCTTTGGCTTCGGCGGCCTGCGGGTGCAGGATCAGTTCCAGATCTTCATGGCTCAGCCCCGCCAGAATTTGTCGGCGGCGTAATTCGGAATGGTCGAAGGCCGAAGGCTCGTCCCGATCGTCGGGGACAATATCGGCGAAATCTTTAAAATGGCGCACCCAGCGTTCAAAAGGCCGGGCAGCCGCCAGTTGATCCTTGAGATCGCGGTCATGGTAAAAGCGGCCTTCCACCAGATCCACGGCGATCATCTGGCCCGGCCCCAAACGGCCCTTTTCCGCCACATCTTCTTCGTGGACCACCACCATGCCCGCTTCCGAGCCGACAACCACCAAGCCATCGCGGGTGACCGTATAGCGCAAGGGGCGCAGGCCGTTGCGATCCAGCCCCGCCATGGCAAAACGCCCGTCATAAGCGACAAGGGCGGCGGGGCCGTCCCAAGGTTCCATCACCGAATTGCAATAGGCATACATGGCGCGATGTGCATCGGGCATGGTGACCCGTTTCGACCAGGATTCCGGCACCAGAAGGCTTTTGGCCATGGGGGCGGAGCGGCCGGCGCGCACCAAAAGCTCGAACACCGAATCGAGGGCGGCGGAATCCGACGCGCCTTGCGGCACCACAGGCTTGATGCTTCACCGCGGTCGCCAAAGGCCAGAGAGGCCATGCGGATCTGGTGGCTGCGCATCCAGTTCACATTGCCACGCACGGTGTTGATTTCGCCATTATGGGCGATCATCCGGAAAGGCTGGGCCAGCCACCACTGCGGAAATGTGTTGGTGGAATAGCGCTGATGATAAAGCGCGAAAGACGATACAAAACGACTGTCTTTCAGATCGGGATAAAACACCGATAATTGTTCAGCCAGAAACAGCCCCTTATAGATGATCGACCGGGCCGAGAGCGAACAGATATAAAATTCATTGATCTGTGCCTCGATAACCGCTTTTTCGATGGTGCGGCGGATCACATATAAGTCGCGTTCAAAATGCTCTTCATCCAGGCCTTTGGCATTGGAGATGAGAATCTGTTCGATTTCGGGGCGGGTGGATTGCGCCTTGGTTCCGATGACGGATGCATCCACCGGCACTTGCCGCCAGCCATAGATCTTGTGCCCGGCTGCGAGAATGGCGCCCTCAACGATGGAGCGGCAGCGTTCTTGCGCCGAAAGATCGGTACGCGGCAAAAACACCATGCCTACGGCGATGCGCTCATCTTCAGCGATGTTCTGGCCCATACGTTGTGCATGATCGCGGAACAGCGCATGGGGAATTTCCAGATGAATACCCGCACCATCGCCGGTTTTTCCGTCTGCATCCACAGCCCCCCGGTGCCACACGGCTTTCAGTGCTTCAATGCCTGACAGCACCACGCGACGCGAAGGCTTTCCGTTCACGGCGGCCACAAGGCCGACACCGCAGGCGGCATGCTCGTCCATGGGATCGTAAAGGCCAATGGCGCTGGGGGGATAAACACTCATCTGGGGTCTTTCCTGACATCACGGACCATCAACATAAGCGGTTAAGGGTCCATAGGGTGGCGGATGGCTTGGGTCTTTCCAGCCGCGCCCGAAGCTCGGGGCCTGGCGCGCGGCGGAAAGGGTCTTAAAGCGGCGCTGGAATGCTTAGGGATTCAGCGGTCAAACGCTGCTTGATATGCTCCATGGCTGTCATGGCTGCCTGTTGCGACATCTGCATACCCGCCTGCATGCTTTCGCGGGCGATGACCGGCTGTTTTTCCAGCAATTTGACGCCCAAAGGCGTTTTGTAGAAGGCGGTCAGTTCGCGGATTTCCTGCGTTGAAAAATGCCGCGACCAGACAGAGGCCGTAAGGGCCACCACCGCCGGTTTCATATCGTTCATGGTGGCCGTTACTTCTTCACGAACAATGGTGCGCAGCTTTTCGGACTGGTCGGGATTGGCCTCCAAAAGCATGGGCAGAATATCTTCATTGAACAGGCCGATCATCTGGTCGGCCATGGCTTCCACCTGAGTGATTTCTACCAATTCACGGATGGCGGCGGTCTTTTCTTCATCCTCTTGGGCGCTGGCGGGTGCGGCAAGGCAAAGCCCGGCAAAAACCGCGGCAAAGGAAAGAGAGCGCACCGCGCGGAGAGGGGATAAGGGGAGTCGGAACATTCGTTAAACTTTCGGTTGGATTGAAGGTTGGTAATGCTCGCCAAAGGTAGCTTTCTACGCAAGCCCTAACTGACAGTCTCAAGCGCCATTGTGCGGTCTGGCTGCGTTTCCGGCTTGGGATTGCGCTGGTCCTTCAAATAGCGGTCTATGGCGCTGGCGGCATCCTGACCATCGCGCACCGCCCACACCACAAGGGACGCCCCGCGCACAATGTCCCCTGCGGCAAACACCCCTTTGATAGAGGTTGTCATGCTGCGATGATCGGTTTTCACGGTTCCCCATCCGGTGGTGAGAAGGTCCGTTGTGCCAAAGGCTTTGGAAGATCCTCGGCTTCAAATCCCAGGGCATGGATCACCAGATCGGCATCCAGACTGTGGCTTTGGTCGGGCACGGGCTCCGGGGCGCGTCGTCCTGTGGAATCGGGTGGGCCAAGGCGCATGCTGGAAACCCGCACGCCGTTTACCGTGCGCCGCCCCAAAAAGGCTTCGGGGGCCGAGAGCCAGTCGAACTGGACGCCTTCTTCTTCCGCATTGGCTACTTCGCGGGCCGAGCCGGGCATATTGGCCCGGTCACGGCGATAAAGGCAGGTGACGGCGCTGGCTCCCTGACGGGTGGCGGTACGCACGCAATCCATAGCCGTATCGCCGCCGCCGATCACCACAACCCGTTTGTTTTTGACATCAAAGCGCTCCAGATCGGATTCGGGCAGCTGATCGCCCAATCCAATGCGGTTTGCATGCACCAGATAAGGAAGCGCAGGGACAATATTGCCCAATCCCACGCCCGGCGCTTTCAAATCGCGGGCCTTATAGGTGCCGGTGGCGATCAAAACCGCGTCATGGGTTTTGCGCAGATCGTCAAAGCCGAGATCCCGTCCGATATCCACATTCAGGCGGAAGGTGACGCCGCTGTCGATCAACCGTTGGCCGCGCCGCGTGACCACCTCTTTTTCCAGCTTGAAATTGGGGATGCCATAAATCAGCAGCCCGCCGATGCGGTCATAGCGATCATAGACCGTGACTTGATAGCCCTTGCGGCGCAGGCGCTCGGCTGCCGCCAGCCCCGCAGGCCCGGCTCCGATGATGCCAACGCTTTGATCCCGCTCCATGGGGGGCGTGATGGGGCGCACCCAGCCTTTTTCCCACGCCAGATCGGTGATGTGTTTTTCCACGGCCCCGATGGTGACGGAGTCAAAGCCTTTTTCAATGACACAATTGCCTTCACACAGCCGGTCTTGCGGGCAGATGCGGCCACATATTTCGGGCATGGAATTGGTGGCCGATGAAATTTCATAGGCTTCTTCCCAGCGGCCTTGAGCAGCCAAACGCAGCCAATCGGGGATGTTATTTTGCAAGGGGCAATGGATTTGACAAAATGGCACGCCGCATTGAGAACAGCGCGATGCCTGTTCGGCGGCTTTTTCCGCAGCAAAAGCGCTATAAATCTCGTTGAAATCCGTTTGCCGCTCCACCGCCGATCGCTTGGTCGGCATGGCTTGGGCAATGGACACGAATTTCAGCATAGGCTCGCTCATGGCGGATCCTTTTCTTATAGCTGCCGGATCGGTTCAGGCAGCCTAGTGGCTCGGCTCGTCAGGGCGTTGGGCTGCTTGCAAATCAAACCCTCGGCCCTCTCTTTTGGGGTATGTCGTTTGTTTCCGTGGGACATTTCGCCCTTCTTTCCCAATCCGGTCGGGACAAGCCCGTGGCTGGGTGGAACGACGGATCAAGACCATGCGATACAGCAAAACGCGACAGATTGGGGCGGCCTTGCTGCCTTGGTAATCTCGATATCGGCAATCTATCATCATAAATTTTGGAAAACGAGTATGAAATGGTCTATAGGCCAGAAAACCTGCCCTAAAAAAGACAACATAAAGCGTTTTCGGAACGCCAAGCCTATCCGCAGCGTTCAAGCACATGAACAGGCCTTGCACGATCTGGGGCAAGGGACACTGGCATGATGGGGAAGTTCGGGGCATAACAGCGAGGCTGTGTTGCGTGCCATATTCTTGTTTTTGTCGCTTTTGCGACTTTGTGATGCGGAGACTGTGAATGCCGCTTTTCCATCTTTTGATCCTTGCTCTTGTGCAAGGGATCACGGAATTTCTACCCATTTCCTCTTCGGCGCATTTGGTTCTGGTGCCGGTTTTTACCGGCTGGGATGATCAGGGCCTCTTGATCGATGTATCTGTTCATGTGGGCACGCTGGCAGCCGTTCTGGTATATTTCTGGCGCGATACGAAAGGCTTGGCTTTGGCAATGCTGGGAAGCTTGGCGTTGTGCCTGCCCGTCGGGCTGTGGCGGGCAGCCGTTATCCGACGTTATTTTGGGGATTGGTTCTGGCCACTATGCCGGTGGTCATAGCGGGATTGGCGTTCAAGCTGACCGGATTGATCGATGCCTTGCGCAGCCCATTGGTGATTGCTTTTGCCAGCATTGGTTTTGGCTTGCTTCTTTACGGGGTGGATCAAAAAAGGCCCTGCGAAAAAGAAATGAAGAGCCTGGGATTGAAGGCGGCGCTGCTGATCGGTTTGTCACAGATTCTGGCGCTTATTCCGGGCACGAGCCGCGCGGGGATTACCATGACGGCGGCCCGCCAGCTTGGCTTCAAACGCCCGGATGCGGCGCATTTTTCCATGCTGCTTTCTATTCCCACCATTTTGGCGGCTGGTACGTTGGCGGGGCTTGATCTGGTGGAAAAAGGGATGGATGGGCCGTGGCAGGACGCCTTGATCGGTGCCGGTTTATCCTTTGCGGCGGCCCTTGCGGCCATTCATTTCCTGATGCGTTGGTTGCAACATGCCAGCATGACCATATTCGTTATTTATCGCGTGGCGCTGGGTTTGGCGTTGCTGGTGTGGGTGCTTTTATAAACGCCTGCTTTTGGTGTTCAGCCTTTAGCCAAGGGTGACCGCGCGGCGTAAGGAAAGAGCGATCAATCGTGCCGTGCGGCGACGCTCCGCGTCGCTCATCGCCGGATGGGTGGCCCGGCTTTTGGGGATGCTGTGCACCTTGGTTCTTTCATCGCCCTCATGGCCTTTTAAGGACAGGCGGTTCGTTTTGTGTTGATGGTTGGGCATAGCTTGGCCTGTTGGTCTGTCACTTTTTCAGATGGCTTGTCATTCTGGCCAAGCCCGGTGGCGGGTCGAAGAAGATGATCCTTCTTGGAAAGCTTAGCAAGCTTTGGGCCAAATGCGCTGAAGGCCGGAAAGCCTTGCGGTGCGGCATGGGGACTATGTGGTTTTTGCAGCAAACGGAATATTCGACCCGGCAGGGCGTGCCGCCTTTTCAGGTCATCCGGCAGATAGGTGCCGTGAAAACTGTCCCTTGGGGCGATAGCGGACGAAATATCCCGGCAAAATCGCTTCCATGGGGGTGGCGGTGATTCCCAGTGTTTTCAAGGTCAGCGCATCGCTTTGCACCACATTGTCCACCCTCAGCAAGCGCAGTTGATCCGGTGTCAGGGGTGGCTTGGGCAAAAATTGCAGCAAGGCCGCCTGAAGACGCGCCAGCGGCATGGGAATGTCAAGCAAGGCTTGTGAATCCCAGCTTGATCCATGATCAACGACAAAAGCGATCGGAAGGTAAAAATCTCCGGTCCGCCAAGCTCATAGGTTCGCGCTTTGGTGGTTTGTCCGCCCATCAAGACAGCCAGCACCGCCTTGGCCACATCGCCCACATAAACCGGCTGAAAGCGTGTATCGCCAGCGATCACCGGCATGAAGGGCAAGCGCTTCCCAAGGGCGGCAAAGCGGTTGGTAAAGTCGTCTTCGGGGCCGAAAATCAGGCTGGGCCGCAATATGGTGGCTTTGGGAAAAGCGGCATAGACCGCTTCTTCGCCCATGGCTTTGCTTTGTGCATATAGCGAAGACGCGTTTTTATCGGCCCCGATAGCAGAGATCTGCACAAGGGACTTCACCCCTTCCCGGCTTGCCGCTTTGGCAAGAATGCCGGCTCCTTCGGTCTGTATCTTATGGAATTTTTGCGATCCGCGTTGATATAGAATCCCCACAAGGTTGATCGCGGCATCGGCCCGTCTCAATGCGGCGGCCACAGACCGTGGATGGGTGATATTGGCTTGAACGGTCTGGATCTGCCCCACCGCACCCAGCGATAAAAGAAACAGAGCTTGATCGGGGTGGCGCACCGCCACGCGTATCCGCCAACCCTTTCGCGCCAAAGCCTGCACCACATAGCGACCAACAAAGCCGGAGCCGCCAAAAACCGTTACCAAGGGATAGGTCATGTTCGCCTCCGATCAGCCCCGATATCCGGGGGTTTTTCGCAGCCAGAAAGGCAGGCCCTATGATTAAGTGTATCTTGTTGGCCATATTACGACAATTGATGTGAAAAAGATCTGATGGCGGGGCAAATAAGCAGCTTGACAAGATGGGCGATGCCTATTAGCTATCGCCGCCTTACAACCCACCTGCCCAGGTGGCGGAATTGGTAGACGCGCTGGCTTCAGGTGCCAGTGATCGCAAGGTCGTGGAGGTTCGAGTCCTCTCCTGGGCACCATTCTTTCTCTGGCTTGCTTCGGCTTCGGCTTTCTTTTGCCGCCACGCCCAATGTGACTGTGCGCTGGCTGGAGCAGCAGACCCCATAAAACAAGAGCATGGCAGCCTTTTAGGCTCCGATGGCCATGAGGCCCCCTCTATGTCGGGTATTCGCGCCGTTCCTTCTCGGTCCGGATAGGACCCCTAAAAACCATCACCCGATTGCTCGATCGTCCGGTTGGTCTGGTCGTTTTGCCTTGCCTTTATAAGGGAGCGGGTAAAGCGCCTTGGGACTTTGTGCGCATAAAAAAAGCCGCCACCCGGGGGCAGCGGCTTTTGATTGAAAGCGATCTTGTATTTTAGGACGAGCGGATCGAACTCAGGAAATGTTGCACCTGCTCGCGCAATTCGCTGGATTGGGTGGCCAGCGATTTTGCCGAGCCAAGCACCTGGTTGGCGGCTGCGCCATTGCTGGCAGCCCCTTCATTCAGGCTGGCCATATCGCGGGAAATGTCTTGTGCACCGGCCGACACTTCCGAAACATTGCGGGCGATTTCCTGAGTCGAGGCGTCTTGTTCTTCCACGGCCGAGGCAATGGATACCGCCGTTGTATCGATTTCCGCAATGATGGTCCGGATCGCTTCGATGGCATCGACGGTCTTTTTCGTTGCGTCCTGCATGCCATCGATCTGGGCTGAAATGTCGCTGGTGGCTTTGGCCGTTTGATTGGCCAGGGATTTCACCTCGCTGGCCACAACGGCAAAGCCTTTCCCGGCTTCGCCTGCCCGTGCCGCTTCGATGGTGGCGTTCAGCGCCAAGAGATTGGTTTGATCGGCAATATCGTTGATGAGATTGACCACATCGCCGATTCGTTGTGCCGCATCCACCAATTCCCGGATATCGCCGGAGGCGCGCTCCGTGCGTTCCACGGCATCGCGTGCCGAGGTGCTGGATTGATTGGTTTGAGAGGCAATTTCACGCACCGAGGCAGACAGTTCTTCGGCGGCGCTGGCCACCATTTGCAGGCTGTTGGTGGCATGGTCCGCTGTTTTGGAGGTGACGCTGGCACGGCTTGCATTGTCGTTGGCGGTTTCCGTTAATCCTTGTGCCGCATGTTCCATTTCGCTGGCGGCTTGGTTGAGGCCGTCCACCACTTGCATGACCGAGGCTTCAAAGGTATCGGCCAGTTGCAGCATTTCTGCCTGGCGCTGCTGCCGTGATTCCTCTTCCCGCTCCAATTCGCGCTGGCGCTGGGCTTCTTCCCGTTCGCGGGCCACCCGTTCGGCCTCTTCACGTTCATGGCGTTGGCGTTCTTCCGCTTCATGCTGCGCGGTTTCGAGGCGGATTTTTTCCACCGCATTGTCTTTAAAAACCTGAACACTACGGGCCATGTCGCCAATTTCATCGCTGCGACGGGTACCCCGTACGGAGACCTCAAGATTGCCCTGAGACAATTCAACCATGGTACGGGACAAGCCTGCCATAGGCCCCACGATCCGCCGCACCACCAGCCAGAAAGAAATGGCCCCGACCATCAGGGTAAAGGCCAGTAGAACCACATCTTTCCAGAATTGGGCTGCTTCGGATGCTTCATTGGCGAGAGCTTGTGCACTGGAAAGCTCGCCAGCCCGTTCGGCCAGTGTTTGAACGGGTTCCAAGGCGTCGGTGGCTTTTTCAATCCATTCAAGGGCTGTGAAGGGGTTGGGTTCACCCAGCTCGGCGGCGGCATAAACCTCATCCCGGTCCAAACCGAAATTGTCGAAAAAGGTGCCGCGCACATCTTCCAGCAAAGGCGAAAGCTCTTCGGAAACAAGCTCCGAGCTCACCAGTGCCTGCACATCTTGCCATGCGGATTCCACATGACCGTTATAGGTGGAAACGATTTGCAGCATCAGGCTGGATAGGGGGCGTCCGGAGGCCATGGACTCGCCGATGGTGGCCCAATCCCGCGAGGCATATTCCTGCATACGCCACAGCAGATATTTAAGCTGCCCATTGGCCTGAATAGAGGGGTGGCTGGGAGCAAAGCTATAGGTCAGGGCAAGTCGCACGTCCAAAATGCGTTCGATCAGATCGCCCAAAGCGTTGGAGGCATTCCGCCCGATCCGCGATTCGCGGTTATCCGCAGACTGGATCAGGGCGCGATCCACCGAACCGCGCAAGGTCATATAGTTCTTTTGCGCCTCTGCCATGGCGCTCATCAGGTCGGATTTATTGGGGAAATCGGGAAGGGAGTCCAGATGGTCGTGCAGGTTTTCATAGGATCGGTCGAACTGCGCCCGCTCCTTTGACATCATCATGGAAAACTGGGGGTCTGGCGCTTCATCAAAGCCCAAGGCGGTGCTGACCACGCCCCGCTCTACTGCCAAGGCAAGTTTTGCCTGGGTCATGGCTTCAATGGTGTCTCCAACCGCCACTTGCAATTCCGCGTCTCGTTGGCGGTCAAGGGCGGTCAGGGCCGCGATGGCTCCGTAAAACACCACAACCGCAACGAGTACACCGACAATTGTCAAAAGAGAGTTTCGCACCGTCAGAACGCGGAGCAAAAGTTCTGTCAGTTTCTTTTCGTCCCAACCAAGCATAGATAACATTTCTACGACCCCAGGTACCATCCACGACTCAGGCACTCGAACATGCCCGGTATTCTGTCGCATTGTGACAAGCTGGTATTAAGGAATATTAAACGCTAAACTTGATGCGAATTTTAAGGTCAGGAATCGTTCATTTTCAGGGCGGCGATGAACGCATCATGGGGGATTTCCACCTTGCCATAGGTGCGCATACGCTTTTTCCCCGCCTTTTGCTTTTCCAACAGCTTCCGCTTGCGTGAGACGTCTCCGCCGTAACATTTCGCGGTAACGTCTTTACGGAGAGCGGAGATTGTTTCCCGCGCCACCACCTTGCCGCCGATGGCCGCCTGAATCGGAATTTTGAACATTTGACGCGGAATCAAATCCTTAAGCCGTTCGCATAAGCCGCGCCCCCGGGTTTCTGCCTGTGACCGATGTACCAGCATCGCCAGCGCATCCACCGGTTCGGCATTCACCAGAATCGACAGCTTCACCAGATCGCCTTGACGATATTCCTTCAGCTGATAATCGAAGCTGGCATAGCCCCGGCTGACGGATTTCAGGCGGTCATAAAAATCATAGACCACTTCATTGAGCGGCAATTCATAGATCAACATGGCCCGGTTGCCGGCATAGGTGAGCTGTTTTTGAATGCCGCGCCGATCTTCACACAGCTTCAAAACGGAGCCCAGATGTTCATCGGGCAGCATGATGGTGGCTTCGATCCACGGTTCTTCGATATGGGCGATGCGCACAGGGTCGGGCATATCTGCAGGATTGTGCAGTTCTTCCAAAGTCCCGTCGGTTTTATGAACCTTATATACCACCGATGGGCTGGTGGTGATCAGATCCAGATTAAACTCGCGGTACAGCCGCTCTTGAATGATCTCCAGATGCAACATGCCCAGAAATCCGCAGCGGAACCCGAAGCCCAGGGCGGCCGAACTTTCCGCTTCAAACTCGAAGCTGGCATCATTCAGGCGTAATTTGTGCAAACTGTCGCGCAGATGTTCGAAATCGGCGGCATCGGCGGGGAACAGGCCGCAAAACACTACGGATTGTGACGGCTTGAATCCGGCCAAAGCCTCTGCACAAGGTTTTTTGGCTTCGGTGATGGTGTCGCCCACATTGGTGTCGGCCACTTCCTTGATGCCTGCAGTGATAAAGCCGATTTCTCCCGGCCCAAGGCTTTCCACCGGCGTTTTCTTGGGGGAGAAAATACCGACGCGGTCGATGGGATGCTCGGCCCCGGTGGCCATCATCTTCATCACCATGCCTTTTTTCATCACCCCGTCCATCACGCGGACCAGAACGACAACGCCCAGATAGGGGTCGTACCAGCTATCCACCAGCATGGCTTTCAAGGGCTTGTTGGCGTCGCCTTTGGGGGCGGGCAGCTTGGTGACCAGCGCTTCGAGCACCTCATGGACGCCGACGCCGGTTTTGGCAGAGACCGGAATGGCTTCAGAGGCGTCGATGCCGATCACATCCTCGATTTGGCGTCGGATTCGCTCCGGCTCGGCGGCGGGCAGGTCGATCTTGTTCAGAACCGGAACCACTTCGTGGTCAATATCGATGGCCTGATACACATTGGCCAATGTTTGGGCTTCCACGCCCTGGCTTGCATCCACCACCAAAAGCGAGCCTTCGCAGGCTTTCAGCGAACGCGAGACTTCATAAGCGAAATCCACATGCCCAGGGGTATCCATCAGATTGAGGATATAGGTTTCTCCGTCATCGGCTTTATATTCCAGCCGGACGGTCTGCGCCTTGATGGTAATGCCCCGCTCGCGCTCGATCTCCATCGAATCGAGCACCTGCTGCTTCATTTCGCGGTTGGTCAGCCCACCGCAATCCTGAATGAGGCGATCCGCAAGCGTGGACTTGCCGTGATCGATATGCGCGATAATCGCGAAATTACGAATGTTTTCCAGTTTGGCCATGGCGCGTCATATAGCGCTGCTGCAGCCTTGCTGCAATGCGGCTTCGTATATTGGCCGTCGATTTCTTTAAGATATCACCAATTGGACATCATGGACGGCTTTTCGGATTTCTTGCTGGCAAGCAAACGCCAAACCTGCAAATCGCCGCTTTCCATCATACGGCGGCGCAGGGACCAGAATTCCGCCTCTTTCAAAAGAGCCTGCAACAGCGCTTCGCCATCTTCTTGTCGGGATAATTGCGCCGCCACTTTATCGGCTCCGGCCCAGGCTTTGTTGATCAGGTCGATATAGGTGGGGGTGATATTTTCACTGACCCGAATATTGAAGCGGGCTTTTTTGGCCAGATCCACCAATTCGGCCGAAGTCACCATATAGGGGCGGCGTTTTTCCTGTTCCGATTCGCGCCATTGGCGATAGCTTTCCTTGCCAAGGACATTATCGGAGCCAAGCACGAAGTCGGTCATCAAAAACAGGCCAGAAGGCTTCAGATGCGCTTCCACCAGCCCCATCATCCGAGCTTTGTTTTCAATAGTGAAGAAGGCTTCCTTTGCGAAAGCCCGATCGAAATTGCGCCCGAAACTGTCGACCTCTTCTGTGGAAAAGTGCTTGATGTCGGCCTTTTTCGCCATGCCCGCCATCAGCGATTTTTCATTGGCGAGCTTTACCAAGCGTTCAGAGGTTTCATAGCCGGTTACCCAAGCGCCAAATTTATCGGCAAGGGTGCGGGCTGGCCCACCCAGATTCGCGCCAATTTCAAGCAAGCTCATTTCCGGCGACAAGGCCAGCAATTTGCTGACCGAAATCACATGTTCGGGGCCGCCGGGGCCGCAATATCCCTCGCCCCAGATATATTGCGCAATCTCTACCCGGTTGGAATCCCACGGATCGAAAGGCAATTCCAGATCTTCGGGGGAAACGTCCGGTGCCGTTTTGGCTGGAGAAGCGGGGGATTTGGGCGGGTCTTCAGGCACATTGCTTTGCTGCAAAGCGGCCTTTCGCGCCAGTAATTTTTCTACATCCGCAGGGTCATAGCCTTGCCACCAAGCCATCATACGGACTTTCAGTGACATCGGAGAAGCCGCTTTTTTCTGCCGAGACGAGGCCATAGAATTATGGGTCCGCACATTAGAACGACACCAGAATAGGAAGGGCGCAATACGCCCGTCCTACACGGATTTCATCCTGACAAAAAAAGGTTAGCAGAGTCTTAGCGGCGAAGAGCACCCCCTGTGGCTTTCTCAACCATAGCGACGATTTTCGCGCAAATCGCTTCTATTTCGCTTTCTGTAAATGTTTTTTCCTGTGGTTGCAATCTGGCTGCGATAGCCACGGATTTTGACTCCGGCGCAACCCCTTTGCCCTCATAAATGTCGAACACATCCACCGATTCGATATACCGTTTATCGGCACTTTTCGCCGCTTTTATCACGGTGCCCACATCTATATCGCGGTCGATGAGGAACGCAAAATCGCGCTCTACCGCAGGCAGGTTCAACAGGCGCAGGGCAGCCCGGCCACGTCCGCCTTTGCGTTTTGGCTCGGGGATCTGGTCCAGATAGACCTCGGCTGCCACCACGGGGCCTTTCACATCCAGATCTGCCAGGGCTTTGGGGTGCATTTCCCCGAACGCAGCAAGAATGCGCTTTGGACCCAAGCGTAACGTTCCCGACCGGCCCGGATGGTACCAGTGGGGAGCGCCGTCGAAGACTTGTAAATTTTCCACCGGTGCTCCGGCAGCCGCCAGTGCGGCGATGGCATCGGCCTTGGCATCATAGGCATCCACCTCACGCGACGGGTCGCGCCAATGGCGGGCGCCGGTTACGCCCAGACGCACGCTGGCAGCGATCAGGCTTTGATCTTCGGGCTTGGTGCCGCAATAAGCCGGACCAACCTCGAACAGGGCCACCGATCCTGCACCGCGATCGCGGTTGCGGCCTGCGGCTTGCACCAGATTGGGCACAAGGCTGGGGCGCATCATATCCAATTCCGAGGAAATGGGATTTTCCAGCATCAGATCATGATGGCCGCCAAAGGCCCGGGCGGTGGTGCTGTCCATGAACGACCAGGTGACGGCTTCAAACAACCCTTCAAGGGCCAGACACCGTTTTACAGAACGGGCTCGGCTTTGCCCCAGAGTCAGGGTCGGGCGGGCCACATCATGCAATCGTGGCAGCGCCACAGACGGCACTTTATCATAGCCTTCGATGCGCAGGATATCTTCCACCAGATCGGCTTCCCCGTCCACATCGGGCCGCCAGCTGGGCACGCGAACCATGATCCCTGCATCGCTTTCTTCCCAGCCAAAGCCAAGGCTTTCCAGAATCGCGCGGGAGCGGCTTTCGGGCAGATCAAGCCCCCCAAGGCTGGCCACGCGCGACGGGTTGAAAGCAATGCGTTTATCAGGGGTGGGCACGGTTCCGGCCACCACGATCCGGCTCGCCTCTCCGCCAGCCAGATCAAGGATCATACGGGTGATAAGCTCTAGCCCCGGTATCACAAAGGCCGGATCAACGCCGCGTTCAAAGCGGTAGCGGGCGTCTGAATCAATGCCCAGGCGCCGCCCTGTTTGCGCGGTTTGTACGGGTTCGAACCATGCGGATTCCACAAGCACATCCACGGTATCGGCGCTGACGCCAGAGGCTTCGCCACCCATGACGCCGCCAAAGCCCAATGGCCCGTTATCGTCGGCAATCAGACATTCGCCGCCTGCCGTTTCATAGGTTTGTCCGTCAAGGGCCGCGACTTTTTCGCCGGGCTGTGCCAAGCGGGCATGCACCGTGGTGCCGATTTTCGCTGCATCATAAACATGCAGGGGGCGGGCGCGGTCATAGGTCAGGAAATTGGTCAGATCCACCAGCAAGGAAATGGGACGCAGGCCGATGGCCTTCAAGCGCTGTTGCAGCCATTGGGGGCTGGGGCCATTTTTCACGCCCCGGATCAGCCGGGCGGCAAAGACCGGGCAGGCATTTGGTGCATCGGTCTCGATGGCGATGGGGCAATCGAATGTGCCAGCGACAGGCGCAATCTCGGGCGTGATCACCCGACCCAGACCGGCGGCGGCGAGATCCCGCGCAATGCCGGAAACGCCCAAAGCATCGGGATGATTGGGGGTGATGGCAATATCGATCACCGGATCATCAAGACCGGCGATTTCAGCGAAGGACGCGCCGATGGGGGCATCGGCATCCAGTTCGATAATGCCGTCATGTTCATCGGATAGCATCATTTCCCGTTCGGAACACAGCATGCCCGACGAATCGACACCGCGAATTTTCGCCGGTTTCAGGGTCATGTCGATCCCCGGCACATAAGAGCCGGGCGGTGCGAACACACCCTTCATGCCTGCCCGCGCATTGGGGGCGCCGCAAACCACCTGAATGATGCCTGCGCCGGTATCCACCTTGCACACGCGCAAGCGGTCGGCATCGGGGTGCGGATCGGCAGCGATGACATGGGCCACTTTGAACGGGGCCAAAGCCTCACGCGGGTCGTCCACGCTTTCTACTTCAAGGCCGATGCGGGTCAGGGTGTCTGTGATCTCGGCAAGGGATGCTTCGGTTTCAAGATGCTGCTTAAGCCAGCTTAATGTGAATTTCATTTCGACAACCCTCCGGCCAGCGTCGGCACCTCCAGCGGCGCGAATCCATAATGATCGAGCCAGCGCACATCCCCTTCAAAGAAGGGCCGTAAATCGGTCATGCCATATTTCAACATGGCCAAGCGGTCGAGCCCCGCCCCGAAGGCAAAGCCCTGAAATTCATCGGGATCAAGGCCGCAGGCGCTCAGCACACGGGGATTGACCATGCCGCATCCCAGAACTTCCAGCCAATCATCGCCTTCGCCCACCACCAAAGCGCCATCCCGCCATGCGCAATTGATGTCCACCTCTGCCGAAGGCTCGGTGAAGGGGAAATAGCTTGGCCGAAAGCGCATACGCACCCGGTCCACCTCAAAGAACGCACTGAGCCATGCTTCAAGGCAGCCCTTCAGATGGCCCATATGGGTGTTGCGGTCCACCACCAGCCTTCCACCTGGTGGAACATGGGGGTGTGGGTGGCATCCGAGTCGGAACGGAAGGTGCGGCCCGGTGCAATGATGCGCAGGGGCGGCTTTTCATTCAGCATGGTGCGGATCTGCACCGGCGAGGTATGGGTGCGCAACACCTTGCGCTCGCCAATGGCGTCCGGGCGCAGATAGAAGGTATCGTGCATTTGCCGGGCCGGATGGTGCTCGGGGATATTGAGCGCCGTAAAATTATGGAAATCATCTTCGATATGCGGCCCTTCGGCGACCGCAAAGCCCAGATCGGCGAACACTTCCGACAGTTCATCAAGCACTTGGGTGATGGGATGGATGCGCCCTTGCCGACGGGGGGACACCGGTAATGTCATATCCTGACGCTCTTGCGCCAAGCGTTGATCGAGCGCCGCTGCTTCGAGCGCTGCTTTTTTCAAAGCGATGGCATCCATGATGCGCGTTTTCAATTGATTGAGCGCCGGGCCCGCTTCCTTGCGCTGCTCAGGCGTCATGGCCCCAAGCTGCTTCATTTCCTGGGTGACAAGGCCCTTCTTGCCCAAGGCTTTTACCCGAACCGCTTCCAAAGCGTCGGGGGAGGCGGCCTGTTCAATATCGGCCAGAAGGCTGTGTTCCAGCTGCTCGCTCATATCCATGCTCGCTTGATGTAATGGGTCTGTGATGCGTGTCGGGGTGTTCTTTAAATGTCGGGACAAGCAAAAGGGGCTCCCCGGCCGGGAAGCCCCCTAATTATCTGAGACGACGTGTCAAACACCGCGGATGCGGGTCTGGTTACGCGGCCTTTTTCAGGGCTGCCTCGGCTTGATCGACAAGCGCCTTAAAGGCGGTTTCTTCGCGCACGGCAAGATCGGACAGCACTTTGCGGTCCAGCTCGATCCCGGCCAGTTTCAGGCCATGCATGAAGCGGCCATAGGTGAGGCCATAAAGACGCACACCGGCATTGATGCGCTGAATCCAAAGGGCGCGGAAATTGCGCTTTTTGGTGCGGCGATCCCGGTAGGCATATTGCAGAGATTTTTCCACAGCCTGTGTGGCGGTGCGGAATGTGTTTTTACGACGACCGCGGAAACCGGCGGCTTGGTCGATAACTTTCTTGTGGCGGGCATGGGTGGTCACACCCCGTTTAACGCGTGCCATATCTGCTTCTCCTTAATCCGCTCAGCCGGCGTAGGGCATGAATTTTTTGACGATCTTTGCATCCGCATCCGACAAGGTGTCGGTGCCACGCAGATTACGGATCTGCTTGTTGGTGCGTTTGATCATGCCATGGCGTTTGCCGGCTTGGCCTGCTTTGACGCGGCCAGAGGCAGTGATTTTGAAGCGCTTCTTGGCGCCGCTCTTCGTTTTCATCTTGGGCATTTTGCACTCCTTTCAGACGCGTGGTGCATAACGCACGCACTTGTGCTGTTTTTCGGGTCGCCGCGGCATGCCCTATAACAAGGCCGGACCACCCAGTTCCTTTGTCGAAGCCACGGCATATACAGCCTGCCCGCCCTTTGTGCAAGAGAGGCGTTGCCAGCCCGTGCGCTTTTGGTACCATGGGTGCCTCGTTTATTCATGTTCAGCTTTCTGATGGAGATATTTGTGCGCGCATTCCTTACCTTTTTTCACCGCATGGGGCGCCGTGCGGCTTTTTGTGGTTTGGCTTTTATAAGCCTGTCTTTGGCCGCCGCTACTCCATCGGCATTTGCCCAAACAGATCCGGCCCACCATGCGCCCGCCATCTGGAAAATGGAGAAAGACGGGTCGGCAGTATATTTTTTGGGCACCATTCATTTGTTGAAAGCCGATACGCCGTGGCTGAGCGATGAATTGAAAGACATCGCCGATAAGGCCGACAGCCTGACGCTGGAACTGACACCGTCCGAGATGGCTTCACCCAAATTGCAACAATTGGTGCAGTCGCTGGGATTTTATGCACCCGATGATGCGCTGTCCAACCACCTCCCCAAAGAGAGCTATGACCATTTGGCCGCCGCCTATGAAAAGCGCGGCATTCCTGTGCAGGCGATGGATCGTATGAAGCCGTGGATGGCAGGGCTGCAAATCAGCGTCATGTCGGCCATGCAGGCGGGCTTTTTGCCGCAATATGGGGTGGATAGCACTTTGGGGCAGATCGCCAGCGCCAGTGGCAAGGACATTCGTGGCCTTGAAAAGGGCGAAGAGCAATTGATGCTGTTTGCCAATCTGTCCGATGAAGCGCAAGTGGCTTTCATCGAAGAAGGTCTGGAGCAGATCGATGATCTGGCCCAGTATTTTGAAGAACTGAAAGAAGCCTGGCTGACCGGTGATCTGGACGCATTGGATGCATTGGTGACCGATGGCTTGGAGGAAAGCCCGGAATTGGCTGACAAACTGCTGTATCAGCGCAATAGAAACTGGATTCCGGCTTTAGAGGGTCTGCTTGACGAACCGGGCACCCATTTGGTGGCGGTTGGCGCCGGCCATTTGATAGGCGATAAAAGCGTGATTGCCTTATTGCGCGCCAATGGCCATGAGCTGACCCGTCAATAAAGAGGCCAATAAAAGCATTTTTGCTTTGAAATCCGGGTGGCGGCTGCAGATGTCGTCGCCCGGATTTATTTGGGCTACTGTCCGGTGGGAAAGCCCCCGGCGCGGGCCAGCATGGAGGGCAGCGGTTTGCCGATCTTGCCTTCAAACCACCGGGCTGCCGCAATCAGCCGATCCAGATCCAGACCGCTGTCCACCCCGGATTGGGCCAGCATATAAACCACATCTTCCGTTGCCACATTGCCGGTGGCCTTGGGGGCAAAAGGACAGCCGCCCAATCCGCCCAGTGACGCATCGATAATGGAAACGCCGGCCTGATAGGCTGCCCAGACATTGGCGATGCCGGTATTGCGGGTATTGTGAAAATGGGCGCGTAACGGAATATGGGGAATGGCTTCACGCAGCCTTGAAAACAGCTCCGTTACTTGCGCCGGGACCGCTACCCCGATGGTATCGCCCAGCGCCAGTTCTTTCGGATTTTCCTCTGCGATGCGCTTGGCCATATCCACCACCCGCGCCATGGGCACGGCCCCATCGAAGGGATCGCCAAACGCCACGGAAATGGTGGCCTGAACCGCCATATCTTCCGCATGGGCAAGGCGGCAGATATCGCGCACCACATCGATGGATGCTTCCCAACCCATGCCCTGATTTTTTTCACCAAAACCGTCAGAGGCCACGGCCACGCAGCCCACTTCATCGATACCGCCGCCGCTATCGCGGCTGTCCAGCGCCCGCAACAAGCCGCGCTTGTTAAGCACCAGCCCCACATAAGTCACATCGTCGCGTTTGGGCAGGCCGGCCACCACCGCTTCCGCATCGGCCATTTGCGGCACCCATTTGGGGTGCACGAAGCTGGCGACTTCGATGCGGCGGGCCCCTGTGTCCATCATCTGTTCGATCAGGGCGATTTTCGTCTCGGTGGGCACAAGCTCCGGCTCGTTTTGCAAGCCATCGCGCGCGCCCACTTCCACCATTTCAACGGGACGATGCATGATCAGACCATGAAGCTTTCGCCGCAACCGCACAGGGCTTTGGCATTGGGATTGTCAAACACGAAGCCGGTTTCGAACTTGTCGTCTTTCCAATCCATGCGCGCGCCCTTGAGATAAGGCAGCGACTCTTTATCAATAAACAGCTTCACATCCGCCACTTCGACCACGGCGTCGTCGTCTCTGGCGGTTTCCACATAATCCACTTTATACATCAGGCCCGAACAGCCCGCCGCTTTGGTATAAAGGCGAATACCCAAGGCCGGTGTATCCCGCTTGGCCATCAGGGCCTTGATATGGGCGGCGGCTTTTTCGGTGACTTCAAAGTCCGCAGTCATGGCGATGCACTCCTTCAAGGCTTATAACAGCCCCAGTTCCAGACGGGCTTCATCGGACATACGCGACATATCCCAAGGCGGATCCCATACCAGATCCACATCAACATCGTTCACACCCTCGACAGAGCGCACCCGGCTGTCCACTTCCATGGGCATGCTTTCAGCCACAGGGCAATGGGGGGTGGTGAGGGTCATCTGGATGTCCACATTGTTGGTGGCATCCACCTCGACGCCGTAGATCAGCCCCAGCTCATAGATATTGACCGGAATTTCCGGATCGTAAATCTGCCGCAGCGCTTCGATGACGCGGGTTTTCAGATCGCCTTCGGAGGCTGCCGGCACGCTATCGGTTGTTGTGTCTTGCGCATTGTCTGCATCGGCTTCGCCTTCGGCCTTCAGGAAATCTTCCAGATAGCCGCCATCTTGCTTGTGCGACCACACAGGGCGTCCCTGCGGGTTCTCTGCGCCATCATCCGATTTGAAATTGTCATCCATCATCCGAAGATACTCTTCACTTTTTCAAGGCCGCGGATCAAGGCATCCACATCGGCCCGGCTGGTATAAAGCCCGAAGCTGGCTCGCGCCGTACCCGGTACATTGAACCGATCCATGGCCGGTTGGGCGCAATGATGCCCGGCCCGTACAGCAATGCCTTCTCTATCCAATATGGTGCCGATGTCGTGGGGATGACACCCCTCCATCACAATCGACAGGATTCCGGCCCGTTTGGGCGAACAACCGATCAGGCGAATATCGTTCAAAGGGGCAAGTTTTTCTGTCGCATAAGCCAGAAGGTCTGCTTCATGGGCCATGATTGCTTCGAAACCGATGGCCAAGACATAATCAAGCGCTGCCTTCAGCCGATACCACCGGCGATATTGGGGGTTCCCGCCTCGAACTTGTAAGGCAGATCGTTCCATGTGGTTTTCTCGAAAGTCACCGTAGAGATCATGTCGCCGCCGCCTTGCCACGGAGGCATGGCTTCTAACAGCACGCGTTTGCCGTATAGCACGCCAATGCCCGTGGGGCCGTAAACCTTATGGCCGGAAAATACATAGAAATCGGCATCCAGATCCTGCATGTCCAAAGGCCGATGGGGCGCGGCCTGACAGCCATCCACCAACACCTTCGCCCCAACCTTATGGGCGGCGGCAATCATCTGTTTGGCGGGCAGTTCCGTGCCGATGGCATTGGAAATATGGACAAACGCCACCAGCTTGGTTTTTTCGCTCAACAGCGCCTCATAGGCCGCAAAATCCAGCGCCCCTTCGTCATCCACCGGGGCCACCTTGATTGTAATACCGATGGCATCGCGCAGCATCTGCCACGGCACGATATTGGAATGATGCTCGATGGCGCTCAGGATGATTTCATCCCCGGCCTTTAAAAAGGTACGGCCCCAGCTATTGGCCACCAGATTGATGCCTTCGGTGGCGCCGCGGGTGAAGATGATTTCCTTGGTACTGTCGGCATTGATGAAGGCCCGCACCGTTTCACGGGTGGCTTCATAGGCTTCGGTGGCATCCTGGCTCAATTGATAGACGCCGCGATGAATATTGGCATATCCGGTTTCGTAAAAGCGGCTGACCGCGTCGATTACTTGCCGGGGTTTTTGCGCGGATGCAGCACTGTCCAGAAAGACCAGGGGCTTGCCGTGCATGTGCTGCGACAGAATCGGGAAATCGGCACGCACAGAATCCAGATCATAGGATGCGGGGGAGGCGAGGGCTTGGCCGTCCATCACTGGTCCCCTTCTTTTGGTGCATCCATGGCGGAATTGGCGGAGGTCAGCCAGTTGCGGGCATCGGCCAGAAAGGCATCACGCACAGGCTCATTGGCGATATTCCCACATAGTTCCGCAACAAACGCTTCCACCAGCAAGGCCCGCGCTTCATCGGGGGCCAATCCGCGCGCCATGAGATAAAACACCTGATCGGCGTCCAGCTCTCCCACCGTTGCTCCATGGGCGCATTGCACATCATCGGCATAGATCTCAAGCTCGGGCTTGGTGCTGGCCTCGGCTGCACGATCCAGCAGCAGGCTGTCGGCTTTTTGCCGCGCATCCGTATGCTGGGCATCGCGGCGGACCAGAACCTTGCCTTGGAACGCTGCTTTGGACTGGCCTGCCAGCACGGCGCGATATGTCTGGGTGCTGGTGCAGCTTGGCACCGCATGGTCCATGAAGGTCAGCGTATCCAGCACTTGACCGGCGCGGGCAAGCTGGATGCCTTCATAGCCCACATGACCGCCTTCGGTGGTCACATCGGCGCGCAATTCATGGCGGGCACTGGCGCTGCCGCTGGCGATGGACGCCATCTGGAAGCGGGCTTTGCCAAGGGTGGCATAGGTGCGCGAGACATGCACTGTCCCCGACCCTTCATGCTGGCGACGCAGCAGGGTCAGATCGGCCCCGTCGGCAAGGGTGGTCTGGGTGATCTGGTTGGTGAAAAAGCGGCTGTCATCGCCTGCAAAGCTTTCTACCACCGTAAGGGACGCCCCTTGGCCCAGCCGGATCACATTGCGCAAATGGGCGGCCCCATTGTCCGCATCGGTTACCAGATAAACAATTTCTATGGGGGTTTTGACCTGCATGCCTTCGGGCACTTCGATCACCACACCTTCGCTCATCATCGCAGTGTTGAGCTGGTCAAAGGCATCGCCGTCGCGCAGATCCATCACCAGATCGCGGATCGACCCGCCACCCAGCATCAAAACATCGCGCAGGCTTTTGGGGGCCAGATCGGCGGGCAATGTGTGAAGCCGGCTCAAAGGCCGTGAAAAACGCCCATTCACAAACACCAGACGCGGCGCATCCAGCCCGGCTATAGCGGCTTTTTCAATGGCCGCAATGTCTGCTTCCGGCGCTTTGGTAACCGGCTGGAACGGGGTTTTGCGCAGGGCCTTGAGGTCTGCATAACGCCAGCTTTCCAATTTGCGGCCGGGCAAGCCAAGGCTCATGAAACGGGTCATGGCGATATGGCGCAATTCCTGCAACCAGCCCCCGCCCGGCAAGGCGGGGCGCGTGGTGTCATAGGCTTTTTGAAAACCCGATATGTCTGAGCTTTGATCCATCATCATGCCACCGACTGATAGCCTTTTTCTTCCAGTTCTAGAGCCAGTTCGGGGCCGCCGGACCGCACGATGCGGCCATCTGCCAGCACATGCACATGATCGGGCTTCACATAATCGAGAAGCCTTTGATAATGGGTGATCAGCAAGATTGCCTTATCCGCCCCGCGCATGGTGTTGATCCCGTCTGCCACCACTTTCAAGGCATCGATATCCAGCCCGGAATCGGTTTCATCCAGAATGGCGATGGTGGGGTCGAGCACCGTCATCTGCACCATTTCATTGCGCTTTTTCTCGCCGCCAGAAAAGCCCACATTCACAAAGCGCTTCAGCATATCGATGGACATGCCAAGCTGCCCGGCCTTTTCGCGGGCCAGCTTCATGAAGGCCCCGCCATCCAAGGGCGGCTCGCCCCGTTGATGGCGCTGGGCATTAAGGGCAGAGCGCAGGAAATTCAGATTGGAAACGCCGGGGATTTCGGTGGGATACTGAAAGCCCAGAAACACCCCCTTGGCGGCCCGCTCATGGGCGGCCAGTTCCAAAAGGTCGGCACCCTGATAGAGCACGGAGCCTTCGGTGACTTCATAATCTTCACGGCCCGCAAGGGTGGATGCAAGGGTGGATTTTCCGGCGCCATTCGGCCCCATGATCGCATGCACTTCGCCAGAGGCGATGGTCAGATCCAGCCCCTTCAGGATTTCTTCGCCTTTGATGGCGACGTGCAGGTTCTTGATGTCAAGCAATGTGCTCACTTGGTGCCTCTTATCTGTGTTATGTCGCCCATTGAGGGCCGTGTTACCCGACGCTGCCTTCAAGGCTGATGCCCAACAGCTTTTGCGCCTCGACGGCGAATTCCATGGGCAGTTCTTTCATCACTTCTTTGGCGAATCCGTTGACCACCATGGCCACCGCCTCTTCTGCATCCAATCCGCGGGCCATGCAGTAAAACATCTGGTCGTCGGAGATTTTCGAGGTGGTGGCCTCATGCTCGATCTGGGCGGTGGGATTTTTCACCTCGATATAAGGAACGGTGTGCGCGCCGCATTGATCGCCCAGCAACAGGCTGTCGCACTGGGTGAAATTGCGCACATTGTCGGCGCCGCCCATCACCCGCACCAATCCGCGATAGGTGTTGTTGGAACGGCCCGCCGAAATCCCTTTCGAGATGATTTTCGAGCGGGTGTTCTTGCCGATATGGATCATTTTGGTGCCGGTATCGGCTTGTTGGCGATTGTTGGTCACCGCCACCGAATAAAATTCCCCGACGGAATTATCGCCTTCCAGAATACAGCTTGGATATTTCCAGGTGATCGCCGAGCCGGTTTCCACCTGTGTCCAGGAAATTTTGGAATTGCGACCCCGACAGGCCCCGCGCTTGGTGACGAAATTGTAAATCCCGCCTTTGCCGTTCTTGTCGCCGGGATACCAGTTCTGGACGGTGGAATATTTGATTTCCGCATCATCCAGCGCGATCAGTTCCACCACGGCGGCATGCAGCTGGTTCTCATCGCGCATGGGGGCGGTGCAGCCCTCCAGATAGCTGACATAAGAGCCTTCATCGGCAATGATCAGTGTGCGCTCAAACTGGCCGGTATTTTCCGCATTGATACGGAAATAAGTGGAAAGCTCCATGGGGCAGCGCACCCCTTTGGGGATATAGACAAAGGTGCCATCGGAAAAGACGGCACAATTCAATGTGGCGAAGAAATTGTCCCGTTGCGGCACCACAGAGCCCAGATATTTGCGGACAAGCTCGGGATGTTCGCGCATGGCTTCGGAAATCGACATGAAAATCACGCCGGCCTTTTCAAGCTCTTTGCGGAAGGTGGTGGCCACCGATACGCTGTCGAACACCGCATCCACCGCCACTTTGGCCGCCCCCTCAACCCCTGCCAGAACTTCCTGTT
This sequence comes from Iodidimonas gelatinilytica, assembly GCF_008579125.1. Classification (NCBI taxonomy): domain Bacteria; kingdom Pseudomonadati; phylum Pseudomonadota; class Alphaproteobacteria; order Iodidimonadales; family Iodidimonadaceae; genus Iodidimonas; species Iodidimonas gelatinilytica. The sequence continues at coordinate 70,515 of NZ_BKCL01000008.1, read as the reverse complement.
CGGCAATGGGAATACCCAGTTTTTCATAGGTACGTAACAGCTCGGGGTCCACCTCGTTCAAGGATTTGGGGCCATCCTTTGCCTTGGGGGCCGCATAAAAATAGGTGTCTTGATAGTCGATGGGGGGATGGCTGATCATCGCCCAATCCGGCTCTTCCATCTTTTGCCACATGGCAAAGGCCTTCAAGCGCCAGTCCAGCATCCATTGCGGCTCTTCTTTTTTGGCCGAAATGAAACGGATCACATCTTCATTAAGACCCTTGGGCGCAAACTCCGATTCGATCTCGGTGGACCAGCCATGCTTGTATGTGCCAGCAAGTTCGGCGACCTGATCTTTGGTTTGGGTGGTGGCAACCATCTGGTAGCGTCCTTTTTAGACTAAAACTTGTCGCGCGCCGCGCCGCGCATCTGGGCGAAGGCAGGTGGCAACGGGCTATGAGCGATATCGGCAACCGTGACCCCCGACAGGCCATCGCGCACGGCGGCATTGATGACCTGCCAATGGGTGCGCATAGAACAAACCGGTTCGAAATCGCAATCGCCGGGCGCGTTTTCAATGCAGTGCACAAGGGCGATGGGTCCGTCCACCGCTTCGATCACATCGGCAATGCTGATCTCAGACGAGGGGCGGGCCAAAGAAAAACCGCCCTTCAAGCCACGATGGGATAAAGCCAGACCAGCGCGCGACAAAGCCCCCAGAATTTTTGAAACCGTCGGCACAGGAAGGCCGGTTTCCGAGGCCAGATCGGCCGCATTCACACGGCTGTCACGGCGGGCCAGAGAGCCCATCAAAACAACGGCATAATCTGCGAGATTTGTCAGTCTGATCACAGCCGCCTCACCCTTGATCGTGAACCTTATCCGTAAAAATTCGACTCCGCATAACAAATCGGACCGAAACTGTCCACTTTCAAATGGGGGCGCTGCGGGGTCCTGTCAATAATGTGAAATACGGGCTTCGGGCATGGGGCGTCGCGCTTGGCACGGTCGGTGGTCCCATGCGGCCTTTCCGAAAGATCAGGGGCGCACGCGCGGGGGGCGGCGATCCTTGCGCGGCTGCTGGGCTTGATAGGCTTCGCGACAATGCGCTTCGCAATAGGGCATGCCCGCAACAGAGTTTTTGCCACAGAAATGGAAATCGTCGTCGCCGGGATGGCCGATGGGCCATTTGCACATGCGTTCCGTCAGATCCAAAAGCGTGACCTTGGCGTTTTTATCTTTTTTCGCAGCCTTTCCGGAGGCTTTCTTGTTTTTCGAATCGGTTTTCACCGGTGAAGGGCGGGACTTCAGCCCCAGGCGATGGGCTTTGCCGATCACGGCATTGCGTGTCACGCCATCGCCGATTTCCCCGGCAATCTGGCTGGCAGATAAGCCTTTCTCCCACAAGCGCCGCAAGAGATCGATTCTTTCATCTGTCCAAGCCATGGGTCTTCCTTAAGCAAAAAGGTCGCAAAGCACATCGGGGAACACCCGAAAACGCACATTGTGGCGATTTCCATCACGCACTCAAATTGGATTGAGCGCACTATATAGAGGCTTATCGCGCGCATACAAGCCCGCACAGATGTCCAAATAACATCCCAAGGGCCGGGGAGGGAGTGTTTTCGGGTGGCGAGGCTGCCGCCCACTTGCGCTGGCTGGGCGAGACGGATATTTGTGGGCAACGATTTTCCCCCACCGGATCGGTTCAGGCGGGAAAATCGTTTGTATCCTCGTCTGGAGACGGCTTTATGACCATGCGTGCCATCAATGACATTCACAAGCCCGGCAGCCGCCGTATCGGACGGATCAACGGTCTTGGCCTGTGGACCGTTTATGAAAAGGAAGTGCGTCGTTTCTTGAAGGTCTGGATGCAAACCATCGGCGCGCCTGCCGTTCAGGCCATCTTGTTCTTTCTGATTTTTGCGGTGGTTTTGGGCGGCTCCGACCGGGTGACCACCTCTGTGGCCTATACCCAGTTTCTCGCACCGGGCCTGATTATCATGGCCTTGCTGCAAAATTCTTTTGCCAACACATCATCGTCGCTGATTATCGCCAAGGTGCAGGGCACCATCGTTGATGTGCTGATGCCGCCCTTATCGCCGGCGGAACTGACTTTGGGTTTCGTGGCGGGCGGTGTGACACGCGGGTTGACCATCTGTGCGGTGCTGATCGGCTGTTTTGCGCTTTTGCCTATTCCCGCCATTATGATTACCCATCCGTTGGCGATCCTATATTTCGGGGCGGGGGCCGCCATCATGTTGTCGCTGATGGGCATTTTGACCGGTATCTGGGCCGAAAAATTCGATCATGTGGCCACCATCACCAATTTCATTGTCGGGCCTTTGACCTTGTTGTCGGGCACATTTTATTCCATCGACCGGCTGAAGGAAAAAATGGGCTCGGGCGCGCAATGGCTGGAGCCGATTTTGGCATTCAATCCGTTTTTCTACATGATTGACGGCTTCCGCTACGGCTTTATCGGTGAGGCAGACAGTTCCGTTATGACCGGTGCCATGGTGATTGCGGGCATTGATGTGCTGTTGTGGGTCATCACATGGCGGGCCTTGAAATCCGGTTGGCGATTGAAATCCTGATCGCTTGACGCGGCATTGCCTTGATAAACTGACAGAGGGTAGGCACCGGCCTATCCTTTTGTTCTATGGGCAATTCCTTCCTATTTCACATATTATTTTGTTTTATTTACCGCTTGTCTTATAGTGCGCAAAGGGACGGGACGCTTTGTGTCTAGAAATGTGGGTAGGCGTTAAGATGGCATGATCTCCCGCCTGTGTTGTTACGCACCACATATTAGGGAGAGACCTTATGTTCCGTAAATGGATTGGGGCCGTTATCGCCCCTGTTTTTCTTTTGCTATCCGCGGCGGTTTTTGCGCAATCGGATGCCCCCAAGCGCGAGATGATCACCGAATTGCAGGTGGACCCGGCCCATATCCCCGCCTTTGAAGAGCATCTCAAAGCCATGTTTGATATGGCCAAGGAAGCGGGCTATCCCCACGACACCTATGTAGCTCAATGGCGCAATTTATATTATCTGGTGACTCCCATCGGACAGTATGCGGATCTGGATAAGGTGTTTGCCGCCCGTGGCATGGTTTGGGAAGAAGGGGGCGATGCCTTTCAAGACCACTATAATGGCATGCAGACATCTTTGTTGGACAGCCGCAGCTGGTTGTCACGTTATGCTGAAGAAGTGTCTTATAAACCCGCCGCCGGCGGTTCGCCTGCTGATGGCGATGTCTTCATGGAAATCGACAGCTTCAGCTTCAAGCTCGGCCATTGGGACGAGGTGGAAGACATGCTGGCTGATGTCAAGGCTATCTACGAGGAGCTCGAGATTCCTTATGCCTATGATGTTTATTATGAAGGCATCGGCATGCAAGGCAATCAGGTGACCTTCATCAGCTATGCGCCCGATGCGGCCACCATGGCCCAACGCAATGCGGAGATTGAAGCCATGATGAAAGATCATGCTGGCTGGATGGATCTATTGGAACGGTATTTCAAGATCGCCAAGTCTTCCACCACCATGCATGGCATACAACGGCGGGATTTGACCTTGATCGCGGATCGGGCCGACCAGTAATCGATTTTGGACCGCCGCTACATTGACAGGGGCAGCCCGAAACCCGATATTGCCAACAGACTTGAGCGCGGCGCCTGAATGGGGGCCGCGCCAACTGTTTTCGGCCCACATAACCGCATTGGACAGGGCCGGTCATATGGGAAAAAAAGGGAGGCCGCAGTGACTTCAGCACTGATGTCGGTTTATCGGCAAGCAGAGGTGGCATTTGACCATGGCAAAGGCGCCTATATCTTCGATGTGAATGGCCGCCAATATCTGGATTTCAATGCTGGAATTGCTGTCTCAACCTTGGCCACGCCCATCCGCATCTGGTGAAAACGCTGCAAGATCAAGCGGCGAAGCTGTGGCATACTTCCAATCTATACCGTATTCCCCATCAGGATCGTTTGGCGGAACGGCTGGTGGAAACCACCTTTGCCGAGAAATGTTTCTTTGTGAACTCTGGCGTGGAAGCCATTGAGTGCGCGATCAAAACCGCGCGGAAATATTTTTATGACAAGGGCCAGCCGGAAAAAAATCGCATTATCACATTGGAAGGTGCATTTCATGGCCGCTCCATGGCGGCAATTTCCGCGGCTGGTCAGGAGAAACTGGTCACAGGCTTTGGGCCGCTTCTGCCCGGCTTTGACCGGGTGATCCCCGGCGATCTGGACGCTATGAAAATGGCGATCACGCCGGAAACCGCCGCCATTATGGTAGAGCCGGTTCAAGGCGAAGGCGGGGTCAATCCACTGAGCGATGCCTATATGCAGGGCGTGCGGGCCTTGTGTGATGAAAACGGTCTTTTGATGATCTGCGATGAAATTCAATGTGGCATGGGCCGCACTGGCAAGATGTTTGCCTTTGAATGGTCGGGGATTACCCCCGATATTGTGGCAGCGGCCAAGGGCATTGGCGGCGGCTTTCCCTTCGGGGCGTGCTTGGCCACCGCAGAAGCGGCCAGCGGCATGACACCGGGCAGCCATGGCACCACCTATGGCGGCAATCCGTTGGCTATGGCGGTGGGCAATGCGGTGCTCGATGAATTGCTGAAGCCGGGCTTTCTGGATCATGTGATCGATATTGCGGCCTATCTCAAGGCCGCTTTGGATGATTTTGCAAGCCGCCATCATAATGTGGTTGAAGCCGTGCGCGGACGCGGCCTGATGCTGGGCGTGAAGCTGCGTGGCCTTGATCCGCGTGAAACGGTGGCGGCGGCTTTGGCCAATGGTCTTTTGGTGGCTCCGGCGGGTGACAATGTGATCCGTCTGTTGCCGCCCTTGATTATCGAGCGCCCACAGGTGGATGAAGCCATGGTGCTTTTGGAGAAAACCCTCGCCAGTTTGACGCAAGACGTCGAGAACGATGCGGGATAAGCCCTTTCGGGGTTCGGAGATATATATGACACGGTCTGACGCGGCGCAGAGCGCTGTACGGCATTTTCTGGATCTGGATCTTCTGGATGCCACCACCTTACGCGGTATTCTTGAGGATGCCAAAGCCATGAAAGCGGGGCGCACGGGCCTTGCCAAAGGGGCGGCTGATCGCAAAGCGCCTTTGAATGGCGATCTATTGCTGATGATTTTCCAAAAATCCTCCACCCGTACGCGGATTTCCTTTGAAGTGGCCATGCGTCAGCTTGGCGGGGCAGCCAGCGATCTGGATGGCAGCCGGCTGCAATTGGGGCGCGGCGAAAGCATCGCCGATACGGCGCGGGTGTTGTCTGCTTATGGCGATGCCATTGTGTTGCGCACCGATCACCATAACAATCTGACCGAAATGGCCCGATATGCGTCGATCCCGGTGATCAATGCCCTGACCGATCACAGCCATCCGTGCCAGTTGATGGCTGATATGCTGACCTTCGAGGAAGCCAATGGCCCGATCAAGGGGCAAAGCGTTGCATGGTTGGGGGATGGCAATAATGTGGCTACGTCGATGATTCATGCAGCGATGCGCTTTGATTTTCGGCTGCGCCTTGCCTGTCCAAGCGGCCATTTGCCCGATGCAGATGTGCTGGCGGCGGCACAGGCGGAAGGAGCCGATGTGGTCGTGACCGATGATCCAGTGGAAGCGGTGAAGGGCGCGCGCGCCATCTATACCGATACATGGAGCTCCATGGGGCAGGAACGGGCGCCTTCGGAATTGGCCCCTTTCGAGCCTATCGGGTGACAACGGATCTGATGGCCCATGCCGCCCCCGATGCGCTGTTCTTGCATTGCTTGCCTGCCCATCGTGGTGAAGAGGTAACGGATGCGGTGATGGATGGCCCGCAATCGGCGGTTTGGGAACAGGCCGAAAACCGCCTTCATGCGCAAAAGGCGATTCTCAATTGGTGCCTTAACCGATCCTGCTAATGTGATAATGGGGGCGTTCGGCCCTTAAGCGTGAGTTGAACCATGACGGACAGTGCCAAACGATCAGACAACCGGCCCATTATCGTGGCGGATAGCGGCACGTCGGACAATCAGGTCCAGCCCTTCCAGATCGAAGGCATGGATGTGCGCGGCCGCGCCATCCGGCTGGGCACAGCGGTGGATGAAATTATCATCGCCCATGATTATCCGAAGGCGATCGCCACTTTGGTGGGGCAGATGGTGGCACTGGCGGGGCTTTTGGGCTCGATCTTGAAATTCGACGGCACGGTTACCATTCAGGCCAAGGCCAAAGACAGTGCGCCGGTGAATTTTCTGGTCGCCGATTTCGATACGCCCGGTCATATCCGGGGCTATGCGGATTATGATGCGGAAGCCTTGGCGGCTTTGGGGGCGGATCTGGATTTTCGCAGCCTTGTGGGGCATGGCGGTTATATGGCCATGACCATCGATCAAGGCGCGGATATGGAGCGCTATCAAGGTATTGTGGACTTGACTGGAGAAAGTTTAAGCGACTGTGCGGTCACATATTTCCTGAATTCCGAACAAACGCCCACAGCGTTGCGTCTGGCGGCGGATATTGATCCGGTGTCTGGACATTGGCGGGCTGGCGGCATCATGGTGCAACATCTGGCGCATGGTGAAGAGGGTGGCCCCCGGCTTTTGGACCGCAATGAGCAGGAAAACTGGCGGCGTGCATCCATCTTGATGGAAAGTGTCAAGGCGGTGGAGCTGCTGGACCCGAAGCTTGATCTGCACAGCCTGTTATACCGGCTTTATCACGAAGATGGCGTGCGGGTGTCCGAGCCCTTGGATGTTGCGCATCAGTGCCGCTGTTCCCGCGATAAGCTTCTGGCCGTTCTGGGTACTTTTCCCGAAGATGATCTGCGCCATATGATCAAAGACGAGAAGATCGAGCCATTTGCCAATTTTGCAGCCGCGCTTATCATTTTGCCCCCAACGATGTGGGGTTGGCAGAGTGACGCTGTGATTTTGGCCCTCTGCCCTTATCTTCATAACGCTGATTCTGCCTGGCCTCGCTCGGCCCAATCGACAAGAGCCGATAAAAGCCTTTGCGCCCGCCCAAGCTGATCAAGGCTCACATATTCATCGGGCTTGTGGGCCTGCTCGATGGATCCCGGCCCACACACAATGGCCGGAATACCAGAGATTTTCTGGAACAATCCGGCCTCGGTGGTGAAGGAAACGGCATGGCTTTCATTGGCCCCTGTCAGCTTGCGCATCACCGCTTCCGCATCTTCTGATCCCGCAGCATCCAAAGCCGGGGCTTGGGCGATGGTTTCAAACCGGATGTCGCATTGGGGGGCTGTGGCGCGCAATTTCGGCAACACTACGCTTTGTGCATAGTCTTTTATCTTCGCCAAAAGTGCATCGGGATCGGCTTCGGGGATGGGCCGGAACTCCCAATCGATTACCGCATGATCGGCAATGATATTCACCGCATTGCCGCCCGAAATCTGCCCGATATTGATGCTGGTGAAGGCAGGCTCGAATCGTTCGTCGCGAATCTCGCGCAGATCCGTGGCCATTTTTGAAAGAAAGCCCAACAGATCACCGGCAGCAAAAAGCGCATTGGCCCCTTCATCGGGCAGGCTGGAATGGGCGGCCTTTCCGGTGATGGTGATGCGTTGCACGCAGATCCCTTTATGGGCGGTGACGATTTTCATGGAGGTGGGTTCGCCCACCAGCGCAAAGCGTGGCTTGACCGGCAGATGCGCCAGATGATCCACCAAAGAGCGCACGCCCGCGCATCCCACTTCCTCGTCATAAGACAGGGCCAGATGCACGGGCATTTTCAAATCGGCTTTGGCAAGGCGTGGGATCAATGCCAAAGCCAGCCCGATAAAGCCTTTCATATCGCATGCGCCGCGCCCAAACAGCCGTCCTTCATGGATGGTGGCTTCAAAAGGATCGCGCGACCAGGTTTGCCCCAGAACCGGCACCACATCCGTATGGCCGGAGATGAGAAGGCCGGGCGTATCCCGAGGCCCGAAACTGGCCAATAGATTGGCTTTTGTGCCCTCTGGATTTTCAAACAACTGCGCGGTGATGCCATGCTCGGCCAATAGCCCCCGCACATAAGCGATCAGATCCATATTGCTGTTATGGCTGATGGTGGGAAAGCTGATCAGATGTTTGATGATCTCGAGCGGCGTATCCATTGGCTGCACGGCAGAGTCCTTGGGCTGCAAAGAGGAAGAAAGCCCACCATGCCAGCGCCTTTTGTGCTGTGCAATCATTGACGCTTGATTTCGCAACGCACCGGCTCTAGGTTCCTGCCCAGTCTGATGCGGGTGTAGCTCAATGGTAGAGCTCTTGCTTCCCAAGCAAGTGACGAGGGTTCGATTCCCTTCACCCGCTCCATTCCTTATTTCCTGCCAATGCGCTGATGCTCAAAGCCATGTGGGGCTGCGGTCCTTTTTCGGCAGCATCGGCGCATAAGTCATATGGTTTGATGGGGTGCGCGACAAACATTCATAGCCTTGGCCATATTTCCTGCCCTCGCCAATTATACGAATATTCTCGTAATTTTTCTGGGCGATGCCTCGTCTTAAGAAAATAGAAACACGTAATTTGTAGGGTGGAGAAGCTTTCAGGCTCTTTCCATATAGGACATTCGGAACCAGTGAACCACGTTGAACGGCCCAATAGGCAAGTGGCTACCTCTTTGCCCCTGTGGATGTTTCTCCTAGTGGTGATTTGGAGCAATCCTGCTTCAGCCTCGCAAATCCCAATCCGGTCGGCACAGCTCCAATCGGCGGAACAGCTTGTGGGCGATGCCGTGGCCGCAAGCGATTACGATCCGACGCAGGCGCTATCCCTTGCCAAACAAGCGCTGGAACGGGTGGCGGATATCAAGGCCCCCGGGCTGGAGGTCAAAGCCTTAAGTCTCGCCGCCCGCGCCCAAACCCGCCTGGGCGCTTTTGACGATGCTTTAAAATTGGGCAATCAAGCTATTTCCATTGCCGAATCCCATGCCATTACAGGGCCGGATTTGGCCGATGCCAATGATTCGCTTGGCGTGGCTATATGCGCCTTGGCCAAATGGATCGGTCTTTATTGGCCATGCGTAAGGCGATGGATTTGCGCAGGGGTCTGGGTCTGGAATCGGCCCTTGTGCAATCCCTCACCAATATTGCCACGCTTTATGCGCTGACCGGCGATTATCAAGAGGCGGAGAGCCTCTTGCGTACGGCTCTTCAGCAGACCCGGGGTCTGGATGAAGCGACTTTGCTGAATCGGATTTTAATTAATCTGTCCTATGTGTTGATGGAAGGTGGCACCCCTAAGGATGCGCTTCCTTTGCTGGAAGAAGCCCGCGCACTGGCCCGTGCCTCCGGCAATTCTTATTTTCTTGCGCATGGTTTGCACAATACCGGTGAAGCTCTGGTTCGGATGGAGCAATATCAGGAGGCCGCGCCATATCTCAATCAAAGCCTGACGCTTTCAAAACGCTTGGGCATCAAATCCGTTTCTGGCGACAATTTTCAGTATCTGGCACAGATCGCCTTGGCCGATGGGCGTGTGGGCGATGCTTTTGCCCTTGCCAGTCGGGCGTTGGATCTTGCTCTTGAAACCAAGGAAAATCACCGTCTGCGCGATATCCATGTGCTCTTGAGCCAAATCGAGCGTGCGCAAGGCAATATTGAAAATGCATTGCAGCATTTGGAAAAGCACATCGATTTGAAAGATGCGGTGTTCAATCAGGCACGTGATCGCACCCTGTCCCTTTTACGCACCGAATTCGATCTTGCGGAAAAGGACCATGAAATTGCCCTTTTGAACCGCGATCAGAAAATCCAGGCCCTGCAATTGGACAGGGAAAAATCCTATCGACAGGTCACGGTCGGCAGTTTGGCGATCATGGTTCTCATTGCGGGGGGGCTTGCCTGGAGCTTGCGGAGCAATATTCTTGCCCGCCGAGTCGCTGCTTCAAAGGCGATGGAGCTGGAAAAAACGAAGGATGCATTGGCAAAAGCCAATCAGGCGAAATCCGATTTGCTGGCCACAACCACCCATGAAGTCCGCACCCCGCTCAATGGCATGCTGGGCATGGCGCAAGTGCTGTTGAAAAGTCCGCTCGACCCGGTCCAACGCCGACAGGCCGAAGCCATTCGTCAGGCGGGTCAGGCGATGTTGGTGATCCTGAACGATCTGCTGGATATTTCGAAAATCGAAGCGGGACGAGTAGATCTGGAGCCATGTGTCATTGATCTGAAAAGCCTGGTTTCGGGCTACCGTGATTTATGGCAACCCAATGCGCAAGAGCGTGGCCTGACCTTCGATGTTCATCTGGCTGCGGATTTGCCTGATCGGATCATTGCCGACCCCAATCGCATCCAGCAGGTGCTGTTCAATCTGATTTCCAATGCCATCAAGTTCACCAAAAAAGGGAGCGTTCTGGTGCGTATTTCCCGCTCTGAAAAGCAGAAAGACGCAGGAAAAATGGCCCTGTTATTTGAAGTGGTGGATAGCGGTCCCGGCATCGCCGATGATGTGCAGGCCATCTTGTTCGAGCAATATAATCAGGGAAAGCTGGGCGCCGGAGGAGATATCCAAGGAACCGGACTAGGGTTGCATATTTGCCGCCAGCTTACCCTGTGTTTGGGTGGGGACATTGGTTTCGACAGCGAAGAAGGCAAGGGAAGCCGATTCTGGTTTGCAATCCCGGTAGAGATTGCCTCGGATTCCAGCGAGCCATGCCAGCTTTGTTCGAGCCTGTCCGAGAACAGTCTTGATGCTGTGCCTGATCTGTCATGCGATACACCGGATCAACCGAGTGACGATCCGGTGGGCTCGCCGGATGTTCAGCAGGCCGATGGTCCGCTGCGTATTCTGGTGGCAGATGACAATGATATGAACCAACAGCTTATGTCGGCGATTTTGGGAAGCTGGAATGTGCATTATGAGATTGTCGATGATGGCGCCCAAGCGGTGGATCAGGTGAAGACCAGCGCGTGGGATGTGGTGTTGATGGATGCCTATATGCCTGTGCTGGATGGCGTTCGCGCCACACAGACCATCCGGTCGCTCAAGGGTAGCGAGGCCCATACGCCGATCATTGCGCTGACGGCCAGCACGCAATCTGACGATCAGGCCCGATTCGCAAAAGCCGGTTTTAACGGCTTTGTTTCCAAACCGCTTAATCTGGATGTGCTGGCGGCGGAAATCACCCGCCTTACCGGACGGTCTGTGGCATAGGCTCGCTCTGGGCGGAAGAAGGGCATCGGCACAGAATGTCCGATGAAAGACAGACCATATAAGACGCCTTTTCCGGCGCCGTATTCACAAAAAACAGAAGGGGAGTCTCCCTTGTGATTATTTTGAGACATTCTTCCCGTATTCATAACCATGATATAAAATCTTCGCACTTATAAGTTGACATTTCGCGCAAGCTGCGGCACCATATGACCATGCGTGATTGTCACACATATCAAGGGGCGCTTCCCATTCCGCGTTGGGGGCTCTGGCTGCTTTTAAGCGGCCTGTTGTTGCGTGCTTTGATCCCTGTAGGCTTTATGATTGACATGTCATGGGCGCAATCCGATGGTCCGTTGATTGTGCTCTGCCCCGATGGTCTTGAAGGCTGGTCGAAGGCACGCCCTTTGAAGGGGTCTTTGACGAACATCAACATCACGCACAAGCAGATGGCACACAGTCGGATATGACACACCGTGATGCAGCGCCTTGCGTCTTTGCGGTGATAGCAGCTCTCGCCGCTGCAATGATTCTTCTGGGATGCCTGCTTTCTTTATGGACCATGGCCCGCTCCTGGGCATGGCCCAAGGATATCCGCCTTGATAATATGGCGGCCCTTGGGAATTTCGATGCCCGCGCCCCTCCCGCATACGCCTGACGCTTTTTGATCTATAAACGCCCGCTCCTTCCTGTCGGGCCAGTTGCGTTATTGTGCGCCCAATCGTAATGCGCACGAGTGTTCGGGAAATATATCCTTATGTTGCGTTCTATGAAAAGCCGCAGGCTGAATGCCCGCGCGAAGGCCCGTGCTTGCCAAACGGCCAGCGCTCTTGTTTTCGGCCTGTTGATCCATATGCCCTTTACTGTCCAAGGCTGGGCCGCCTCTTTGGAGGAAGAGGGAGCGGACGGGCCAAAAAACCGCTCCATCGTTGAAGAAATTATTGTGACCGAAGACCGCAAGGGCTCCATGACAGCCCCCGGCCTGGAAGAGGCGCGCCGCCGGATGACGCGTATTTCCGGGGCGGTGGATCTGGTCGCTGCTGAAGAATTCGGTCAGGAATATGTAGAACATCTGGGCGACATGCTGCGTATGACCCCCGGTGTTTTGGCGCAAGAACGCTATTCGGAAGAAATTCGCCTGTCCATCCGTGGATCGGGATTGGGCCTGAACTTCCATTTGCGCGGTGTCGAGCTGTTGCTGGACGGTACGCCGATCAACTTCTCTGACGGTTTTGGTGATTTTCAGGAAATCGATTCACGACTTGTGCGCTATCTTGAAGTGTATAAAGGCGGCAATGGTTTCGATTTTGGCGCGGCTTCCTTGGGCGGGGCCATCAATGTGGTTTCCCCCACCGGACGCACCGCCGCAGATGCCAATAGCCTGATGGTGGAAGGCGGCAGTTTCGGCACGGCCAAGGTGACCGGAATGATGGCGCGGGCCGGAGATGACTGGGATTTCTTCGCTGGGGCCACCGGCGTCCATTCCGACCAGTTTCGCGACCATAGCACGCAAATCACCGGGCGGTTTACAACCAATGTGGGTATAAAACTTTCAGAACAGGTGGAAACCCGCTTCTATTTGATCGCCAATCATATCAATCAGGAAATCCCCGGATCGCTGGATTTCGACACCGCTCTCACAGACCGCAAACAGGCCGTTCAGAACAATATCGACAATGACTGGGCGCGTAATATCCGGTCCTTGCGGCTGATCAACAAAACCAGTGTGCAAATGGGGGCCAGCGGGCAACTGGATTTCGGCGCTTATGGCACCATCCGCGATCTTGACCATCCCATCTTTGTGTTTATTGACGATGAAGTGCGGGATTATGGCTTGTTCGGGCGCTATACAGACAGTCTGAGCCTTGCCGGATTGCGCCATGACATCACCCTAGGCATGACCGCGCGGCGCAGCACGATTGATGATGACTGGTTTGTCAATGAAGGCGGTCGGCGCGGGTTTCATATCCAGTCCACGCAGCAGGATGCGTCCATTATTCAAGGCTATGCAACGGACCAGATCTATCTGACCGATACATTTGCGCTGGATCTGGGCCTGCAAGCCTTTGCGACGAAGCGTGATTACACGGACAATTTCGATCCCATCAATGATGATGTGGTGAATTATTCAGCTCTCAATCCCAAATTCGGTCTGCTTTGGGATGTGGCTCCCCGCACGCAGATCTGGACCAACATCACCAAAAGCGCCGAGCCGCCGGCTTTCTCGGAACTGGTGCAGCGGCCGATCTTGCAATTTGTCGAACTTGAAAAGCAGACAAGCTGGACCGCTGAAGTGGGAACGCGGGGGGCCATGGGCCCGCTGGCTTGGGATGTCACCTTATACCGGGCATGGATCGAAGGGGAATTCCTGCGCTTTGCCATTGATGGCAATATCCCGGCCAATAGCTTCAATGCCGATGATACCATCCATCAAGGGTTGGAAGCGGGTCTGCATCTGACCGCCGCCGAGGGCCTGTTCGGGCGGGATGATACCCGTTTGATCATCGAAGGAGCCTATACGCTGAGCGATTTCTTCTTCCAGAATGATGAACAGTTCGGCAACAATCAGCTTGCGGTGACCGTGCGGCATTTGCTGAATGCGGAAGTGCGGTTGGAAGAGCCGGATCGTTTCCATATTGCCATGACTCTGGAATGGGCGCCGAAGGCACCATGGGTGGACTTTGCCAATACATTGAGAGCCACCGATTATGCGGTGTTCGGCCTGAAGGCCGGGGCAACCATCGCCGATGGACTGGAATTTTATGCCAATGTGCAAAACATCACCAATAAGCGGTACATCTCCACCTTTTCGAACGTGATTGATGCCTCCGTTGACGGAACGGCGCTCAATGTGTTTACGCCCGGTGACGGTATTGGTGTTTTTGCCGGGATCAAGGCCAGCTTTTGATCATGAAGCAATCAGTATTCAAATGGCATCATCGAGCCGCATGGATTGCAGGCGTGGCAGCCCTCCTTTGGGGGCTGTCAGGTCTTTCACATCCGATCATGGTGTGGCTGTCGCCGCGTCCCGCCAGTTTTTCCACGCCCGTCTGGCCGCTTGAACTAGGGGGCGCACAGGCCCCCGGCGCGATCATGGAAGGGGCCGGTATTTCATCCGCCGTTGAAGTGCGGGCCGTTCGCACCGGACCGGAGGCCGCCAAGACCGCCAATGATTATTATCTGATCCGGGAAGGGGCGGATGGTCCGCGCCGTTATTTCAATCCGCAAACCGGCGCTGAACAGCCCGATGGGGACCGAATGCGGGCCGAGGCCTTGGCCCGATATTATAGTGGCGATCAAAGCAGCCCCATCAAATCGGCTGATTATCTCACGCAGCATACGGCGGATTATCCGGCCAATAATCCGCTTTTGCCCGTCTGGCGTGTGGTGTTTGACCGATCGGACCGTATCACCGTTTATGTGGATACCGGCAGCGGGCGATTGGCAACGATCGGCAATCGAAAACGGGATGCGATCCTTACGGTGTTCACCAATGTGCACACCATGTCTTTTTTACCCGCAGGTGCGGAATGGGCGCGTGTGATGCTGATCGGTTTATTGATTGGCAGCTTGTTTGCAGCGGCGGTGCTGGGGCTTGGTTTGCTGATTCTTTTGCGGGCCAGAAGAAAAGCCACGATGGACCGCAAATGGCATCGGATTCTTGCCCATGCGGCCGTGATTCCGGCTTTGATGTTTTCAAGTTCCGGCCTGTATCATTTGCTGCATGCCAGTACGCTTTTGAGTGCTGCCCCTTCGGTTGTGCCGCAAACCCGCTTTTCAGCGTCCGAGCTTTTAGGGCTAAAGGGCGATGATATGGCGGCTATGGCACAAACCCACGCTGCAACACAGGCGGTAACAGGCCTTTCGGCTGCACGCTCGGAAGCGGGTGATCTTGTGTGGCGGGTGGCGTTGGCGGCCCCGCAGCAAAGCGCCGGTCATAGCGCGCTTGCCCATGCCCATCATGGGGCGATGCCGGATCAGGTAATGTCTGCTGCCAAGGCATTGCCCACAGCCTTGTGGATCAAAGGCGACAGCGGAGCATTGATGGAAAATGCCGCGCAAGATATTGCGCGGGCGCTGGCAACAAAGGCAATCGGACTCGGCGAAAACCGGATCGTCTCTATGGATCAGGTGCATGGCTTTACCCCGGAATACGGGTTTTTGAACAAGCGCTTGCCGGTTTGGCGTGTGGCCTTTGACGATCCCGAAACGCCGCTTTTGTTCGTTGATGCCGCTGATGCGGTTGTGGCAGCCACCGTCAGCAAGGCGGATGTGCGGGAAGGAAAATTTTTCAATACCATCCATAAATGGAGCTTCCTCGACTGGATGGGGCAAAAGCCGCGGGATGTGGTGATCATGAGCTTTGTCGCCCTGATCGTGCTGACAAGCCTGTTCGGGTGGGTGACACAAATCCGCCGAATCCGGCAATCGGGCACACAGCGGAAAAAGAGCCCTTGATCCTGCGGGCAATCGGCGCAAGGCTCTGTCAGAATTAGTCCTTCGGCTTTTTTGATATGTCATCAGGAAAGCCAGATGGATTGAAGGGGAGAGCCAAATGTCCAAGACCTATCTTTATATCGTTGGCGTGGATGGAAGCGAGTGCAGCCGTCGGGCCGTTGAATTTTCCGCCAGGCATGCGGCCCATAGCGGTGGACAAATTCTATTGGCCAATATCGTCCATTGGTCGGGCTTCACTCCGCTTTCGGTGGAAGAAGCCATGCGCCGTCCCGTCGATAAAAAAGAAGAAGAAAGAATTGCCAAGGAAACGGTTCTGGCTCCGCTTGTCGAGCTTGCCAAATCCTTGGGCGTTACGGATGTGGACAGTTATTATAGCTGGGGCAATCCCGCCCGCGAGCTGAAAAAGCTGGCGAAAGAGCGGCAGGCGGAAATGATCATCGTCGGTAGACGCGGCCATTCCAGCTTTGCGGATCTGGTTCTTGGCTCTGTGGCCAATTCCGTTGCCCACATCGCGGAAACGCCAGTCGTTTTGGTTCCGTAACGAAAATGTCTCTTTCACGAGCCGATGTCTCTAAAGGATAAAACCCATGCATGATGCCGTTATCGTTTCCACCGCCCGGACTGCCATCGGGAAAGCTTTTCGCGGGGCGTTCAATAACACGCCGTCCCCCACTTTGGCCGGACATGTGATCGCCAAAGCGGTAGAACGGGCGGGTATTGATCCGGGGGAAGTGGAAGATGTGATCCTTGGTGCGGCGTTGCAACAAGGGGTGCAGGCCCCCAATATCGGCCGCTTGGCGGCTTTGCGGGCCGGCTTGCCGACCCATGTTCCCGGTATGTCGGTGGATCGCCAATGCGCCTCTGGCCTGATGGCCATTGCCACGGCGGCCAAGCAGGTCTTGTTTGACGGTCAGAAAATTGCCGTCGGCGGTGGCGTTGATTCCATCTCTATGGTCCAGAACGAGAAATTCCGGGTGGAGCCGGACCCGTCTTTGGTGGCGATGCGCCCAGCCACTTATATGCCGATGATCGATACAGCCGAAGTTGTTGCCCAGCGCTATGGTATCAGCCGCGAAGAGCAAGATGCCTATGCGCTCAGCTCGCAGCAACGCACCGCCGCGGCCCAGGATGCGGGCCGTTTCGATGCGGAGATTGTTCCCTTCGACACCACAATGCTGGTGAAAGACAAGGAAACCGGTGAGATTTCCAGTCGGGATGTGCATATCGAAAAAGACGAAGGCAATCGGCCCGGCACCACTTTGGAAGGATTGCAGTCCTTGAAGCCGGTGCGGGGTCCGGGAAAATGTGTCACCGCAGGCAATGCCAGCCAGCTTTCAGATGGCGCGTCCGCTGTGGTGGTCATGGACAGCCGCGAAGCCGAGCGCCGCGGTATCGCGCCTTTGGGGATTTATCGCGGGATGGCCGTTGCGGGCACCGACCCGGATGAAATGGGGATCGGTCCGGTGTTTGCCATTCCCAAATTGTTGAAACTTCATGGTTTGACGGTGGATGATATCGGTCTTTGGGAACTGAACGAAGCCTTCGCCGTCCAAACGCTTTATTGCCGCGACAAGCTGGGCATCGATCCTGAAAAATTCAATGTGGATGGTGGCGCCATTTCCATCGGCCATCCTTATGGCATGTCGGGGGCGCGTCTGACCGGCCATGCGCTGATCGAAGGCAAGCGACGCGGTGTGAAATTCGTTGTTATCACCATGTGCGTGGGCGGTGGCCAGGGGGCTGCCGGATTGTTTGAAGTGGTTTGATTTAGCCTCTTCGCTCTTTCTTCCCAAGGCCGGTCCGGTCCCGTATTGCCATGCTTTATCGGGGCCGGTCAGCCTTGTTTTTATGGCCATGCTCGTGCTCATAGTCGATGATCACAGGCCAGTCGCTCAGGTCCAGATTCTGGCCCGGATTCTGGCCCAGATCCGCTGGTGGCTGTTCGCATTGTGGCCGCTTGATGGAGCAATCCCAACGCCAACGGGCTGGAAGCCCTTGCGCCGGAACCGCATTGGCATGAATACATTCGCAAATCCGGTTGGCCTGACAGCTCAACAGGCCTTCTTGCTGTGCCGTGCATAAGGGGGGCGCACTGGCATCTTGTGCCAGCTTTTCTGGCCTGGATGGGGGCGGGTGATCCTGTGATTGTGCAAGCGCTGTTTGTGATGCTACGAACCACAAGATGAGCAATCCAGTTTTTTTCCCAAGCATAATCCTATTTCCCAAACCATATCGGGGCGTTAATAATCATCTTAACGTATTCTATATCCCGTGTCATAACCGGCACTTGGGGGGTCAAAAATGACTTGGATCACGACGATCAAGCCCGACGAAGCCAGCGGGGAACTCAAATCTCTCTATGAGGATGCCGAGGCGGAAGATGGCATTGTTGATGGCCTTTTGATGGCGCACGCCCTGCGGCCTCACACGCTTGCCGGGCATATGGCGCTTTACAGATCCATTTTTCATCATCCGGGAAACAAACTGCCTTCGTGGATTCTGGATGTGGTGGGCGTTTATACAAGTCTGGTCAATGGTTGCCCCTATTGTGTGGAATATTGCTATGCCGCGCTTCGGGAACAGCTCGATGATGATGACCGTGCGGCGCAAATCCGCACCGCTTTGGAAGCCGGTTTGCCGCAAACCGCGCTTGCCGAAAAATATGTCGCCGCCGCCCATTATGCGGAAAAGCTGGCCCGCAGCCCCCGCGCTGTTGGGAAAATGGATATCGATGCCCTGCGCCATGCCGGCTTTGATGATGGTGAGATTTTGGAAATCAATCAGGTTGTGTCTTATTTTTCTTATGTAAACCGCACGATTTTGGGGCTTGGCGTTTCTGAAGATAGCCTGATTTCTCGCGGCCCTTATGCGGAAAAGAAATCCTGATCCGATCGGCACATTCCATGCCATCAAACCCTATTTGGAGTGGCAAAAAGCCCGCCTGCATGGCCGAGCGGGAAGCTCTTAAAGCAAATCTTGCAACATGCTCACAAGGGGCAGATCGGCTGCGGGCATGGGATAGTCCCCTAACCGCATAGGACGCACCCATTTCAGCGCGGCCGCCTCCAAGGGGCGCACAAGGCCGTCCCAATTGCGTATCACAAATAGCGGCATCACCAGATGAAACCGGTCATAGGAATGGCTGGCAAAGCTGAAGGGCTGCATGCAAGACACACAGACATCGATGCCCAGTTCTTCATAAAGCTCGCGGCGCAGGGCCATTTCGGGGATTTCGCCGGCTTCCACCTTGCCGCCGGGGAATTCCCACAAGCCCGCCATGGCTTTGCCTTCGGGCCGTTGGGCGATCAAAACCCGGCCATCGCTATCCACAAGGGCGGCGGCCACAACATGGATAATGGGCAGATTGCCGCTCACATTGATGGGGCGGGGCGGGCACGGGGCGGATTGATGGGCGTTTTCTGTCATGCCATGCGCCTAGCATGAAGCGCATTTTCAGACAATTGACACTTTAACGTCTGTGCAAGGATTTTCCGGCAGGCTTATGGGGAATCAGGGGAGAGGCCATGTATAGCCATTTACAGATCGGCAGGTTTCTGCGCGACAAATCCGGCGCGACCATGATGGAATATGGCCTGATCATTGCGATCATGTCCGTGGTTATCATTGCTGTGGCCTCTCTGTTCGGGGCAGAGGCCATCGATAGTTTCAATGCGCTATCAAGCAATATGGAAAATGCAGAAAGCACCATGAGCGATACTCCCCAATGAATTTCCAAACGGATTGATCTGCAACGAAGACCAAAGATCTTCGCCTGCTTATATCGTCCCGTTTGGGCCAACCCTTCACCAAACGGGGGGATTCTGTGTCTGTCAACGCATGCCCATGGCGGCGGTCATCGGCTGTTCTTGGGGGATGTCGCGTTCGAGCATGGCCCGGCGCACTGCCGATACTTCGCGGCGCATGCTTTCCAGCTCATCGCGCTGGCTGTGGCCGGGCGGCACTTTGCCTCCATGCAAAGCCTCTTCAAGCGCATTTTCTACCTGTTGCAGCAAGGTGAGATAGGCATCGGACGGGCTGGACATGATCAGATCTCCTTCAAGCGGTTGGCTTTCTGCGGATGTCTTTTCAAGAGCCGTGCCAGAGTCCAAACAGATGTGTAATTATCTGTTTTAATTGTATTTTTTAATTTTCTTCTGAGGATTCTCCAGAACAGATGCGGGCAGGGGGCAGAATCTTCCCCCGATACCCGGCAGGTCCTGCCTCATATGCCGTTTATGCTTTGCCTATCTCAGAAAGCCATATCCTTAGCTGCGATAATCGGCATTGATGGATATATAGCCATGGGTCAGATCGCAGGTCCAAACGGTGGCTTCGGCTTTTCCCACCCCTAAGTCCACATGCAGGCGGATATCTGCGCCTTTCATATGGGCGGCGGCGGTTGCTTCATCATAGGCGGGATGGCGCATGCCATTTTCCGCCACAAGCTGGTCGCCGATCCAGATCTTCAGTTGGTCGCGGTCCGCCCGTTCACCGGATTTTCCCACCGCCATCACGATGCGTCCCCAATTGGGGTCTTCTCCGGCCAAAGCGGTTTTGATCAGCGGCGAATTGGCAATGGCAAAGCCTACATGCGTGGCGGCATCAACGGTTTCGGCCCCTGAAACACGCACGGTGACAAATTTGCTGGCGCCTTCGCCATCGCGCACAATCTGATGCGCCAAATCCAGTGTCAGGATACGCAATTTCGCCCGGAAATCCTCAAGGCGCGGATCGTCCGCTTCGGTGATCGGGGCGTAGTGTGCCCCTTCTCCTGTGGCCATCATCAAAACCGTATCACTGGTGGAGGTGTCGGAATCCACGGTGATTCGGTTGAAGCTATGATCGACGGCATCGCGCAACAGCGCCTTTAAAACAGGAGGTGCAAGGGCTGCATTGGTGTACAAAAAGCCCAGCATGGTGGCCATGTCCGGTTGGATCATGCCCGATCCTTTGGCGATGCCTGCCAGCACCACTTTCTGGCCTTCAATCTGTGCGACGGCACAGGCCCCTTTCGGAAAGGTATCGGTGGTGGAAATGGCGGTTGCGGCGCTTTTCCAATGTGATCCGTGAAAGGACAGGTCATCCAGCGCCGTGATCAACGGGCGGCTGTCGAGCGGTTCACCGATGACTCCGGTGGAGGCGAGAAGCACCTGTCCGGGCGCACAACCAAGCCGGGCCGCTGCCGCTTCGGCCACGGATTCGGCGGCATTTGCCCCCATCTTGCCGGTGAAGGCATTGGCGTTTCCGGCATTGACGACAATGGCCTGTGCCAACCCATATCCATCATGCAAATGTGCCTTGCACCAATCCACCGGGGCGGATGGTGTGAGGGACCGGGTAAAGACGCCCGCGGTTGCCACCGCTTTTTTCGCGCGCATCACCAAAAAGTCCGGTCGCCCCTTATAGCGTAATCCGGTGGCCGCCGTGGCAAGGTCGATCCCCGGTACCGGCAGCATATTGGGAAAGCGCTTGGGGGCAAGCGGCGAACGTTTTAGCGCAACCATGGGCGTTCCTTTAAAAGCAAGTGCTCGACACAGCCCCTGCAGCCCGGAAAAGGGGCAGCAGAAAGCCAAAAACAGCGCACTTTGATGGGAGGCAGATCACCATGCAAGAGCCTTTGTCCGGGTCGGTTTGGTTGACAGGCTCAAATGGCCCGCTTATCTCCACAAGCAAAGTAGCGCGATGTGTATCTAAAACATCGTGCCCACAAAAGAACAGCATGGCTGTGAGGCATATGGGCTCACCGTCTTTCAAGGGGTTACACATGTTAGGTTTGGGCGCAGTCGCCAAAAAGATCTTTGGGTCACGCAATGACCGGATCGTGAAAAGCCTGATGGCTAAAGTTGCAGCCATCAACGCGCTCGAACCTGATTTTGAAAAATTGTCCGACGAGGCCTTGCGTGCCTGCACCGATCAGTTCCGGGAGCGTTTGAAAGCCGGAGAAACGCTGGACGATATTCAGGCCGAGGCTTTTGCCACCGTGCGTGAAGCGGCAAAACGTGGGTTGGGCCTGCGCCATTTCGACGTCCAGATGGTCGGCGGTATGGTGCTGCATAATGGCGATATCTCGGAAATGAAAACCGGTGAAGGCAAGACGCTGGTGTCCACGCTGGCCGCTTATCTCAATGCCATTGAAGGCAAGGGCGTCCACATCGTTACGGTGAATGATTATCTGGCCAGCCGCGATGCGGATTGGATGCGCAAGGTTTATGATCGCCTTGGCCTCAGCGTCGGGGTGATTGTGCATGATCTGGACGACGATCAGCGCCGCGCTGCCTATGCCGCCGATATCACCTATGGTACCAATAATGAATTCGGCTTCGATTATCTGCGCGACAATATGAAATACCGGCTGGACCAGATGGTGCAGCGGCCCTTCAATTACGCCATTGTCGATGAAGTGGATTCGATCCTGATCGATGAAGCGCGCACGCCGTTGATCATTTCCGGCCCCACAGAAGATAAATCCGATCTTTATTTGAAGGTCGATCGTCTGGTGCGTCGTCTTGATGACACGCATTATGAAAAAGACGAAAAGAACAAGACCATTGCCCTCACCGAAGAAGGGGCCGAGCGTATTGAAGAGATTCTGCGTGAGCATGATTTGTTGAAGGGCGAGAATCTCTACGATTACGAAAACACCGCCATCGTTCATCATGTGGATCAGGCCTTGCGCGCCCAGAAAATGTTCGAGCGCGATACGGATTATATCGTCAAGGATGGCAAGGTGGTCATCATTGATGAATTTACCGGACGTATGATGGCCGGTCGTCGGTGGTCCGGCGGTTTGCATCAGGCGGTGGAAGCCCGCGAAGGGGTGGAAATCCAGTCGGAAAATCAAACGCTGGCATCCATCACTTTCCAGAATTATTTCCGCATGTATCCCAAGCTTGCGGGGATGACTGGCACCGCGGCCACAGAAGCGGCGGAATTTGCCGAAATCTATGGCCTTGATGTTGTGGCCATTCCCACCAACAGGCCGGTACAGCGCAAAGATGAGCATGATGAATTTTATCGCACCGCCGATGAAAAGAATCAGGCCATTGTGGAAGAAATCCGCGCCTGTCGGGAGCGCGGCCAGCCGGTGCTTGTGGGCACGGTTTCCATTGAAAAATCGGAGCTTCTCTCCACGCTTTTGAAAAAGAGCAAGGTCAAGCACAATGTGCTCAACGCCCGCTATCACGAGCAGGAAGCCAGCATTGTTGCGCAGGCTGGCCGCTTGGGCGCGGTGACCATTGCCACCAATATGGCCGGCCGCGGCACCGATATTCAGCTTGGCGGCAATCTGGAAATGCGCATTGCTGATGAAACCGCCGACATCACCGATGAAGCAAAACGCCAGGAAGCCATCGCCCGAATCACCAAAGAGGTGGAAGAAGAAAAGCAAAAGGTGCTGGAAGCCGGCGGCCTTTATGTGATGGGCACCGAACGGCACGAATCGCGGCGTATCGACAATCAGCTTCGCGGCCGTTCCGGCCGTCAGGGCGATCCGGGGACCTCGAAATTCTATCTGTCTTTGCAAGATGACATGATGCGTATTTTCGGCCCTGAACGCATGGACGCCATGCTGGTGAAGCTGGGCATTCAGGAAGGCGAAGCCATCGTCCATCCCTGGCTCAACCGGGCCATCGAAAAGGCGCAGGAAAAGGTTGAAGCGCGCAATTTCGAAATGCGCAAGCATGTGCTGAAGTTCGACGATGTGATGAACGATCAGCGCAAGGTGATCTTTGAACAGCGCCGCGAGATCATGGATGTGGAGGACGTGGCCGATACGGTGAAGGCCATGCGCGAGGAAAGCGTCCATGCGCTGGTGGGCGCCCATTGCCCGCCCAAGGCCTATCCCGAACAATGGGATGTGGAAGGTCTTGATGTCGAGGTGAAGCGGGTTTTCTCTTTGACTTTGCCACTGGCCGACTGGGCGGCGGAAGAAGGCATCGATCAGGCCAAAATGATCGAGCGGCTGGATATGGCCAGCGAGCGGGCTATGGCGGAAAAAGCCACGCGCTATGGGCCGGATGTTTGGCGGCAGGTGGAAAAAAGCCTGCTATTGCAGATCATCGATCAGGAATGGAAAGACCATCTGGCCAATCTCGATTATCTGCGGCAAGCGGTGAATTTGCGCGCCTTGGCCCAGCGCAATCCGCTTAATGAATATAAAACGGAAGCCTTCGCCATGTTTGAAGCGATGCTTGGCCATGTGCGCGAATCGGTGACCCAGATGTTGAGTCATGTGGAACTGCAACGCCCCGAAGCCCCGGCCGAACCGGAGCCGCCCAAACAAATGAGCGTCCAACATCCTGACCCCCATACCGGTCAGAACCAGATCGCCGGGAAAGCACCTTTGGGGGCATCTGCCCAGGTGGTGAATGTGGGTGGCACGGTGGAAGCGCGTCAGGCGGCAAGTGATGTAGATCCCAATAATCCCGCGACTTGGGGCCGGGTTGCCCGCAATGCGCCTTGTCCGTGCGGTTCTGGCAAAAAATATAAGCACTGCCACGGGGTGCTTTGATGCTATTCTTCAGGTCGGTGCAGATGGCGGTGCTTTTGCTTCTAAAAACAGGCCGGCAAGGCAGATCTGTGAAAGAATTGCCCGCCGCTTGCTTGCACCTCTAAAACCCCTGTGCTAAGGGGTGCGCGCTTGGTTATGGAGCGGCTTGGCGGCAAGACCATTGGTCGGACCGGAAACGGACCCCGCTAAAGATCGCTTCCACAACCGAACGACCCTGATTTCCCAACAAGGATCAAGACCTTGCCCGCAGAGAAAGCGATCGTTTCCGGACTGTCCGGCCGTTACGCGACGGCGCTCTTCGAGCTTGCCCAAGCACAAGACGCGTTGGATACCGTTGAGAGCGACCTGAGCAAATTGAAGGCGCTGATGGCTGATGGCGCCGATATTGCCGCAATGGTGGCATCGCCTGTTCTCACCCGCACCCAACAAGGTGCGATGGTGGCGAGCCTTGCCAAGCCTTTGGGCCTGTCGCCCTTGACCATGAAATTTCTCGGTGTTCTGGCGCAAAACCGTCGCCTGAACACTCTTGCACCTGCGATTCGCGATTTTGCGGCGCTGCAGGCTGCCCATAAAGGGGAAGTGACCGCCGATATCCGTTCGGCCAGGGCGCTTACCAAAACACAAATGACGGCCTTGGAGGCCAAATTGAAGTCGATTGCCGGGCGTGATGTGGCGATCAATGCGGATGTGGACCCGTCGCTGATCGGCGGACTTGTCATCAAACTCGGCTCCCGCATGATCGACGGATCAATCGCCACCAAGCTCGACAGTCTCGAACGCGCCATGAAAGGGGTTTGACCATGGACATCCGTGCTGCGGAAATTTCGCAGGTCCTCAAAGACCAGATCGCAGGCTTCGGTGTTGAAGCCGAAGTTTCAGAAGTTGGTCAGGTTCTCTCGGTGGGGGACGGCATCGCCCGTGTCCACGGGCTGGACAATGTTCAGGCCGGGGAAATGGTTGAATTTCCGGGTGGTGTGCAGGGCATGGCCCTCAATCTGGAAGCCGACAATGTGGGGATCGTGATTTTCGGATCCGATCAGCACATCCGGGAAGGCGATACCGTCAAGCGGACGGGCACCATTGTGGACGTGCCGGTGGGCCGTGGGTTGCTTGGCCGCGTGGTGGATGCCCTTGGTAATCCCATCGACGGCAAAGGCCCGATCGTGGATGCCGAAAGAAAGCGCGTGGAAGTGAAAGCGCCGGGCATCATTCCGCGTAAATCGGTGCATGAACCGATGCAATCCGGTCTTAAGGCCGTTGATGCGTTGGTGCCTGTGGGCCGTGGTCAGCGCGAGCTGATCATCGGTGACCGTCAGACCGGTAAAACCGCCGTTGCCATCGATACCTTCCTCAATCAGCGGCAGGTAAATGCCGGTGATGATGAATCCAAAAAGCTTTATTGCGTCTATGTGGCCGTTGGGCAAAAGCGTTCCACCGTCGCCCAGATCGTGAAAACTCTCGAAGAAAATGGCGCGATGGACTATTCCATCGTTGTTGCCGCCACGGCGTCCGAGCCTGCTCCTTTGCAGTTCCTTGCGCCTTATACCGGCTGCGCCATGGGTGAGTTCTTCCGCGACAATGGCATGCATGCGTGATCGTTTATGACGATCTGTCCAAGCAGGCCGTGGCCTATCGCCAGATGTCGTTGTTGCTGCGTCGTCCTCCGGGACGTGAAGCCTATCCGGGGGATGTGTTCTATCTTCACAGCCGCCTTCTGGAGCGCGCCGCCAAGCTCAACGAAGATCATGGAGCCGGGTCATTGACCGCGCTGCCCATCGTTGAAACGCAGGCCGGTGACGTGTCCGCCTATATTCCGACCAATGTGATTTCCATCACCGATGGCCAGATTTTCCTGGAAACGAACCTGTTCTATCGCGGCATTCGCCCGGCCATTAATGTGGGCCTGTCGGTGAGTCGTGTGGGGTCTGCTGCCCAGATCAAGGCCATGAAGCAGGTGTCGGGATCCATGAAGCTGGAACTGGCGCAGTATCGTGAAATGGAAGCCTTTGCGCAGTTTGGCTCGGATCTGGATAAATCCACCCAGCAATTGCTGAATCGTGGCCAGCGCCTGACCGAGCTTTTGAAGCAGAAGCAATATTCACCGATGCCGGTGGAAGAGCAGGTGGTGTCCATCTATGCAGGGACGCGCGGTTATCTGGATAAGGTTGCTGCCAATCAAGTGACCCGTTTCGAGACTGAATTTCTCACCCAGATGCGCTCCAAACATGCCGATCTGCTTGAGAAAATCCGTACTGAGCAGAAGTTGACCGATGCGATCGAAAGCGAACTGAAATCGATTCTCGTCAGCTTCTCGGGCAATTTCGCTTAATCGACGTCCGATAGGGGACAGCAATGGCCAGCCTCAAGGATCTCAGAAATCGCATCGCCAGCGTCAAGTCGACGCAGAAGATCACGAAGGCGATGAAGATGGTCGCGGCCTCCAAGCTCAAACGAGCGCAGGAAGCCGCAGAATCCGCACGGCCCTATGCCGAGCGCATGGATAAAGTTATGGGTGCGCTTGGCCAATCGGTGGCCAATCTGCCCGGCGCCTCACCCTTGCTTGTGGGGAATGGCCAGAACCAGACCTATCTGGTGGTGGTCGCCACCTCCGAGCGTGGTTTGTGCGGTGGTTTCAACACCAATATCGTACGTGCCGCCAAACGGCGCATCGATGCCCTTCTGGCCGAAGGCAAGGATGTGAAAATCCTGTGCGTTGGTCGTAAGGGACGGGCACAGCTACAGCGTTTTTACGGAAACCGTATCCTTGATACTGTGGATATGGGCGGCACCCGTTATGTGGGCTTTTCCGATGCAGCGCGCATTGCCGAGCGGGTGCGGGTGATGTTCGATGAGGGTGTGTTCGATGTGGCGGTGTTGTTCTATGCCCGCTTCCAGTCGGCACTGACCCAGATCGCCACCGAACAGCAGCTCATCCCCGTGCCATTGCCCGATGCGGATCAGGCAGATGGTCTGTTGGATGCGGGCGGTGATGCGATTTACGAATATGAGCCCAATGAAGAAGCAATTCTCGACGATCTGTTGCCACGCAATGTGAGCGTGCAGGTTTATCGGGCCCTTCTTGAGAATGCAGCGTCTGAACAGGGCGCGCGGATGACGGCAATGGATGCGGCGACCCGCAATGCCGGAGATCTGATCGACCGTCTGACCATCCAGTATAACCGGACCCGTCAGGCTGTGATCACCAAGGAACTGATCGAAATCATTTCGGGCGCAGAGGCGCTCTGAGACAAGCACAGGCAATCCGTTGCGGGAACGCGAGGAGAGAGAAGAGATGGCAAAGAGCACCAAGAATACGGGCCGTATTGTATCGGTCATCGGCCCCGTGGTGGACGTGCAGTTCGATGGCGACCTGCCCGAAATCCTGACCGCCCTTGAAGCAGACAATCATGGCACACGGCTTGTGTTGGAAGTGGCGCAACATCTGGGGGAAAATATCCTGCGGACCATTGCCATGGACAGCACCGACGGGTTGGTGCGCGGTCAGGAAGTGACCAGCTCCGGTCGTCCGATTTCCGTGCCGGTTGGTCCGGAAACATTGGGCCGCATCATGAATGTGGTGGGTGAGCCTGTGGATGAGCGCGGCCCGGTGAATGCCAAGGCCACGGCTCCCATCCATGCCCCTGCCCCTGAATTTGTGGATCAATCCACGGATACGGAAATTCTGGTCACTGGCATTAAGGTCGTGGATTTGCTGGCTCCTTATTCCAAGGGCGGCAAGGTTGGTCTGTTCGGCGGTGCCGGCGTGGGCAAGACCGTGCTGATTCAGGAATTGATCAACAATATCGCCAAGGGCCATGGCGGCACCTCGGTGTTTGCCGGCGTGGGTGAGCGGACCCGTGAAGGCAACGATCTGTATCATGAATTCCTCGACGCCGGGGTTATTGCCAAAGACGCAGACGGCAATCCCACCTCGGAAGGATCGAAAGTGGCGCTGGTCTTTGGCCAGATGAACGAACCGCCGGGAGCCCGTGCCCGCGTGGCGCTGTCCGGCCTTACCATGGCGGAATATTTCCGCGACCAGGAAGGTCAGGACGTTTTGTTCTTCGTCGATAATATTTTCCGCTTCACGCAGGCGGGTTCGGAAGTGTCGGCGCTTTTGGGCCGTATTCCTTCCGCTGTGGGCTATCAGCCGACATTGGCCACGGATATGGGAGCTCTGCAAGAGCGCATCACCTCCACCAACAAGGGATCGATCACCTCGGTGCAGGCCATTTATGTGCCCGCCGATGATTTGACCGATCCGGCCCCTGCTGCATCTTTCGCCCATTTGGATGCCACCACGGTGCTTAACCGCGCCATTGCCGAACTGGGCATCTATCCGGCGGTGGATCCGCTGGATTCCTCGTCGCGTATGCTTGACCCGCGCATTATCGGTGAAGAGCATTATCAAGTGACCCGCGATGTGCAGCGCGTTCTGCAAAGCTATAAATCCTTGCAGGATATCATTGCCATTCTGGGCATGGATGAATTGTCGGAAGAAGACAAACTCACCGTGGCCCGCGCCCGTAAAATCCAGCGGTTCTTGTCGCAGCCTTTCCATGTGGCAGAAATCTTCACCGGCTTCCCGGGCGTGTTCGTGCAGCTTGAAGACACCATCAAGGGCTTCAAGGCCATCGTGGATGGTGAATGCGATGATATGCCTGAATCCGCGTTCTACATGGTTGGAACGCTGGAAGATGCCAAGGCGAAAGCCCGTAAGCTGGCCGCTGAAGCAGCTTAATGACCGGTGGCGTCCGCAAGTTTTCGGGCGCCATTCGGGAGACATGATGTGACGATCGCCTTTCTTCGCCCTGTGCGAAGAAAGGCACATCGAGGAGGTGGCCGCTATGGCGGAACAAATACATTTCGAATTGGTAAGCCCTGAGCGTTTGTTGATGGACGTGGAAGCCGCGCATGTGATCGTGCCCGGTTCGGAAGGGGAATTCGGTGTGCTGCCCGGCCATGCTCCTTTCATGTCCACTTTGCGTCCCGGTATGATTTCCGTTTTTGAAGACGAAAGTCAGCCCCCCAAAAAACTGTTCTTGAAAGGCGGTTTTGTGGAGGTGAATGCCAAAGGGATCGTGGTTCTGGCGGAAGACAGCATCGACCTTGATACCGTGGATGCGGCACAGCTTGATCAAGACATCAAGAATGCCACCGAAGATCTGGAGCTGGCGAAAGACGCGCTGGCGCTTCAGCGGCTGAAGCCAAATTGGCATGGATGGGCCCCTTGCGGGAAATTATCCGTCAGGCTTGAGCGGTCAAAAAAGCGGCTTTGCTTCGCGTAATGTGTTCCTTTTGACCTTTGGCCCGATTGGGCAGTAAAGTCGTGCCTTGGCGCGGCTTTTTTGTTTTTGGAACAACTGTGCTGAGCAGCCGTCTTTATGCGGGCAGCTTTTAAAAAGGATCGAGACAGAAACAATGGCGCAAAAATGGACATTGGAGTCGATTGACTGGGATCAGTTCGATGCGACGAAATTGTCGCCAACCTTGCTGGCCGTGGTGAAGGCGGCGGCGCTGGTGGAGGCCAATTCCGCCGATTATGTGACCTATTTGTGCAATGTTTTTTCCCATGACGAGGCCTTTAAAGATGCGGCGCGTCAATGGGGCGTGGAAGAAGCGCAGCATGGGGCTGCCC
Organism: Iodidimonas gelatinilytica; assembly: GCF_008579125.1. Lineage (NCBI taxonomy): Bacteria > Pseudomonadati > Pseudomonadota > Alphaproteobacteria > Iodidimonadales > Iodidimonadaceae > Iodidimonas > Iodidimonas gelatinilytica. The sequence goes on along the minus strand of NZ_BKCL01000008.1, from coordinate 40,751 downwards.
TTGGTCGCTGGGCGGAAATCGCCGATCCGTCCTTTTCCTTCGAGGAAAGCCTTGCGCTGTTCCGCAAAGGCTATTCCCTGCCTTTGGGGGCGGAACAATCGGTGCGCGGCAGCCATGCCGGGGAATTGATCGCCCGCTGTGTGGTGGAATCGGGTACGTCCTCTTTTTATTCCGCCATCCGCGATGCCAGCGAAGAACCGGTGTTGAAAGAGGTTTGCCGCCGCATCGCCATTGATGAATTTTTCCACTATCAATTGTTCCAAAAGCATCTGCAGCGCTATAAATCCGGCGACAAGCTCAGCCTGTGGGAGCGGTTGAAGGTGGCCATCGGCCGGGTGCAAGAAGCCGAAGATGATGAGCTGTCCTATGCGTGGTTCGCCGCCAATGTGCTGCCCAAAAATCCCGATGCCGTTTATAACACCGGCGACAATGCAAAGGCCTATTGGCGCGGGGCGATGAGCCTTTATCAACGCCCGCATATCGAAAATGCCGCCCGCATGATCCTGCGCGCCGCCGATTTCAATCCCAATGGCCGCTTCGCCAATCTGGCCGCCGGTGCCAGTTGGCATTTTGTGCGCTGGCGGCGCGACCGGCTGGCCAAAGCCGCCTGACACCTGCTTTTCATGAACAAGGGCGGCGCTTATCATGGCACCGCCCTTGTGCTTTGTTTTGAAAGGCTTATGCCCGTTCTTAATGGGCGAGGGCGTTTTCTTCCTCGTCGCCATTGCTTCTTGGTGCGCGAAAGGCCTTCGACCAGAACAGGCTGTTCAAAAAGAGCTTGTTGGTGCCCAGAAAAGTGGCGCGGAAATTGGGATCGTCGGCAAACAGGATCACGGTGCCGCGGCCCAGCCGTTCGGCCACCATCATGGGTGATCCGGCAATTTCCGCCAGACGCTTGTCGGAAGCATAGCCGGAAAGAATGGGCGATGTTTCCAGGTAACGGGCAATGGTGGCATAGGGATTTTGGGGAGTGGCCAATACAAGTGTGGTGTTGCGATGGCTGGGGAGCAACCGATCCTGATAGCCAAAGCCCAAAGGATGCGTGATATCAAGATCGCTGGCAAAAATTGCCCCGCCGATCACGTCTTTGGCTTCTTCTACATCATAATCGGCATAATCCGTCCGCTGTGATGTTTTGGGTGCTTGCGCCTTGTCTTTGCCCTTGGCGTTTCCACCGCTGTTCAGCAGGGCCTGTTGTGCCCATGTGGCCCCTTGGCGCAGGGCGATCAGCGTGCCGCCCTCTTCCTTGATCCATTGCTCCAGTCGTTTGGTGCTGCGGCTGTTCAAAGCCGCCCGCCCGCCGGGCAGCACCATATGGCTATAGCGTGACCAATCGAGACCCATCAGATCGCTTTTGGCGCGCAAGGTGACGGGGATCTGCATGCGCTTGTCCAAAAGATGCCATGCCTCTCCCGCTTCATATTTCGACAGGCCATCATCAAAAACCAGCACCACATGGGGGGTGCTGAGCGATTGGAACGAACTGCGCCCGCCCAGATCGGCACCTTCGGTCGGGGTAAGGCCCGATGTGACGGCATGAACAGGGATGCCCTCGATCCGGGTCACAGATGTCACATGCTCATAAAGGCTGTCCGCATCCACATCATCCTGACCGGCCAAAGGCACGAACAAGGCGCCGCGCGGGAAGTGGCGTTCGCCTTTGCTGGTCAGGACGGAAAAAGGCTCCATGGCGCCGCGCACATGAACCCCTGCGGCCAATAGCCGGTTCAGTGCCTTTGGTGCATAATAATCTTCCCAGGAAAACACATAGCCATAAGAGGCGCGATCCGGCGCTTCGGCGCGGGGCCATGCCATTTGCGCCTGCGCTTCATCGCCTAAAAGGTCAGTGCGCCACGCCTTTTTATTCAGGGCCGCATAATCCAGATCATAGGCCAAAGGCAGCGTCCAGCCGGAGACATCATAGAAAATCGCTTCCTTGAAGCTGCGGACCCGATCAAACAGGCCTTTGATCATATGATATTGCGCTTGTGCCACGGGCACCAGATAGGCATCCCCGGCTTGAAAGCTGTGATCGTCCACCGTGACATCGCGGGCAAGGGCATAGGCTTGCACCTGATGGCGCTCCAGAAGATCAAGGAAATGCGCCAGCCGGGCTTTGTCCGGGGAGGTAAACACCCAGCCGCGGATATCATCTTTCTGGCCCTGTTCTCTGGCTTCCTGGAAAAAGCTGTATTGATTGTCCAAAAGCCGCGGGGCCAGGCTGCGCGCCCCTTCTATGGAGGACAAAGAGGTGCGGAAATGCTTGCGGATATTGGCCGCATAATGACGCACCCCATTGGGGGTTTCGATGGCCCCGCCGCGCGCCGCGCCGGCTTCAAACAAAATCCCTACCGAGCCGTTGATATGGGGATATGTGGAGCCCTTGCCGATATAATAATTATCAAAGCCTTCTTCGGTGAAATAAAGCGTGCCGTCGCGGTCCAGCGTTTTGGCATGGAAGTGCGCCATATCTTTCAGCAATTGGCGGGAGCGGTCGGGGATCAGGGGGTTTTTGCGATTGGGCACCCCGGGGTGGAAATAGTAAGTCGAATTGGACCCCATCTCATGATAATCCACCGTCACATTGGGTTTCCACTGATGCCATTTGGAGAGCCATGCCTGTGCTTCGGGCTGGGTTTGCAACAGCCATTGACGGTTGAGATCGAACCAATAGTGATTGGTGCGGGCATCGATCCATAAATCATGGGCCGCATGCGCTGGATCTGTCACCGGCACATCGGACATGAATTTCAGGACATGGTTGATGCGCCGCGAATGGCCATCGGGATTGAAGATGGCGGTGATCAGGATCACACTTTGGGACAAGGTGTTCTCAATGGCCTCGCCCTTGGCCGCTGCCAGATGGTAAACCACTGGTATCACCGCATCCATGCCAGACGATTCCGCCCCATGCACCCCGTAATTGAGCCATGTGACCACCGGCATGCTGTCATTGGGCTGTATGCCGCTATCGGGATTGCTGAGCGCCACATGCCGGGTGCGGATGTCTTCAAGCCGGCTATGGTTTTCAGGATTTGTGACCACCAGAAACTCGATGGGGCGGCCTTCATGGCTATAGCCGATGGTTTCAATGCTGATCCGGTCAGACAAACCCGCCACAGTGCGCAGATAATCGACCATCCGGTCATGGCGTACCGGCTGCGCGCCCAATTCATGGCGTAAGAAAGCCTCTGGCGTTGGGATGGCCGGATCATAGGTGACATCATCGGGTGTGAAATAGCCGATGGGTTCTGCATGGGTTGTAAGCCCGGTAAAAACAAACAGCAAAGCGACGATGGTGGTGATGGTTCGGTACATATGGGCGGCCCCTTTGATTTATATCCCCAGGCCCATAGCCTAGCCGCCAAAGCCTCTTTCTGCCAAGCCTTGCACGCTTTTGGAGAATGCCGTTAGAAAGGGCATATTCAACCTTGAAGGAGTGCGCTTATGACCACCAAAATCTGGCACAATCCCCGCTGTTCAAAATCCCGTCAGACTTTGGCGCTTTTGGAAGAGCAAGGCATCAATCCCGAAATCCAGCTCTATCTGGAAAACGCCCCGACGGCACAGGATATTGAACAGGCCCTGACATTATTGGGAAAAGCCCCGCGCGATCTGATGCGGCGCGGTGAAGCCCTTTATAAAGATTTGGGGCTGGACGACCCGGCTTTAAGCCATGCCGATCTGGTGGCGGCGATGATGGCTCATCCCAAGCTGATCGAGCGTCCGGTGGTGTTCCATCAAGGCAAGGCCGCTTTGGGCCGCCCGCCCGAGCAGGTGTTGGAGATTTTATAAGCACCCTTTCCACCAGTCCGCCATCGCGGATTGGCTTCATGGATTGGCATGGGCGGGCGCGGTGTTGCCCGTTCATTTATGTGCGAACTGTGCGCGTCCGTTCATAGCCCAGATTGGGGGACAGCCATTTTTCCGCCTGTTCCATAGAGACACCGCGCCGCGCCGCATAGTCTTCCACCTGATCGCGGCCCAGCTTGCCGATGCCGAAATAATGGCTGTCGGGATGAGCCAAATAATAACCTGATACGCTGGCGGCGGGCATCATGGCGAAGTTTCCGGTCAGATGGATGCCTGTGGCTTCCGATGTATCCAAAAGATCAAACAGCGCCGGTTTTTCCGAATGATCGGGGCAGGCGGGATAGCCCGGTGCCGGGCGGATACCACGATAGCGTTCCTTGATGATGTCTTCATTGCTCAGTGTTTCATCGGCGGCATAGCCCCAAAGATCCAGCCGCACCCGTTCATGCAGCCGTTCGGCAAAGGCTTCTGCCAGCCGGTCCGCCAGCGCTTTTAGCAAGATCGCCGAATAATCGTCATGGGCCGCTTTGAACCGGGCCAGTTTGTTTTCAATCCCCAAGCCCGCTGTGACGGCAAAGCCGCCCATATAATCGGCCAGACCTGTGTGTTTTGGTGCGATGAAATCCGCCAGACAATCATTGGCCCGATCACCCCGTTTTTGCTGTTGCTGGCGCAGGAAATGCACGCGCTTCAATTCTTGGGTGCGGCTGTCATCGGTCCATAGGACCACATCGTCACCATCTGCATTGGCAGGCCAGAAGGCGCAGACGCCACGGGCTTTCAACCAGCGCTCTTTTACAATGCGCGCCAGCATGTCTTGGGCATCCTGAAATAAGGACCGCGCCGCTTCACCCACCACCGGATCTTTCAAAATGCCGGGATAGGTGCCTGCCAGTTCCCATGTGCGGAAAAAGGGCGTCCAGTCAATGCGCTCCACCAGATCAGACAGGGGAAAATCGTCAAATACCACACGCCCTAAAGATTTGGGGCGGGGTGGCTGATAGCCTTCCCAGTCGATCACTGCTCTATTGTTCCGCGCGGTATCCAATGAAATCAGCCGGTCGGCCTTGGGCCGTGCCAGACGCTTTTCGCGGATGTCGTCATAATCGGTGCGGGTTTGCGCAACATAAGCATCGCGCATCGTGTCAGATACCAGCGTGCCCGCCACCCCCACCGAACGCGAGGCATCCAGCACATGCACCACCGGCCCGGAATAGGCGGGTGCGATTTTTACCGCCGTATGCATGCGCGAGGTGGTGGCCCCGCCGATCAACAAAGGTAGATCAAGGCCGGCCCGTTCCATTTCTTCGGCCACGGTTACCATTTCATCCAGAGACGGGGTGATAAGGCCTGACAGACCAATCATATCCACCTTTTCCTGGCGTGCCCGATCGAGAATATCTTGCCAAGGCACCATCACGCCCAGATCGATCACCTCGAAATTATTGCACTGAAGCACCACCCCAACGATGTTTTTACCGATATCATGCACATCGCCTTTCACCGTGGCCATCAGGATGCGGCCTTTGGGGCCGCCTTTGCCCTGGGTTTTTTCTGCCTCGATATAGGGCAATAAATGGCTGACGGCTTTTTTCATCACCCGCGCCGATTTTACCACCTGCGGCAAGAACATTTTGCCCGAGCCAAACAGGTCGCCCACCACATTCATGCCGTCCATCAACGGCCCTTCGATCACCTGGATGGGGCGTTCGGCCTTTTGCCGGGCTTCTTCGGTGTCCTCGACAATCCATTTGTCGATGCCTTTCACCAGCGCATGTTCAAGGCGTTTTTCCACCTCTGCCTCGCGCCAGCTCACATCCTCGATGCGTTGCTTCCCACCGCCTTTATAGCGTTCGGCGATCTCCAATAAGCGGTCGGTGGCGTCCTCCCGGCGATTGAGGATCACATCCTCTACCCGTTGGCGCAGTTCGGCATCGATATCGTCATAAACCGCCAATTGTCCGGCATTGACGATGCCCATATCCATGCCCGCCTTGATGGCATGATATAAAAACACCGAATGCATGGCTTCGCGCACCTGATCATTGCCGCGAAAGGAAAAGGACACATTGGAGACACCGCCGGAGATTTTGGCATGGGGGCAGAGATTTTTGATCTGGCGGGTGGCCTCGATGAAATATTGCGCATAAGGGTTATGCTCTTCGATTCCGGTGGCCACGGCGAAGATATTGGGGTCGAAAATGATGTCTTCGGCAGGGAATCCGGCTTCGGTCAACAAGCGGTAGGACCGTTCGCAAATGGCCACCTTACGCGCCACCGTATCGGCCTGTCCGTCCGTATCGAAAGCCATCACCACGGCGGCCGCGCCAAAGCGACGGATGATGCGGGCCTGCTCCAGAAAGGGGGCTTCGCCTTCCTTCAGGGAAATGGAATTGACGATGGCCTTGCCGGGCACGCATTTCAAACCTGCTTCAATCACCGACCATTTGGAACTGTCGATCATGATGGGCACCCGGGCGATATCGGGCTCGGTGGCGATCAGATTGAGGAAGATGGTCATGGCCTCGGCGCTGTCCAGCATGGCCTCGTCCATATTCACATCGATGATCTGCGCCCCATTTTCCACCTGACTGCGGGCCACATCCAAGGCGGCCTCATAATCTCCGGCCATGATCAGCTTTTTAAAGCGCGCCGATCCGGTAACATTGGTGCGTTCGCCGATATTGATGAATTGTGCGATTGGCGGGGGCATGAAATTTCCGGCTGTGAAATGGGTCGAGAGTGGTGGAAAGGGGCTTTTTGACAGGACTTCAGGCGATCAGACTGTCATGGGTTCCAATCCCGATAGGCGCAGGCGGGCCTCTCCTTTGGGCACTTGGCGCGGTGCTTTATCGGACACAGCCTTGGCGATGGCGGCGATATGTTCGGGTGTGGTGCCGCAACAGCCACCAACGATATTCACCAGACCATCCTTGGCGAAGCTTCCAAAGAGCCTGCTGTATGGTCGGGACATTCATCATAATCGCCCATATCGTTTGGCAGGCCCGCATTGGGATAAACGCAGATCAATGTGTCGGCATTGGCGGCCAGTGCCTGCACATGGGGGCGCAATTGATCGGCCCCGAAAGAACAATTCATGCCCACAGCCAAGGGCCGGGCGTGGCGCACCGAATGCCAGAAGGCTTCCACCGTCTGGCCCGATAGATTGCGTCCCGACAGATCGGTGATGGTGACGGCCAGAATCACCGGAATTTTGCAGCCCCGTTCTTCGTTTAATTCGTCTACCGCCACCAATGCCGCCTTGGCATTCAGCGTATCGAAAATGGTTTCGATCAATAAAAGATCGACCCCGCCTTCCAGAAGGGCTTGGGCTTGTTGTTTATAAACATCCTTCATTTCATCGAAGCCCACATCGCGGTAGCCCGGTTCGGAGACGCGCGGCGATACCGAAAGGGTTTTGTTGGTGGGGCCAATGGCACCGGCCACAAATCGCGGCTTATGGGGTGTTTTCGCCGTCCACGCATCGGCGGCTTCGCGGGCCAGACGGGCGGCGGCCAGATTGATCGCTTCCACCTGATCTTCCATGCCGTAATCGGCTTGGGAAATGCGGGTGCCATTAAAGCTGTTGGTTTCGATGATATCGGCCCCGGCCCTTAAAAACCCTTCATGGATGTCGCGCACGATATCGGGCTTGGTAAGGCACAAAAGGTCGTTATTGCCTTTTTGATCGCGCATAGATGCGGCGAACAGGCTGCCGCGATAATCGGCTTCTTCCAGCTTATAAGATTGAATCATGGTGCCGGTGGCGCCATCCAGCACCAGAATACGCTTTTGCGCCACATCCCGCAGCTTGTGCCGCATCCTGCACGGGCGGTGTTTTTGAAACAGCATTCATTATCCGGCCTTTTCCTGGGATGTGCCATGGGTGGAAGACCGGATGCCCAACATATGGCAGATGGCATAGGTCAGTTCATCGCGGTTCAATGTGTAGAAATGAAAGCTGTTGACGCCGCCCGCCTGCAAGCGCCGACACATTTCCGCCGCCACCGTTGCCGCCACAAGGGCGCGGGTTTGCGGCAGGTCGTCCAGCCCTTCGAACAAATCCGCCATCCAGCGCGGCACACTGGCCCCGCATCCATCGGCAAAGCGCTTCAATTGCTTCACATTGGTCACAGGCAGAATACCGGGGGTGATCTCCACATCGATGCCATAAGAACGGACATGATCCAGATACCGGAAATACTGGTCCGCCTCGAAAAAGAACTGGGTGATGGCACGGGTGGCGCCCGCATCCACCTTGCGTTTGAGATTATCCAGATCCGCCACCAGCGAGGCGGATTCCGGATGGCATTCGGGATAGGCGGCCACGGAAATTTCAAAATCGCCAATGGCGCGGATGCCTGCAACCAGTTCGGCGGCATTGGCATAGCCCCCCGGCGTTGGTTGATAGCCTTTACTGGGGTCAGGCGCATCGCCGCGCAGAGCAACGATATGGCGCACGCCGCTGTCACGATAATCGCGCACAATGGTGTCGATTTCCTCGCGGCTGGCATCAACGCAGGTGAGATGCGCCGCCGGCGCAAGTGTGGTTTCACGGATCAGCCGCCGCACGGTGTTATGGGTGCGCTCGCGGGTGGAACCGCCCGCACCATAGGTGACCGAGACAAAGCGCGGTGCCAAGGGTTCAAGGGTTTTGATCGCCGCCCACAGGCGGGTTTCCATGGCCTCGGATTTGGGCGGGAAAAACTCGAACGATACGTCCGTATCCGCAAGGCGATCGGCAAACAAGGACGGGGAAAGGCTGCGAAGCTGACTCATGAGACCAGTTCCAGACTTTTGGGCTGTTGGCCGGCTGCGGTTTTGCGCAAGCGCCACAGGGTAACGGTCAGTTCACCGCCGTCCAGATGCTCGATGGCGGTGGTGCCAAGCCCTGCGGCCCGCGCCCATAGCGACACTTCTTCATCGGCAAAGCCTAACCGGCGGTGCTGATGATCATCGCGCAGATCTTCATTGTCATGGGGAGCGAAATCCACAATCAGCGCAACCCCGTCGGGGCGCAAGACCCGCGCGGCCTCTTTCAGCGCCAATGCCGCATCTTCCGCGAAATGCAAAACCTGATGCAGGATCACCAGATCCATGCTCTCATTGGCCAAGGGAATATCATACATATCCCCCAGCCGAACCTGACAATGGGCCAGATCCTTGGCGGCGAGACTGGCGCGGGCCACCGTCAACATTTCCGGCGACAGATCAATGCCCAAGCCGCGTTTGATATGGCGGGAAAACACTTCCAAAATACGGCCGGTGCCGGTGCCGATGTCCAAAAGATCGTTCACCTGCACATCATCGAGAACCGACAAGATCCGCTTTTCCACCTGTTCTTCCGGTACATAAAGCGAGCGAATCTTGTCCCAATGGGGGGCGTTGGCGCGGAAATAGGCCGCCGCCGCTTCGGCGCGGGCTTCTCGCACATCGCCCAGCCGCTCCAGATCGCGTTGATGTTCCATATCGTCTTCGGGCAGCAGATCGACGATGGTGCGGGCCAGATAGGCCTGCGGGCCGCTTTCCACAATGCGGTAAAACACCCACGCTCCTTCACGGAACCGGTCTAGCAAACCGGCTTCCGATAACAACCGCAAATGCCGCGATACACGGGGCTGGCTTTGCCGCAGAATCTGCGTCAATTCCGTCACTGTCAGCTCCCCATGCCCCAAAAGCCCAAGGATGCGCAGGCGGGTTGGTTCTCCGGCAGCGCGTAAAGCAGATAAAATAACATCCATGGCGGGTCTGGTCCTTGGGTAATGATCGTCTGGTGATCTTATATAAACATATCTTTATGTCTCGTAAATGATTTTTTGCGCTGCAATATTGCTTGTTCGTCTCATCAAATTCACGAGACGAGCCTTTGTCATAGTTGAGCAAAGCGCTTTCTTTCTGCTAAGTCTGAGGCGCTTGGGGCCTGATTCTTTGGGTCCATCCCCCAAAATGTCAGCCCTTCCGGGAGCCATTCTGTTTATGAAACCGATCCTTGCTTCTTTGTTCCGTGGCGTCTTTGCGCTGTTTCTCATTGTTTCTGTTGCTGCCTGTGCCACGCGTCCGCCGGAAAGTGACCCAGAAGCATTGGCTGCTTATGAAGAGGCAAACGACCCTTATGAACCTTTCAACCGTGCCATGTGGAAGGTGAACAGCGCGCTGGATACGGTGATTTTGCAGCCCATCACATGGGTCTATCGTACCATCGTTCCCGATCCTTTCCGTCAGGCGGTGACCAATATCTACACCAATGCCAAAATGCCGCTGGTGATCATTAATTCTTTGTTGCAGGGCGAACCGGGGCGCGCTGGCATTGCCACCAAACGGTTCTTGGCCAACACGGTTCTGGGAATTGGCGGTATTGCCGATCCGGCCACGGCCTTTGGCATCGATCATGTGGATGAAGATTTCGGCCAAACGCTGGCGGTGTGGGGTGTGGGCGATGGCCCCTATCTTGTGTTGCCCATTATCGGCCCCACCAATCCGCGCGATACTGTGGGGTTCATTGGCGATACATTGTCCGAGCCGGTGGGCCTTGGTCTTGATATTGCCGATAAGAAATGGGCGAAGCGCGGCTGGACAGCCGGTGGGGTGATCGAAGCGCGCGACCGCAATTGGGGTGTGATCAAGGAATTGATGAAAGCCGATGATCCTTATGCCTTTGCCCGTTCAGCCTTCCGCCAACGCCGCAAATATGAAATTTCCAATGGTAAGACCGAACAATCGCAGGAAGAAGAAGATCTGTTCGAACAGGATTTCGGTGATTTCCCGCAATAATTTAAAGGGCTGATCGCCTGACTGCAGGGCAGTGCCTTTATAAACCTCCGGCTCCTATAAGGTGGCCGGGGGTTTTCATTTGCCTCCCTCCGTGATGCGAGGGGCCTGTAAACGCTGTGTCTATGCGGCAACAGTCTAAGCAGAAAACGCAAGGGTGGGTCCAGCATAGCAAACCAAAGACCATGCGCATTTTTCATGCCTTGTCTGTTTTTCCTTCTCAAAAAGCGAGAGAGGCAAAGGAATTGCACGGCATTAAATGGCCGATAGCTTCCTATACCTAATGTTTAGTACACCCAAGATTAACCTAAATTTTCCCGCACGGATTCGCTGAATTTGTTACAGTTTTTTTCGTAGCCAATGCGGCTGCTGAATCTGTTCAGGGAGATTATAATGAAAAAGCACGCGCATCATCTGCTGCTCATGGGCAGCTCGGCCGCCATGGCCATCGCGGCCACCGCACCGGCCATGGCCCAACAGCAATCTGATAGCGATGAGACGGTGATTGAAGAAGTGATCGTCACCGGTTCGCGCATCCGTCGCTCACCGCTCAATTCAGCGCAGCCTATTGTCAATCTCAGCTCCGAAGATATTGACAAAAGCGGCCTGACCAATGTGGGAGATTTTCTACAAAGGCTGCCGCAATCCAACGGCACCTTTAACAGCAAGTTCAACAATTCGGGGAATTTCGGCTTTCCGCCTGATGGTGGCGGTATTGGCGCGGGATCGACGCAAGCGGATCTGCGCGGCCTTGGCCCCAAGCGCGTTCTGGTTCTGGTGGATGGTCAGCGCTGGGTGAATGAAACCTCTGGCTCTGGCGTCTCTTCCGCGGTGGATCTGGGCACTGTGCCTACCAATGCCATCGAACGCATCGAAGTGTTGCAAGATGGTGCCTCGGCGATTTACGGCTCCGATGCCATTGCCGGCGTCATTAATATCATCACCAAGCGTGATCTGGACGGTTTTGAAGCTTCTGCCTATGGCGGCATGTTCTTGAATGAAGGAGACGGTGAAACGCAGGAATATTCGCTGTCCTTCGGGACGCAGGGCGAGCGGACCCGCATGTTCTTTGACCTGACTTATAACAAGGCCAGCGCGGTGCGCGCCACAGACCGCGACATCGCCACCTTCCCCACCCCCGGCGTGGGTGCCTGTACGCCGGGCTGTTCTTCGGGCACGCCGCAGGGTCGCTTTATCTTTGGCACCGGGGCTTTGGACGTCAATGGCAATCCCATCACCGCCGATATTACCCTTAATGATGGGGCGTTGAACGGGCTTGGCAATCTGGCGGGCTTCGATCCAGCCAATCCCGGCTCGTTGGATTTTCATAATTTTGCCACCGCCGACCGCTTCAATTTCTCCCAGTTCAATCTGGTCGCCACTCCCAATAAGCGGATCAGCTTCTTTTCCAATATCGAACATGATCTGACCGACAATGTCATCTTTGAGATGAAGGCGGTGTTCAACAACCGGGAATCCACCAACCAGGCGGCACCCGAACTTGTTCATCGGCCCCGATGCGGGGAATGGCAATCTGATGGATACCATCACGGTGGATGCCACCAATCCGTTCAACCCCTTTGGCCAAACGCTGAGTGCTGAAACCGGCTTTGTCTTTGCCGGTAGACGGCCTCTTGAAGCCGGTCCGCGTATCTTTGAGCAGAATGTGGATACATGGTATCTGAATGGTGGCTTGAAGGGCGACTTCACCTTTGAAGAGCGCAAGTTCTATTGGGATATGCACGCCACCTTCTCGGAAAGCCGGGGCAGCCAGCGCAAATTCGGCGCGTTCAATTCCGCCAAGCTGAAACAGGCTCTGGGGCCGATTGATCAATGCCTCAATTCTGATGGCACCAGTATCAATGGATGCGTACCGTTCAATTTCTTCGGGGGACAAGGGCCGGACGGCACCGGTTCTATCACTCAGGAAATGCTGGATTTCGTGACCTTCGTACAAAAGGATGAAAGCGAATCCGAACTGTTTGATTTCACCGCTAATATTTCTGGCGATCTGTTCAAACTGCCCGCTGGCTGGGTGGCGTTTGCCGGGGGCGTGGAACACAGAAAGCGTGAAGGCTTCTTCCAGCCCGATGCGGTTGTAGTTGCCGGTGAAAGTGCCGGTGTGCCCTCCACCCCCACGCAGGGTGGCTTCAATGTGGATGAGGTTTACGGCGAAATCGTTTTGCCAATTCTGGCCGACGCGCCAATGTTTGAATATCTGGAAGCCTCGTTCGCGGCGCGCTATTCCGATTATTCCACTTTTGGCGGCAATACCACGGTGAAGGCTGGCCTTAATTGGCGGATGACCGAAGACTTCCTTTTGCGCGGTAGTTATTCCGAGGGCTTGCGCGCCCCCGGCATCGGTGAACTGTTCGGGGCCGCTGCCCGTTTTGATGCTACTTTGGAAGATCCGTGCTCTGATTTCCTTGGCACCACCGGCAATGCCGCACCGCCAGAGATTCAGGCCAATTGTATTGCCCTTGGCGTGCCAGCCGATGGCAGTTTCGAACAGTTGAATTCGCAAATTTCCGCAACTGTAGGCGGCAATCTGGAGTTGGAGCCGGAAACATCGGATAGCTGGAGCATTTCCAGTGTTTACAGCCCTCAATGGGCCGCAAATATTGCCGGTGTGGAAAGCATGACGTTCGAGCTGACCTATTGGAACATCGATATCGATGGTGCCATTCAGGCCATCGATCCGGAGGTGAAGCTCAATGGTTGCGTTGCAACGCTTGACCCCGTTTTGTGCTCGGGGATCTCGCGCACGGCAGGCGGGGCGATCAACGGGCTTAATATCCAGCTCCAGAATATCGGCGGCATTGAAACCGATGGGCTGGATTTCTCCATGGATTATAATTCCCCCAATACGGATTTTGGCCAGTTCCATGCCAATATCCTGGCCACGTGGGTGAACAATTACGAAGAAAGCTTTCCCACAGCCACCGGCACCACCACGATCGAACGTGTAGGGACCGAACAGGGCGATCCGGAAAAAGGCTGGCCGGAATGGCGTATCCAAGCCAATCTGGATTGGAGCTTTAACACGGTGACGGTGAATTTCACGGCTCGCTATATCGATGGCATCACCGAAACCTGCCCCAATTCCCTCTTCGGCGTTTCGGCGGGCGGTATTTCGGATCTGAGCAGCCTGTGTTCCGATCCGGACAATGCCACCAACAATCTCAGCTCGAAGATTTATGGCGATCTTCAGGCCACATGGCGTCCGGAAATGTTTGATGACCGTATCGGCTTGACTGTCGGCATCAACAATATCTTCCAGACCGATCCGCCCGAATGCGTGTCCTGTGCCCTCAATGGCTTTGATGCCACGCTTTATGATGTGCCGGGCCGCTTTGGGTACGCACAGGTGAATGTGAAGTTCTAGGCATCTTCATCTGGAAACAAATGTCTGCGGCGGGGCCTTTTGGTCCCGCCGTTTTTTGTTCCAAAGGCTGTGTCAGTGCAGGTCGATGGCGTGCCGGATCAGGTCGGGAAGGCGGACAATGTCCAAGGCCCGTTCATGGGTGGCATCCAGCCGCACTTTTGGGGCCATGCCGGCTTCAAACGCTTCTTGCCAGCGTGCGGCGCACAGGCACCGACGGTCGCCGGGCTTCAAGCCGGGAAAGCCGAATTGCGGCATGGGCGTGGACAGATCGTTCCCGCGCGCCTTTGAAAAAGCGAGGAAGTCTGCTGTCATCACCACGCAGATCGTGTGGCTGCCCATATCCTCGTCTGAGGTGTTGCAACAGCCATCACGGAAGAAGCCGGTCACTGGATCGCGGCCACAGTCTGCCAATTGTCCGCCCAACACATTGACCGGATCTTCCATGTCCATGGAAACGCCTTTCTATCAGAATTTGCGCCGCGCCTTCATGGCGGCGGCCAAGGTGCCGTCGTCGAGATAATCCAGTTCACCGCCCACCGGCAATCCATGGGCAAGGGCTGTCACATCAATGTTCAAGGCCCCAAGTCGGTCCGTTATATAATGCGCCGTGGTCTGGCCATCCACTGTGGCATTGAGCGCCAAAATCACTTCGCGTATGTCGCCTTCGCGCACCCGGTCAACCAAAGGCCCGATATTCAGATCGTCTGGCCCTATCCCGTCAAGGGCCGAAAGCGTGCCGCCAAGAACATGATAACGGCCCCGAAACAATCCTGCGCGATCCAAGGCCCAAAGATCGGATACATCTTCCACCACACAGATAAGACCGGCATCGCGTTTTGGATCACAGCAAATGGCGCAGGGATCTTGCACATCCACATTCCCGCAGGTGCCGCAGATGCGAATACTGTCGGCCACATCTGCCAGTGCCCGCGCCAATGGCTGCATCAGGCTTTCGCGTTTTTTGATCAGTTGCAAAACGGCACGGCGGGCCGAGCGCGGGCCAAGGCCGGGCAATTTGGCCAATAAAGCGATCAGGCCATCAATGCCGATGGTCGTGCCGTGCCGGGGGGGAGAGGATTTATGGCCATGATCCTAGAAAGGAAGCTGCATGCCTTCGGGCAGGTTCAAACCGCCCGTGACTTTTTTCATTTCTTCCTGGCTGCGTTCCTGGGCTTTTTCGCGGGCATCCGCATGGGCGGCTTTGATCAGGTCTTCCAGAATCTCGCCTTCATCGGCCTTCAAAAGCGACGGGTCGATCTTTACGTCCCGCAGATCGCCTTTGGCCGACAGGCGCACCACCACCAGACCACCGCCAGAGCGGCCTTCGACTTCAATGGCATCCAGCGCTTGCTGCATATCCGCCATTTTCTGCTGCATTTGCTGCGCCTGTTTCAGCATTTGGCCCAGATTTTTCATTGGTCGATCTCCTCGCCTTCGGCATCCGTTTCTAAAAGCGCCAGGGTTTCGGATGCGGCCATTGCCGCCAGATCCGAGGGTTCGCGCACCTCTGCCAGCCGTGCGCCGGGAAATGCGTCCATCACGGCGACGACCAGCGGGTCGCGCAGCGCTTCCTCGCGCACCCGTGCTTTATGTGCAAGTTCTTTCTCGTGCAGCGAGGCTTCGCCCGCTTGCTGGCTGATGACAAACTGCCAATCCTGCCCGGTCCATTGCTTCAGGCAAGCCTGCACCCGGCGCGCCAGATCGGGGGGCGCATCTTCATCCACACTGACCGTGATGCAGCCGGGGCGGTAGCTTACCAGTCGCACCCGATCCTTCAACATGGTGGCAAGGACCGCTTCTTTTTCCAGATGAAACAGCCTGACCAGCCCGACAAAATCCGTCGGCATCGGATGCTTGGGAGTGTCTGCGCCGGTTTCGTCTTCGCTATCTGGGCGCATGGCCAGAATTTGCGCGCCGCCGGACAGGGTGGGGGCGGACTGATTGTGTGCCAAGGCGCTTGTAGGCTGTGTGTCCGGGGAGCCTTGTGCGGTGGGGCCGACACCTGCCGGTGCGGCACCGGATGTGGCGGTTATATGGCCGCTTGGCGCTGATTTGTTGAGGGATTTGATCAGCTCTGCCGGACTGGGCAGGTCGGCCACATAAGCCAGCCGGATCAACACCATTTCCGCTGCGGCGATGGGGGTGGGGGCCATGCGCACCTCATCCAGCCCCTTGAGCAGCATTTGCCATGCGCGCGTCAGATGCGGCATGGACAGTGTTTTCGCCATTTCCGCGCCCAATGTGCGCTCCGCCTCCGGGGCGGCCGTTTCACCGGCTTCGGGGGCGATCTTGAGCCGTGTCAGCCAGTGAATACTATCCAGCATGTCTGACAAAACCACCGCCGGATCGGCGCCCAGATCATATTGGCCACGTAGTATCGCCAATGCTTCGGGCAGTTTTCCGGCCATCACAGAGCGGGTAAGGTCCAGAACCTGCGCCCGGTCGGCCAGACCCAGCATGTCGCGCACCTGTGCCGCATCCACCGTGCCTGCCCCATGGGCAATGGCTTGGTCCAGCAAGGACAAGGCATCGCGCACCGAGCCTTCGGAGGCGCGGGCGATCATGGCCAGCGCTTCCGTATCCGCTTTTGCCTCTTCTTTTTCGCAAATGCCCATCAGATGCGCCACCAAGGCATCGGCATCCACACGGCGCAGGTCGAATCGCTGGCAACGCGACAGAACGGTCACGGGGAGCTTGCGGATTTCCGTGGTGGCAAACAGGAATTTGACGTGCTCTGGCGGCTCTTCAAGGGTTTTGAGCAAGGCGTTGAAGGCATTTTTCGACAGCATATGCACTTCATCGATGATGTAGATTTTATAGCGTGCGGAAACCGGGGCATATTGCACGCCGTCGATGATCTCCCGAATATCATCAACGCCAGTACGGCTGGCGGCATCCATCTCCATCACATCCACATGGCGCGATTCGGCAATGGCCCGGCAGGGATCGCATTGTCCGCATGGATTGGTGGTAGGACTTCCTGTGCCATCGGGGCCGATGCAATTGAGCGCCCGGGCGATCAGCCGCGCCGTGGTGGTTTTGCCAACGCCTCGAACCCCTGTCAGAATAAAGGCATGGGCCAGCCGACCTGCGGCAATGGCATTGCCAAGCGTGCGGACCATGGCTTCCTGACCGATCAGGGCATCAAAGGTTTGAGGGCGATATTTGCGCGCCAGAACGCGGTACGGGGTGGCACCATCGGTCATGCGGATGTGACCTTCATTTTATCCGAAAATTGCGACTCACTCATGGGCGCACACTATGCCATAGCGTGGCCGGATCAAGGCAAGTCTTCCATGGCATTTTCGTGTTTTTTAGGTGCGTGGCCCCGATTTCTCATAAAAAAGCCCGCTTCCTTGCTGAAACGGACCTTGTCTTGTTTTGATGATTTTATCAGGTGGGAACCGGCACGACCCGGACCGAATTCGTTACGGCTGCTTCCTTCCGGACCTGACCGGATTGGCGAAAGGTTCGTCCGCACCGGCTCCCATGTGCTATATGCGTGTTTCCGCTTTATGATGCAAGAGGGAAGCGCAAGAAGGGCACGTCCGTCTTGTTTGGCAGGCGTTTCCCGCCCAAGCGCAGGTCCGGATCCTGTGGCGGGCTGGCTTTCGCCCTGTTCTTTGTGTTGGCGATTTAGCCAGAACAGGGGGTGTTTTGCAAAAACAGCACCACCAGAAAAGCAAGCAGACACCATATCCTCATTTTGGCTCTCCCACTGAGTCGCTGGCTTTTGCGGCTTCCATCATAGACAGGCGCAATTCCAGTCGCTTCACTTCACGCAATATGCGGTTCGCTTCCAGATGACTGCCCATGAAGCTTTTGCCCGAAATGGTAAACAAGAACAAAAGAACGGCCCCGACGCCCCAGCGCACCGCCATCACGCTTTCCGGAACGATGAGCATCTGCCAAAAAGAAAAAGCAGCCGCCGCAAAGGCGAGAATCTGCATAATATACACCAACCACATCACCCAGCCAAGCGGGCCACGGAAGAGCCCTTTGGCCTGCGCGAAATATCCCGGTTCCACACTGTGTCCCGACAATGTTTGGTTTTCATGCGTCAGTACGTCTTCGATCAAATCATCCAATTTGGTCATCACCAGTTCCTTTCACGATGTCCCGAATTTTCAAACGCCCATGCATCAGGCGGGTTTTGACGGTTCCCACAGGGATTTCCAGCACGATTGCAATTTCCGATATGCTGAGGTCCTCCATATAAAACAGCGCCAAAGCAGCTCGCTGTGGGCCCGGCAAGGTTTTCAATGCCGCCAGAACAAGGGCCATATCGGCGCGGCGTGCGCTGTCCGCCGGTTCATTGTCAGCGGCTTCGCACGCGAGGGGTGTCGGGTCCGCGGCCAGAGCTTTCTGGCCATTCCGATGCTTTTCCAATTGCCGGATGGCGCGGGCGCACCGGCGCGTCACAATGCGATATGCCCAGGCGGGAAAGGCCCGCGCGTCTTCCAACCGCGCCAGACCGCGCAGGATCTGCTCCCATGCCTCTTGCGCCATATCCTGCGCCATGGATTCATCGCCCAATAGCCTATAGGCATGGCGCAAAAACCGGGGTGACCAGCGGGTCACCAGATGGTCCAATGCCCGTCGGTCGCCAATGCGCGCCGCCGTCACCAGATAGTCATCAAGCAAGCGCTCTTTGTCGCTCTGCACCCTAGGCCCTTTCTTTATTTCCGTTCGTGGCGCTTTTTTTAATTGGCGCGTTTTTGCGTGCTACGGGAATAAGGTGCGTCATTGTTACTCTTGGGTTCATTTTTGTGAGCATTTTCTGCCAATCGCTGGATGGCGCACCTTTGGGTCATTCATGCGGGATTGGTTCTGAATTGGTTTTAACCGGAATATATGGCATCAAACGGCGATGATGGATGCAGCTCTGTTTCACTCTGATCTTATGATTGCCTATTGCGGCAATCCGCTCGACCGTGCGGAAAACCGCCGCGGCGATGAAGACTGGCTCCTTAAAGCCTGCCAAAAGGGGCGCTTTTTGGCGGTGCGCTCCGGGAAGGTCGCCGTTCATGGTGGTATGCCGCCCACATTGTTCTATAGCACATATGCGCAGATGGCCACGCTGATCGAAGCGCAGGCCGATTGCGTGTTTTTGGGGGTGCAACAGGACCAAACGCCGTTGTTCGCCGTGCGCTGCCCCAAAGAGTGGGAGCTGCCAACCGATGCAATACAGGCATCCCGACCGCTTTTGTTTCTTGATGGGCGGTCGCTGGCCATGCAGTTCAGCTCTCCGGCCCATGATCAGGGCATTACCGGCATCGTGGCGCAAGCGCTGGCCATTTTATCCTGGCACGCGCGGCATCGCTTTTGCGCCCGTTGCTCAAGCACTACCGTGGCCCGGCGCGGCGGCTATCAACGCTATTGCGAGGCGTGCAATAGCGAACATTATCCGCGCACCGATCCGGTGGCGATCATGGTGCCGGTGCGCGGTGATTTTTGTCTTCTGGGCCGTCAGCCGACCTTTCCTCCGGGCATGTATTCGGCGCTGGCGGGCTTTGTGGAATCCGGCGAGTCGCTGGAGGCTGCGGTGCGCCGTGAAGTGCATGAAGAAGCCGGGATCGTGATCGGCGGGGTCTCTTATGTAGCAGTCAGCCCTGGCCCTTCCCATCAAATTTGATGTTGGGTTTTATCGCTCAGGCGTTGAGCGAAGAGATCGTGGTGGACCGGACAGAGCTGGAAGACGCGCGCTGGTTCACACGTCGGGAAGTTGCAAGGGCCATGGACGGGGAAAGTGAAGCCCTTATGGTGCCGCCGCGTCTTGCCCTTGCCCATCATTTAATAAAAAGGTGGCTGGACGCGGGGTGATCCATGCCGTTAGTCTTCGCTGCAATATAAACAACAATCATCGGATCGGGAGACTATATGATGCGCGCTTGGCGACTACTGATAGGAGCTGCAGCACTCTCTGCGCTTGCAGCATGTGATGATGACACACAAACACAGCAGACATCCACGTCTGAACAGGATCAGGCCACGGTGGCGGCGGATGCCATTCCCCATGGCCAGCTTGGAGATTCTGTGGTTCCTACCCATTATCAGCTTGATCTGACCATCCTGCCGACCAAAGACAGCTTCTCCGGTGCGGTGGCCATCGATGTGGCCATCAATGAACCGTCGTCCATTCTTTGGGTGCATGGCAATGATCTGGATGTGAGCGATGTATGGTTGACAGTAGGCGATCAGCGCATCGATGCCAGTTATGAACAAGTGGACCCGACGGGGATTGCCCGTATCAGCCTTGATAGCACCCCGCCAAAAGGCCCGGCCACTTTGTCGTTCCAATATACCGCGCCCTTCAATGGCGCGCTGGAAGGGCTTTATAAAGTAACGGAAGGGGGGGAAGATTATGCCTTCACCCAGTTTGAAGCCACGTCGGCGCGGCTGGCCTTCCCCAGCTTTGATGAACCGGCGTTCAAAACGCCATTCGATATTTCCGTGACCGCCAAAGCCACCGATGCGGTGATCACTGCAACGCCGGAAGTCTCGCAAACAGAGGCCGGCGATGGTCTTGTCACCCGTCATTATGAAACCACGCCTCCCTTGCCCACCTATCTGATTGCTTTTGCAGTCGGGCCTTTGGATGTGGTGGATTTTGGCGATTTGCCGCCCAATGAGGTGCGCGATCGTCCGTTGCCATTGCGCGGTGTGGCCGCCATGGGCAAAGGCGACCAGCTTGGTTATGCGTTGGAAAACACCCAAGCCATCATTGAAGCCCAAGAGCGTTATTTCAATGTGGCTTTCCCTTATCCCAAATTGGACATCATCGCCGTTCCCGATTTTGCGGCCGGGGCCATGGAAAATGTCGGGGCCATTACCTACCGCGAACAGCTTTTGCTGTTGGGCGATGGATCGCAAGCGTCGGAAGGTCAAAAACGGGCCTATGCCTCTGTGCATTCCCATGAACTGGCCCATCAGTGGTTCGGCAATCTGGTGACGCCCAAATGGTGGGACGATATCTGGCTGAATGAATCCTTTGCCACCTGGATGGGGAACAAGTCCGTAGACATGGCCTTTCCGGGCCGAGGATTTGCCACTGCTACTTTCCGGGGAGCGCTGGGCGTTATGGGGTCCGATAGCCTTGCCACTGCGCGCCAGATCCGTGAACCGATCCGCTCCAATCATGATATTGCCACGGCCTTCGATGGGATTACTTATCGTAAAGGTGGCGGCGTTCTGGCCATGTTTGAAGCCTTTTTGGGTGAAGACGCCTTCCGCGAAGGCGTGCGGCTGCACATGAAGCGTTTTGCCAATGATGTGGCGGATGTGAACGACTTCATGCAATCCTTGGCTGATGGGGCAAACCGTCCTGATGTTGTGGATGCCTTCCGCAGCTTCCTGTTCCAGCCCGGTGTGCCTATCGTGCGGGCGGAACTGTCCTGTGATGGCGATGCCATTCCTCGCGTCACGTTAAACCAATCGCGCTATTTCCCTGTCGGATCAGAGGGTGACCGCGACCAGACATGGAAAATTCCGGTGTGCATGGCCTATGGTACAGCGGAAGGCCGCGATCGCTTTTGCACGGTCTTGAGCGAAGCAGAAGCCACAATTGAGCTTCCGTCACAAAGCTGCCCGGCTTGGTTGATGCCCAATGACAATGGCTCGGGCTATTACCGCATGGCGCTGGATGAGCAGGGCTGGTCTGCTTTGTTCAGCAATTTCGATGCGCTGAACGAACGGGAAGCACAGGCGCTTTTGGGTTCTTTGTCCGCCGCATATCGTTCGGATGATGCATCGACCGCAACGATGGTGGATGCCTTCGGTATTCTGGCAAAGGCGGATAACCGCGAAGTGGCAACCCAGCCAGTATCCGATCTGGGCTTGATGTATGGTCGTTTGGCCCAAAGCGAGGCTGCCAAAGACGGTATTTCTGCCCTTGTGCGGGATCTTTATGGCGACCGTTTGCAAAGCCTTGGCCTTGAGGCAGCGGCCGGCGAAACCGGTGAAACCCACTTGTTGCGTGGCTCTCTCGTTAGCACCATGGCGAATCTGGGGAAAGATGAAGCCTTGCGTGCAACCTTGGTCAAGCGCGCCAAAGCCTATCTTGGCGATGGCGAAGAACTCGATAACAGTGCCTTGGATGCGGGGATTGTGGGAACAGCGCTGGCTGTGGCTGTTGAGGAAGAAGATTTCAACTTTGCCCAGACCTTGCTGGATCGTGCCCTTGCCTCACGCGATGCAACATTCCGTCAACGGGCCTTGGGCGCTTTGGCCTCGTCGCCAGCCGATGATGTGGCGAGCCTGATGCGTTCGGTGATCGGAGACGAGCGGGTGCGTGACAATGAAGCGATTCTGATTGCCTTTTCTCAGGTGGGCGTTTCGGAACAGCGGGAAGCCATGTGGGAATGGGTGCAAGGCAATCTGGATGTTTTGCTGCCCCGTATCCCGACATGGCGCAAAGGGGCTATTGCCAATATGGGTGGTGGTTTTTGCTCCGTAGAACGGGCTGAGGAAGTAAACGCCTTCTTTGCCGATAAGGTGGACGATCTGGAAGGCGGCCCGCGGGAATTGGCGCAAACATTGGAGCGTATCCGGCTCTGCGCGGCTCTTGTGGATGCCAAGGCTGAACAAGTGACGAGCTATTTCAGCGCGCGCTGATTGATAGCTTATTTCAATGAAATCAGGTCGGGAGGGGTGTCCTTCCGGCCTTTCTCTTATAAAATGACCATCTGTCGCATTGCATGAAAGCGGACAGCACGATAAGAAGACCGCAAAGTTGGTGCGGCTTGCGATAGGGGCCGCTGTCGGTCTATGGTCTGCGCCGCCCAAAGCGTCGTTCAAAAAGACCAGGGCAGGAGGAGCATAGTTCGTGGATACGATGACGGTGAACAAAGCCCTTGCGGGCATTCTGATCGCGCTTTTGCTGGTCAAAGGCAGTGCTATTTTGACCGAAGGACGGTTTCATGTGGAAGCCCCTGAAACGCCGGCCTATGCCGTGGCCTTGCCGGATGTGAGTGCGGACACGGAAAAAGAGGCCGAGCCCGAAGGGCCGTCTTTGGCCATGCTTTTGTCGCAAGCCTCTGCCGACAAGGGACAGCGCGCCTTTGCCAAATGTGCCGCCTGTCACAGCTACGAAAAGGGTGGGGCCAATAAGATCGGCCCTAATCTTTATGGTGTTTTGGGAAGTGCTATCGCGTCCAAACCGGGATTTGGCTATTCCGATGCCTTGGCCAACCATGGTGGCGAATGGACCTATGAACAGCTTGATGCGTGGCTTTTGAACACCAATGAAGCCATTCCGGGCAACAAAATGGCCTTTGCTGGCCTGCGCAAACCGACCGATCGTGCCAATATGATCGCCTTCTTGCGTGCCCAATCCGATCAACCGCTGCCCCTTCCTGCGGTGGAAGAGGAAGCCGGGTCGGAATAAAACAAAATCGCGGGGCCGGGGATTCTTGACAATTCCCGGCACGGCTCTTTTGTCATATAGGGGCTGGTGTGTGCTTATTCGGGCTGGCGATAAAGCCCGCTAAAGGGATGCGCTTTGCTGCGGCCCACCCAATCAATAACATCGGTCAATGGGTCCACCGTTACCGCCATATGAGTGGCATTGGCGTGCAGCAGCGTTTCATGGTCTATCATGATCCCCACATGGCCGGGAAAAAACGCCAGATCGCCCCGCCGGGCCTGATTGCGCTTTATGGCTGTCCATTGCCGGTGCCGACAGGCTGTCAGCTGAAGGTCTGAGTCGCGGGGCATGCTTATGTCTGCCGCGGCCATGGCTACTTGCACCAAACCACTGCAATCAATGCCGCTTGCGGTTTTCCCACCCCATAAATAAGGCGCACCAAAAAAGCGCTCGGCAATGGACACATAATCTCCATTGGGCTCGCCGATCTGCCGGATATGGCGCACGCAGATCCAGCCATCATATTCCTGTACCCGCCGGTAACCGCCACATGGGCTCAATTCGCCCAAGGTCAGTTGCGCCGACATGGGCAGCAAGGCGAGGGCGCTGGTTTTCAAGTCTGGCGTGGGGATCAAATGGGCAAAAAGGGCGCTGACCATATGGGTGGGCAGGCCCGAAGACGGATCGGGTGCAACGGCTGTGCGTTCGGCATAGCCCACATACCCATCGCGCGCCGATTGCCCCCATACCCAGCCTCCGCGATCTTCATAAACGGTGAAGCGTTCACCGAATAAAAGTTCGCTGACCTGTGCTCCGGTGCCACTGGCTTGCGACCGCAAGGCTGTGGTTCCTGAGACCACCACATAGGGTTGGCCTTCGGAGAATCGGCTTGCTTCGATCATGCCCTCCAGAAAGCGAGCGGCCAAATCCGGCCGAGCCGGTGTGATACGAGGATCTCTTTTCGGGGATGTCATATCAGGCTTTCGGGGATGAGTTCATGGAACGGGGTTAATGAGATGGCGTTAGCGGGGCGACGAGGCGTCGTCCGCCTGTGCCAGAATATCGCGAAATTCGCTCAAGAAAACGGCGCCCTTCACCGTTCGCTGCACAAAAACGCTGCGCCGATCCTGTTCATCGCGCTTGCGCCGCACATATCCCAGTACGCTTAATGTATCCAGAGCTCGGGTGATCACCGGTTTGGCCACCCCAAGTTCGGCGGCCAGCCCCCGCACGGTATGCGGAGGGCTTGTGGTGTAAATCGAAAGAAGAATAGCCATTTGCCTGGTGGTCAGATCTGGTGCATCAGAGCGCACACTGCCAATAAGTGCGCGGTGCCATAGGCCCAAATGGTCGGACAGCGTGCGATCCGTCATATCCGGTATCCTTCGATACGTGGCTCGTTTCGCTAGCGTATCGGTTTTTTTGTCAAAGACAAGTCAGGATGCACCGAATCGATCCTGAATGACAGAAAAAGCGGCTCGCAGGGCCATGGCCTCGCCGCCTGCCGGACGACCGGGGCGGGGCTTTTGATTCCACGCATAAACATCGAAATGCGCCCATGTCACCTCCGGGGTGATAAAGCGCGATAAATAGAGCGCAGCCGTGATGGCTCCGCCAAACGGGCTGTCTCCGGCATTGGCGATATCGGCCACGCTGCTATCCAGATAGTCCAGATAGGCTTCCCATAAAGGAAGCCGCCATAAAGGATCACCGGTGTTTGCAGCGGCTTTGGCGAAGTGGTCGGCCAAATCGTGATGTGCGGTGAAAAAGGCGGGAAGGTCCGGCCCCAGTGCCACCCGCGCTGCGCCGGTAAGCGTGGCAAAGTCTAGTAAAAGATCCGGTGTTTCTTCGCAGGCGAGTGTCAGGGCATCGCCCAGGACCAAGCGGCCTTCCGCATCGGTATTGCCGATTTCTACGGACAGGCCCTTGCGGGTTTTGATGATATCGCCGGGGCGAAAGGCCGTGCCTGAAATGGCATTTTCTACCGCCGGGATCAGCACCCGCAGGCGCACATCCAGTTTGTCGCTCATAATGCGGTGCGCCAATCCCAAAACATGGGCGGCTCCTCCCATGTCCTTTTTCATCAGGCGCATGCCGTTTGCGGGCTTGATGTCCAGTCCACCTGAATCGAAACACACTCCCTTGCCCACCAAAGTGAGTTTTGGCGCGTCTTCCCGTCCCCAGCGCAGATCGATAAGCCTTGGCGCATCGGCAGATGCCCGCCCCACCGCATGGATGGCGGGGAAATTGGCATCCAGCAGGGCATCGCCGGTGGTTACTGTCACCGTGGCGGAGAAACGGTCGGCCAAGGTCCGGCTTTCCCGCTCCAGATCAGAGGGCAGCATGTCATTGGCGGGGGTGTTCACCAGATCGCGCACCAGTGCCACCGCGGCGGCTTCCCGTGCGGCCCTTTCCTTGGCCCCTTTATTGGAAAGGAGCAGGCGTTTTGGTTTATCCGGTGTTTGTGCCTCTTGGTCGCTGTGTTTCAGATAACGGCGAAAACGATATTGCGCCAAGGCCCAGCCCAAGGCGGCCATTTCCTGTGCCTTCCCTGGCATGCCTTCGGGCAGACGATAGATGCCGGGCGGCAGCCGGTCGGCAAGAGCGGCCCAGCCCCACGGGTCCGGCGCATTGACATCGCCATTCTCGCCTAATCCCAGCACTATGGCCGCACCGCTTTGGGCGGTTGGCGGCACAAACATCACCGCTCCCTTTTTGGCCTCGAACCCTTGCAAATCTTCCCAATGCTGCACATCGGCAGGCGCGGTTTTGCGCCATTGCGCATGCGCCGCAACAGACAGGGCAAGCACCGGAATGGCCTGTTCGTGGTCATTGGTTTCAAGAAAGCTATTCGGGTCAAAGGTCACGGGCATGCTCTTTTTATGCGAGGGGCAAGGATGATCGCCGTTTATACGACAAGACCCCCGATAACATCCAGAGGATGTGGGGGACGTATAGGCACGATAGTCATCGGGGGACGGTGGTTTAAATGGCGCGGCGGTCAATTTGCGCCTTCATTGTCGGTGATGTTATTGTATGCGCCGTTTTTGCTTGGGGAGGCACCACACAACAGGCAGGGAAAATCAGGCGCACCTTGGTGCCTTTGCCTTTTTGTGAAGAAATTTCCATTTGCCCATCATGGAGCCGCATGAACAGATTGACCAAAGGCAATCCCAAGCCTGTTCCGTGCTGATCGTCCCGGACCAGATTGTGAATTTGCCCAAAGGGCCGCTTGCAGATTGCCAATTCGCTTTCGGTCATGCCCACCCCATTATCTGAAATGTCCAGAAGGAAGCGATCATCTTCGGTCAGGGAGCCTTTGATGCGGATCTCACCGCTATCTGGCGTAAATTTCACCGCATTGCTGATGA
Source organism: Iodidimonas gelatinilytica (assembly GCF_008579125.1). Taxonomy (NCBI): domain Bacteria; kingdom Pseudomonadati; phylum Pseudomonadota; class Alphaproteobacteria; order Iodidimonadales; family Iodidimonadaceae; genus Iodidimonas; species Iodidimonas gelatinilytica. The sequence continues at coordinate 14,050 of NZ_BKCL01000008.1, read as the reverse complement.
GATTGACCAAAGCCTGTTTCACCAACCGTTCGTCCACCAGCAAGCGCGGCGGATGGGCTGGCAAAGCGATATGGACGGTGGGGCTGTTCTGTTTCGTTTCCAGCGCCACAAGCTCCAGCGCGTCTTTTATGAGCGGCTTGATCTCTATCCTTTTCAGGCTCAGGTCCATCTTGCCTGCCTCAACCTTGCTTAGATCAAGTAAATCATTGATAATATGCAATAAATGCTTGCCAGATTCGCGGATATGCGTGGCGTATGATCGATAGCGCGAATCGCCCAGCTTGCCGTAAATTTCCAAGGCCATCAGATCGGAAAAGCCAATAATGGCATTTAGGGGCGTTCTGAGTTCATGGCTCATATGTGCCAGGAATTTTGACTTGGCGAGATTGGCTTCATCCGCTTCTTGGCGAGCTTTTATCAGCCGTTTTTGGGTTCTAACCAGTTCCTGACAATCATTGGATACGGCGCGGCTTACAAAAATGCCCACCATGGGAATGACCAATGCCATCAGGATGAGCAGCGCTATTGTTGTTTTGAGAACCGCATTTTCCGCATTTTCCACAAGAGGTTCGAATTGCAGGGAATGGTTTGTGATTTGAGCAACCGCCTGATCTAAAACACTGATCAATGCAGGCCGCGACAATCGTCCGGCTTCATAAGCATCAAGGGTGGAAAGAACCTCTGTCGTCAGCCTTAAATCGTCGTGGCAAACCTGTACGGCCCGCAAGATCTGGAACGCCGACAACACCACCCTTTCAACCACGCCGATGATCTCGAGGCAGGTTATAGGTTGTTCCCGGATCAATTGGACGTCACGGCGCATCTGGTCGATCGGTTCCGCTCCTTTGCGGAACACCTCCAGATCATGCACCAGCATCTGGTTATATTTTACATGAAGATAATTGAGCTTGTGCAATGTCCCGATTTTGTGGATTTCCCATCCACCAAAAAGGCCCGTCAGTCCGGTAAGCGCCATCAAATAGATCAGGATGCGCAGATTGCTCAAGACAGATCGCGTGCCATGTTTGCCGCGCGGAAGAGGCTCTTGTGCCTCTTTGTTTCCTGTTTTCTGACTCGCTGTGGCGGCCATGTGTTCTGCCTTAATGGACGTGGGTTTCCGAGGCATGCAGCTTGTGTTGCGGTCTTCCCTTTTTCGGCAGCTTCAAAAATGGTGGCCCGATATTTTTTTGTCCCGGTTGCAGTATAGCCGCATTTTATATATTTACAAAATATAGATGTGTTTTTGACACCCTCTCCCGTCTGCTTTCTCTTTTCATGTAAAAATGCCGGGCGACACGCACCCGGCATTCTTGTTTTCGCAGTGTTTGCGCCGCTTCAGGAGCGGTTGAATTTCTTGAATTTCAAGCGGTGCGGTGTGTTGGCATCATCGCCAAGACGGCGCTTGCGATCCGCTTCATAGGCCTGGAAATTGCCTTCGAACCATTCCACATGGCTGTCGCCTTCAAAGGCGAGGATATGGGTGGCCAATCGGTCAAGGAAGAAGCGATCATGGCTGATCACCACGGCGCATCCGGCGAAGTTTTCCAAGGCTTCTTCCAAAGCCCGCAGGGTTTCCACATCCAGATCGTTGGTGGGTTCATCCAAAAGCAGCACATTGCCGCCCTTGCGCAGCATCTTTGCCAGATGGACGCGGTTGCGTTCACCGCCTGACAGCAGCCCCACTTTCTTTTGCTGATCCGAGCCTTTGAAGTTGAAGGCCCCCACATAAGAGCGTGTGGCGATCTCGGTCTTGCCGAAATAGAACACATCGTCGCCGCCAGACACTTCTTCCCAGACGGTCTTGTTGTCGTCCAAAGCGTCGCGGCTTTGATCCACATAGCCCAGTTTCACCGTTTCCCCGATGGTGATGCTGCCGGCATCGGGGGTTTCTTCGCCGGTGATCAGCTTGAACAAGGTGGTTTTCCCGGCGCCATTGGGGCCGATGACCCCGACAATGCCGCCCGGTGGCAGGGAAAATGTGAGATTTTCATAAAGCAGGCGATCACCAAAGGCTTTGGAGACGCCTTCGAACTCGATCACCTTGCCGCCCAAACGGCCGGGGGGTTGCATTTTGATTTGCGCGGTGCCTGACAGCTTTTCCTGCTGTTCTTGCAGCATTTCATCATAGGCCCGGATACGCGCCTTGGATTTTGACTGGCGTGCCTTGGGGCTGGATCTGATCCACTCCAGTTCCCGCGCCAATGCCTTTTCCTTGGCCTCTTCCTTACGCTCTTCCTGGGCAAGACGTTTTTGCTTGGCTTCCAGCCATTGCGAGTAATTGCCCTCAAAGGGAATACCGTGGCCGCGATCCAGTTCCAAAACCCAGCCCACCACATTATCGAGGAAGTAGCGATCATGGGTCACCAGAACCACGGTGCCTTTATATTCTTGCAAGAAGCGCTCAAGCCACGCCACCGATTCGGCATCCAGATGGTTGGTCGGTTCATCCAGCATCAAAAGATCGGGTTTTTCCAGCAACAGGCGGCACAAAGCCACCCGGCGACGCTCTCCGCCGGACAATGTGGTGACATCGGCATCACCGGCCGGACAGCGCAGGGCGTCCATGGCAATGTCGACCTGATTGTCCAGTTCCCACAGATTATTGGCGTCGATCTCGTCTTGCAGGCGGGCCATTTCATCGGCCACCTCGTCGGAATAATCCGCCAAAATCTCGTTATAGCGATCAAGGATGGCCTGTTGCGCGGCCACACCGTCCCGCACATTGCCCAAAACATCCTTTTCCGGGTCAAGATAGGGTTCCTGGCTTAGATAGCCGGTACGGATGCCCTCTGCGGCCCATGCCTCGCCGGTGAAGTCCTTGTCGATACCGGACATGATCCGCATCAGGGTGGATTTCCCCGAGCCATTGACGCCGATCACGGCAATTTTCACACCGGGAAGGAAATTGAGATGAATATCCTTCAGGACATGGCGCCCCCCCGGATATTGCTTGTTGAGGCCTTGCATGTGGAAAACATACTGAACCATGACGTACACCGAACCTTTCAAACGACAAGAATTTCACGCGCTCCATACCGCACTCGCCGGTTTCACGCAATCGGCAGGCTTGGAGATAACCCGGAAGGCGGTTAACGTCTGGCCTTTGATCGAAATAAAAAGGAGACGCATGCGATGAAGCGCATGATCCTGGGCGCATGCCTTGTGCTATCCACCGCCATTGCGACCACCCCCACGGGGGCGCAAACGTCATCCGTTGCCACGCTTGATCCGGCCCTCGTTGAACAAGCGGCAAAGCTGCGGGCCAAAGGGCTTTCAGACCAGCAAGGATATAAGCTGATCGAGGGGCTGACCACAGAGATCGGACCGCGCCTTGCGGGCAGTGACCGGGAAGCTGCAGCCCGCCAATGGGCGCTGAAGACGCTGAAGGATCTGGGCTTTGAAACGGCCCGCATTGAACCGTTCACCATGGATGGCTGGGCGCGCGGCGTGGAAACGGCCAGGATTGTGGGCGAGGCGGACCAGCCCCTGCATATCACCGCTCTGGGCGGGTCTGTGGCCACACCGGAAGACGGCATCACAGCGCAAGTGGTGCGCTTTACCGATCTTTATGAACTGGAAGCCGCCCCGGAGGGTAGCCTTGATGGCAAGATCGCGTTTGTTGATCTGAAGCTTTATCGCTCGCAAGATGGTTCGGGCTATGGCAACACCAACTATATTCGCGGCAATTCACCATCCGTTGCGGCCCAAAAGGGTGCCGTGGGGGTTCTGATCCGTTCGGTGGGCACCGATAGCCACCGTTTTCCCCATACCGGCGGCACACGCTATAAGGACGGCATTGCGAAAATTCCTGCCGCCGCCTTGTCCAATCCCGATGCGGATCAATTGGCCCGATTGTTGGAGCGCGGCACCGCACAGGTGCATATGACCTTGACCCCCAAAGCCCTTGGACCGGTGCAATCGGGCAATGTGATTGCCGAGATCAAAGGCACCGAGCAGCCGGAAAAAATCATTGTGATCGGGGGCCATCTGGATAGCTGGGATCTGGGCACCGGCGCTGTGGATGATGGCGCCGGCGTTGGCATCACCATGGCCGCTTTAAAGCTTATCAAAGACAGCGGTTTTGCTCCCAAGCGCACCATTCGTCTTGTGCTGTGGGGGGCCGAAGAAGTGGGCCTTTTGGGCGCAAGGGCCTATGCCGAAGCGCATAAGGACGAATTGGCCGATCATGTGATTGCCGCCGAATCCGATTTCGGGGCCGGTCGGGTTTGGGATTTCCGCACCCGTGTGGGTGAAGAAGACCTGCCCTTCACCAATGCCATTCACCGCCAATTGCGGCCTTTGGGGATCGGGCGCGGTGCCAATGATTCGGGGGGCGGCCCTGATGTGATTCCGTTGCGTATGGCCGGTGTTCCGGTGGCTGCGCTTTATCAGGATGGGACCGATTATTTCGATCTGCACCACACGGCAAACGATACCTTCGACAAGATCGATCTTGCCGATATTCAGCAAAATATCGCTGCTTATGCGGTGTTTGCGTGGTTGACCGCCAATCTGGATGTGGAGTTCCGCCCACAAGCGGATGCGCCCGAACAGGCGGGGACGCAGAATTGAAAAAACAGGGATAAGGAACCGATTCCCCCGGTATCCATCGTCCCCAGCTTTTCTGATGTCTTATGACCTCAAACCAAAGCCGGGATCTTGTGAAAACATTTTGGATACGGGGCGGACCCTTGGCCCATAAAAAACCCGGCAGGAACAGAACCTGCCGGGTTTTCTTGTTGTTAAAATTTGGACTTATCCAACAATTTCAACGAGTTCCAGATCGAATGTCAGATCATGACCGGCAAGCGGATGATTGGCATCCAAAGTGATGGTTTCTTCCGTCACTTTGACGATCATCATTTCAACTTGCTGGCCCTGCTGTGTTGTGCCGGTGACGCGCATACCTTCTTCGGCTTTCATTTCCGCAGGGAACTGATCAGGCGGCACGGCGAAAACAAGATCATCACGGCGCTGGCCATAGGCCTCGTCGGCGGGAATTTTCACCTGTTTTGTCTCGCCCGGAGCCATGCCCTCAATTGCGGTTTCAAAACCGACAATCACCTGCCGCTTGCCGAGTTCAAAGGAAATGGGCTCGCGGTCACGCGAACTGTCGAATTGTTGGCCGCTGTCGAGCGTACCGGTATAATGGACCTTGACGGTGTCACCCGTGCTTGCCGTGGACAAAATCTCTCTCCTAGGACTTCTTTTGCGTGTAGAGTTGCGTAGTTCACCGCCTGAACGTCAGGGTTTCGGCTTTAAAAGTCAATGCAAGTGGCAAAAAAAGCCCCTTTTCGGTTGATGCCTTGCTCAACCGGAGGGCTGCTCCCCATGGCAGGGCCATGCAACTGCCGCCGGTGGGGCTTTCCCCAAAATCAGATCTGCGGCTTTTTCGCCGATCATGATGGCCGGTGCATTGGTATTTCCCGAAACAAGGCGCGGCATTATGGAGGCATCGGCCACCCGCAGGCCCTGAACGCCCTTGACCTTCAGATCCGGTGTTAAAACCGCGCGCTTGTCATCGGCAGGGCCCATGGCACAGGTGCCCACAGGATGAAAAATGGTGGTGCCCGTTTCGCGGGCGAAGGCCAGCAAATCGGCATCATTTTGTGCCGCTGCGCCGGGGTCGCGTTCTTTTTCCACAAAGGGTGCGATTGCGGGTTGGGCCATGATTTCGCGCGTTTGTTTCAAGGCGTCCACCATGGTTTCCTGGTCCGTTTGCGTTTTCAGATAATTGGCGGTGATATCGGGATAAGCCTGCGGATCGGCGCTTTTGGCATGGATGGAGCCGCGGCTTTCCGGACGCAGCACACAGGCCCCCAAAGTGAGCCCCGGTTCCTTGTGGAAAACCAGCTTATTTTGCGCATAGGCGTCCCCATCCAGGGTGGCAGGGGTGGCGTGGAACTGGATATCGGGGCTTTTCAGGCCGGGGCGTGTATGGGCAAAAGCGGTGATATGGGCCGGCCCCACCGACATCATCCCGTCACGCCGCAACAGATAGCGCATCAGCGACCCCAAAAGCGGCAAGCCCCGTGCCATGGCATTGATGGAAGGCGTGCCCGCTTTAAACTGCCAGCTTAGCGCCGCATTATAATGGTCTTGCAAATTCTCGCCCACGCCGGCAGATCCACCAAGGGGCGGATGCCGATGGCGTTCAACCGTGCCGCATCGCCAATGCCGGAAAGTTCCAACAGATGCGGGGAATTGACCGTGCCGCCGGACAAAATCACCTCTTGGCGGGCCGCAACATCCACGATTTTGCCGGCATTCTGATAGCGAATACCGCAGGCGCGTTTTCCTTCGAACAGTATTTTATGGGCCAGCGCTTCGGTGCGAATGTCCAGATTGGGGCGATGGGCTGCCTGGCGCAAAAATGTCCGGGCTGTAGACATCCGCGCGCCGCGATCAATGGTGAACTGGCACAGGCCCACCCCTTCTTGCACACCGATATTGAGATCATGGCGCCTGGGCAGGCCGAACTGGGCGCAGGCGTCCATCAGTTTCTTCGACATGGGATGGACATAGGCGGGTTCCCGCACCGGTAACGGTCCGCCAACGCCATGTCCCGGTTGTTGGCCATGCTGATAATCTTCCGACCGCATGAAATAGGGCAGCACGTCCGATGCCCCCCAGCCGGTACAGCCCATTTGTTGCCAGCCATCATAATCACCGGGATTGCCGCGAATATAGATCATGGCATTGATGGATGATGAACCGCCCAGCGCCTTGCCACGTGGCCATTTATGGATGCGGTTGTGGGTATGGGGATCTGGAAGCGTGGGAAATTGCCAATTGAGGGTGGTGGACTTTAGCGTCATGGCATAGCCCAAAGGCATATGGATGAAGGGATTGCTGTCTTTTGGCCCGGCCTCCAGCAGCAAAACGCGGTAGTCCGGGTTTTCGCTCAGCCGATTGGCCAGCACGCACCCCGCCGATCCCGCACCCACAATGATGAAATCAAACGCCTCCATCTCCGCTCCTTCCCCGTTTATTCTGAAGTTCTCAAGCCCTATGATCGGCGCACCAGCCGCACGGGCAGGCCGCATTTTGGCTTGGTCAATGGCATGATCTGGAAATGCGCTTCATAATCGGGTCTGTCCAATTCAATCCGCCAATGCCGCAGCAGATGAAACAGAATGATTTTTGCCTGCATGGTGGCAAAATGCAGCCCCAGACACATATGCGCCCCGCCGCCAAAGGGGACCCACGCATATTTATGACGGTCCCGCACGCCGCCTTCCGGGGAAAAGCGCATGGGATCGAAGCGGTCCGGCTCTGGCCACAGTTCAGGCATGCGATGGACAAAGGTGGGGGAAATTCCCACCAATGTTCCCTTGGGTAAGGCATAGCCGCCAAATTTGGTATCGCGCACCGTCATTCGCGGCAAGGCAGGCACCGGAGCATTCAGCCGCATGGCTTCCTTGAAGGCATAATCCACCAGCTCCAACCGGCCGAGATCGTCATAATCCAAATGCTCTCCCCCGATGGTGTCACATTCAGCGGCCAGTTTTTCCTGCCAATCCCGATTGCGGCCCAATTCATAAACAAGGGTGGTCACCGATGAGGTGATGGTGTCATGGGCGGCCATCCACAGGAAATTCATATGGTCGATGATTTGTTGATCGGTGAAGCTATTGCCGTCTTCATCTTTTGCATTGCACAGCAGGCTAAAGGTATCGCGGCCTGCACCGCCCCGCCGCTTGGCGATCAAGTCTCCCAGAAAGGCGATCATAAACCGCCGCCCCGCAACACCCCGGCCATAAAGCGTGCCGGGCAAAGGATAGCGGAACAGGGCCACCGATGCCGCCACCATATCCGATAAGGCGGTGTTCACCTTGGCCGATTGCCCGCCGGGCTTCATGCCAAGAAAGGCATCGGTGGCCATATCCAGTGTCAGCGCCTTGATGGCATCATAAAAACGGAACCGCCCGGCCTGTCCCCATGCGCCAATGCGTGTGGGCACCCCCAGATTCAGCCGTTCACAATAATGCTTCATGGCCGGTGTTTTAAAGGCCACGGTCATGATCTTGCGATGGGCGCGATGTTCGTCGAAATCCAACAACATCAGGCCGCGCGGAAACAGATCTTTCAAGAACGGCATCCAGCCCTGCTCCGAAGACAGGACCTGTTCACGGTCGAGCAAAAAGAACTCGTTGGCCTCGGGGCCGATCAGACTCACTTGTTCATGGAAGAAAAGTTTATGGCGATAAACAGGGCCATAGCGATCCAGCATGCGGCGGGTATAGGCCCGGGGATCGCGCAGGTCTTCCAGGCTGTTGCCGATGACCGGCCAGCCATCTTCACCGGGGATATGATCCAATCTGCCGGCGTTCAAGGGATGTTGCACATCTGATGCCGTGTTGGCCATGGGGGGTGCCTTTCACGATGGAACCAAGCCAGACTATATCTGCTTATGGTCCATGCCTCCCCCACCAAAACCGGCGTGCTTGTTGTTAGGCGTTTCCTTCCATCGCCAGCGCCAATGCGCCCAAAGGACCGGCGCGTTTGCCAAGGCCGGGCGGCATGATCACATCCGTCAAATCGCCATCAAAGGGCGAAACCGTCAGATAGCCCTTGAGCCGCTCTTTCGTTTGGGCGCGCAAGGCGGCAAACAGGCTGTTGCGCGCCATCACGCCACCGCCAAACAAGATGCGCCGTGTGGAAAGCATCAGGATCAAATTGGCCGCCAGCACAGATAGATACTGCGCTCCATCGCCCATGCCGGATGATCCGCCGACAGGTCATAGGCCGGATGGCCCCAGCGGGCCTCTATGGCCGGGCCGGATGCCAATCCTTCCAAACAATCGCCGTGAAAGGGGCAATGGCCTTCAAAAGGATCGGTTTCTGGATCGCGGGGCACCGCCATATGGCCAAGTTCGGGATGCATGGCACCATGCACAAGCCGACCATTGGCGACAATGCCGCCGCCAATGCCGGTGCCCACGGTCAGATAGGCATAATCGGCCACATCTTGCGCTGCGCCCCACAGCCCTTCCGCCAACGCGGCCCCGTTCACATCGGTATCGAATGTTACCGGCACATCCAGCGCCCGTGCCACCGCACCGGCAAAATCCGCGCCCGCCCATCCGGTTTTGGGCGTTGTCAGCACATGCCCCCAAGTGGCAGAGAGGGGGTCGCGGTCAATGGGGCCAAAGCTGGCCAGCCCCACGCGGGCGACCGGCCCCAATTCTACGCTGCGTTCGCGGAAAAATGCCACAATATCGGGGATGGTTTCATCCGCTGTGCGGGTGGGCATTTGTATTTGGGCGCGGATATCATCTGGTCCTGTACCGATCAGGCAGATGGTTTTTGTGCCGCCTGCTTCTATGCCACCCAAAAGCGCTGGCTGTGTCATGTCAGACCTCCTCAAGCCAGACCGTGTTATAAGGGCCAAGTACAAGATCCCCGCTTCCCTCATAGGTCTGCCCGGTCAGGCGGTCTTGCAAGGGAAAGCGAAAGCGTGCGGCGTTTATGGCCTTGATGGTAGCAGATTGTGGGTTGGGCGCGAAATTGGCCAGCAAAAGAAGCCGCCCGCGCGCGCCGGATCGCCGCATCATGAATATATGGGGATTGTCGCCAGACAAAGGCCGCGATGGTGTATCCCCATGCAAGGCCGGAAAATCCGCCCGACAGGCAATCAGATGGCGTGTCATGGCATAAACCCGGCCCGCTATGCTGCCGCTGTCATGGCGCATTTCGGCGGTTTTCCAATCCATATCGGGGCGGTGCAGCCAACGGCTGTCTGTCGCCTTCAAAGGATCGGTTTCATAGCTGTAATCGTTGAGCATCCCCAATTCGTCGCCCATATACAAAAGCGGGATGCCGCCAAAGGCGAAGATAATGCTGTATAAAAGCCGAATACGCGCCAAGGCCAGATCGATCGCGGTTTCATCGTCCTCTTGAAGGGCGGCTTCCAGCCCCGCCAAAGAGGCCAGCATCCCCGAACTGCCATGAACGGCACGGTCCTCGCCGGTTTGAAAAGATTGCCCGCGCGCAAAGCCGCCTGCGACCCGACCCGCATAGAAATCCGATAAAAACCGCACATGGTCGCTTGGGCCTTGGGCCTCGCGGTCCACATCCAGAACCGGCCAGCCAATATCATCATGGCACCGGATATAGGTGATCCAGCTTGTATTGGCGGGGGGGGCAGGCATCCGCCGCAGCATCTCTGTCAGCCGTTCGGCGCGTCCTTCCGCCAAGGCCGACCATAGCAGCACCATCAAGGTATTATGATAACCCAAATGACATTCTTCGCCCGCATATTTGCCTTCGCCCAGATAGGCGGTGAGATGTTCCGGCGCCACAATGGCTTCCGCCTTTAAAGCCAAAGCCGGAGCGGCTATGCGGGTCAGCGCGCGAAAGGCGCGCAATAAATGATGGACCTGAGGCTGATTGCGGCAATCCGTGCCCAGGCGCTTCCACATGAAAGCCACGGAATCAAGGCGCAAGACCTCGACCCCGCGATTGGCCAGAACCAGCATGATGCGCAATATTTCGCCAAATACCGCCGGATTGGCATAGTTCAGATCCCATTGATAGGGATAGAATGTGGTCCAGACCCACTGATCCATCTCGGCGATATGGGTGAAATTGCCCGGCGCACTGGCGGGAAACACCTCCTCCAGCGTTTCTTCATACTGATCAGGGTGCTGGCGGTCGGAGAAGCAATGATAATAGCCTTGATAAACCGGATCGCCCGCGCGGGCGGCCTGTGCCCATTCATGGGTATCGGCGGTGTGGTTGAGCGCCAGATCGCTGACAAGACTGATGCCGTGCTTGCGGCAGGCGCTGGCCAGCGCTTCAAGATCCTGCATGGTGCCAAGGCGGGGATCAATGCGTTCATAATCGGCCACCGCATAGCCGCCGTCGCTTTCCCCTTCCCGCGGGCAGGTGACAGGCATCAAATGAAGATAGGTGACGCCTAAGTCGCTTAAATAGGAAAGGCGCTGGCGCACCCCGTCCAAGGTGCCGCCAAACCGGTCCGCATAGGCGGAATAGCCCAGCATATGGGGCTTTTGAAACCAGTCAGGGGTATAAACCCGCTTGGCATCCAATTCCCGCAGCTCGGCCGAACGATTGGCAAAGCCTTGGGCTGCAATGTCGTAAAACCGCGCCAACCAATCCTGAAAATCGGCCCGGTGGCCGTAAAGCGCTTTCAAGGCCGTATCGGCATCGGGGCCAAAGATCTGTTTTCTAAGGGAAAAGAGGGCTTTGTCTGCGTCATCAAGGTCCGCCGCCTGCACCCGCTCCGGCGTTTTTTGAAGAGACATAGTCCGATCCTGCATCAAATGGCAGCCCACATGGCCGCACGGAACCGTTGGGCGCATCCGCCCGGGATGGCTTTTTAAAGCCGCCCCAAGCAGATGCGTTAAGGGGTTGCGTTAAAGATCAGAAGCTATAGCGCAATGTGACAGAAGCCGTCCGGCCATTGATGGCGCGCGCCCGGATCACCGCATCGGAATTGGGCAGGATAGAGCCTTCTTCCGCTTCGGTAACGCCCAGCGTATCGAACAGATTGTTCACATTGGCCGACAGCACCAGATCGGGCAGAATCTCGTAATTGGCAAAGAGATTCACCTGCGTATAGCCGGGCAGTTTCAGCTCGTTGTTGAATTGGGCAAAGGAGCTGGTGGTGCCGATGATATTGGCCCCGATGGTGAAGCCGTAATCCGTGTAGGATGGCGTCACTTGATAAATCAGGTCCGCTTGCCGGCGTGGCGTGTTGCCCACCAGATCCGGCGACAGATTGTCTTCCACAATATCCGCATCGGTCCATGTCAGCCCGGCAGTGATATCGAACGGACCATAGGAATAGGCCCCTTCAAGCTCGAAACCATAGGCGCGGTACTTACGGTCGATAAAGGTGAGGCTGGTGATTTCGAAATTCTGCTCTTCGGTTTTGGCATAGAAGAATGTGCCGAACAGATTAAGCTCGCCGGTCCGCAGTTTCACACCGGCTTCGGTTTGTTTGACGATATCCACAGCGGCGTCTTCATCCACCAAAGAACCATCGGCGGCAATGGCTGGGCCAAACAGCAAACGGTCTGCATTGGCGCTGCCACCCCGGCTATAGCGGGCAAAAACGGCCAGATCGTCGGTCAACAGATAATTGGCCCCAAAGGTGTAAGAGGCATAATCATAGGTGTAATCAACAGGCGAAGGATTGGCCAGATCCACCAGATTGACATTTTGTTCCGGTCCTTCGATCACCCCATCGCCGGTGACATCAAAGGGGGCTTGAATGGTGCCCGCAAAGCTGCCTGAAACATCACCGAAGGTATAGCGCAGGCTGGCATCAAGGCTAAGATCGCCGGTGATCCATGATACAGAGGCATAAGGGGCATCGGTATCATAATCGGCATTGTAATTACGGGTACAGCAGCCGCCAAAGGGATCACCAAACTGGAACAGGCCGTTCAGGGTCTGTTTTTGGCCATTGGCGTCAAACACATCCAAAAGGGCGGCATCCTCGCCCTTCACTTCCATCAGGAACGAGTTCCACACCCAGTCCATATTGATGGTTTGAGAAGCTTTGTAATAGCCGAATGTCACATCCACATCGCCCATATCGCCCATTTCAAAGGATTTGGCGAGTTTCAGATCATTGGCGAAATTATCGAAATCATTCACATCCACATCGAACAACGCCACGGACATGGCCAAGCCATTGCCATTGAGCGCTGCGGGATCGGCGATGGCCTGACCGCCGCTTGGGCCATTGGCATAGCCAAGGGTGGCACCCGCTCCGCCGATCTGCTCGGCCAAGGACGATGCGCTGGCTACGCTGGCCGGGAAGGGCGCAACGAAACCGCCGGAATTTTCGGAATAGCGACCACGATTGCTGATCCGCCAATCATCGGCCAGATCGAATTCGAACTCGATGCCGATGGCGGTGCTCAGGGCGCGGATCCCATCGTCCAGATCGAAACGACGGCGGTTGTTTTCGCCGTCCAGACCAACGCCCGACAACAAGAAGGGGGAATGGGGGGTGTCGGATTTGGCGTCGAACCCTTCCACCGAGCGGAATTTCGGGTTTTCATTGGTGCCGGTGGCCAAAAGCGGCATGGGCAGGAAGGTGGTTTCCCGATCATTCAGATGTTTGAAATAAAGCCGCACATAGCCATTTTCAAAATCCTTGGTGATATTGGCTTTGATCTGCCCGCCATCATCGCCGTTAAAGCCGGTGTCGCGGGTGCCTTCGCCGGTGCGATAAAATCCACCCACATGAAAGCTCAGATCGTCGGCAAGGGGGCCGCCATATTCAAAATCAAGCTGGGTGCGGTCAAAACCGATGCCCCGCGTGATGCCGATGCTGCCACCTTCCTGGGCGCCGGTTTTGCTGATCATATTGATCACGCCACCGGGGGAATTTTGCGCGAATGTGGAGGCCGAACCGCCACGCACTGCTTGAATTTGCGAAATGGTGCTATCGGCGCGCAGGAAATTATCCGCATTGCCAAAAGCGATGTCGCCAAATTGCAAAACCGGCAGGCCATCTTCTTGCAGTGAAAGGAATTTCGCGCCACCCGTGGAAATGGGCAGGCCACGCACGGCGATATTGGCATTGCCGCCCCCGCCAGAGCTTTCAGAGCGGATGCCGGGAATATTGCGGAAAATTTCGGCGGTGGAGCGCGGTGCAAAATTACGGATCTCGTCTGCGCTTAGAGAACTGGTGGAAACGCTGGTGGTCATTTTTGTGCCGCTGATGGGCACGGCGGTGATGACGATTTCCTCAAGCATGCCGACATTGGTGGACGCTGCATCGGCATCCCCGTTTTCAACCTGCGAAACAGCAGGTGATGCGGCCAATGCTGCTGTGGCCACCGATAGCATTAAACCAAAGCGTGTTGCTTGTTTCATCGGACTCTCCTCCCCAAAATGATGCGGCAGGCCAAAGCGTCTCTGTGGATTTTAATGGCTGCCAATTCGGACCGGGATGCTCTGTGTTTCCGCCATAAATGGCGCACCCCATCCAGTGATCACGAGGACGGTAAAAGATTTTGCAATCGATTGCAATAATGATTTTGCAAAATTCTGCGCAAGAAAACGC
>NZ_BKCL01000007.1:0-127499 GCF_008579125.1 Iodidimonas gelatinilytica | reverse complement strand
GCAGTCTGGGAGCGCTTTTGGCGCTCCCTTTGCTTTTCAGGCTTTCCCTTTACGAAGAAGGCGGCTCACCCTTCCAGCTGCTTGATCACATCTTCACAGCTATCGGCGCAGGTGCCGCAGATCGCATGATGGCCCGCATGCTTTTCACATTCGGAGCGGCAGGATTTGCAACTGTCGTTACAGACGGCGGCAATGGCCTCGAAATGCAGGCTGCCCGCATTGGCCAGAGTCCGGGTCGCTTCACACAGGGCCTTGGTTTCCCGCACCCGCTGGCTACATTCATAAAGGGAATTATCCCCCATATTCATCGCATCAAGGCAATGTTGCAAACAGGCCTCGGATGTGGCCACGCAATGATTAAGAACCTTGATCAAATCTGCATGGGTTTCCCAAGGCTTGGGGCCCGTCGAGGCGGCAGCCGCCTTGTGATGGGTCTCGTGCCCGGTTGTTGCATTGGCGGCGAAGGCCGGCCCGGTCAATAGGGCACCGGCTCCCAGACCAAGGGCGGAGCGGCGGTTCATCGCGGACATGACATATCCTTTCACAAAGTGGCACCCAGCACATCACGACTGATCGTAATGGTCGAACAATGATCCCATAATACACTTTACCGGTCAAATGGCCGATGCATCATGGGGCCGCCCTACAGGGCGGGGCGTTGTTCATGCAAGCGCCCACCAATACGGATGGGATCAATGCGCACAGCACGCCCCGAATTGTCGCTTTCCACCAGCACCCCGCATATGGTTGGCTCGCCCAAAGCCGGGCTGAATCGCCCCCCTGGAATATGTCGGGTAAAGCGGCGCAAGGGCTCTTCCTTTTCCATCCCGATTACCGAATCATAATCGCCGCACATGCCCGCATCGGTTTGATAGGCGGTGCCTTTGGGCAAGATCTGCGCATCGGCGGTGGGGATATGGCTGTGGGTTCCCACCACACAGCTTGCCCGGCCGTCGGCAAATTGACCCATCGCCATTTTTTCGCTGGTGGCTTCGCCGTGAAAATCAATGAAGCTAAAGGCAAGCTGGCTTGATAGCACATGGCGTTTCAGGATTTTGTCCGCCACCGCAAACGGATCATCCAGCGGGTTCATGAACACCCGCCCCATCAAATTCATCACCAGCACTTTTTTCCCGCGCGGCGCATCATAGATCCCGTAGCCCCGCCCCGGCGCACTATCGGGATAATTGGCCGGACGCAGCAGGCGCGGTTCCTGATCGATATGCGAAAGAATCTCTTTTTGATCCCAGGCATGATTGCCGGTGGTGATCACATCCACACCGACGGCGAATAATTCATCGGCAATGGCCGCGGTGATGCCGAAACCGCCCGCGGCATTTTCACCATTCACGATCACGAAATCCAGCCGCCAGTCGCGCCGCCAGTCGGCCATCTGTTCGACCACCCTTTGCCGGGCCAAACGGCCAACAATATCGCCAAGAAAAAGAACGCGCATGAGACAGCCTCGATTGAAAAAAGGTCAGATGAACCGAGCGGGTGTGACCAGCCCTGCTTCGGTCGCGATAAGATCAAGAGGCATGTCATGCGCTTCATGGGGCACGGATTCAAGCCTTTGGCCGGAAAATGCCAATCCGACAGTCAAAATCGGACGGGTTTTCTCCAATATGGCAAGAGTACGATCATAAAATCCGCCGCCATAGCCCAGCCGGAATCCCGCATCATCAAATGCCAGCAACGGCACCAAAAGCACGGCTGGTGTGCATAAGGCGGCTGTCGTCACCGGCTCCATAAGGTCGAAACGGGCGGAACGCAGGGCATCCCCGGGTTTCCAATGCCGAAAGTGCAAGGGGTGGTCCGCCGCATCGACAACCGGCAGGCACAAGGGAATGTCACGGGCAGATAAGGCATCCAGCAACGGGCGCGGATCCAGTTCATCGCCTTTGGCCCAATAGCCCGCCACCGGGCCGGCTACATCATGCGCGGCCATCCAGTCCAATAAAGGCGGCAGCGCATGGTCGGCAACAGCGTGCGGCGCATCGGGATGGGCGCAAAAAAGCTGCGCCCGCACCGAGCGGGCCTTTTGGCGCAGGTCTGTTTTCTGGTGGCGAATGGGCATGATCCCCCTTGCGGCGACACCAAGGACAAAGAACGAACGCAGGGAAAGGAAGGTCGGCGGGGCCGCCATGGCCGTGGGTCTTGTAAATCCTCTGGCGCCAAGTGCACCAGGTGGGTGCCGTTATAACCGGACCAGGATCCGACCAGGGACAGCTCCCATTCGGAAGATTATCGCCCCAGGGATGTACGGTGCCTCACGAACCGGGCAGCGCCCGCCGATGCTGTTATTTAGGCGCTTCTCAGGCGTTCAACAATCCCTTCGATAGACAAAGCGGCATCATCGATCACTTTTGCGGCCATCTGCTCCCGTTCCAGCACCGGATCTTGTTCCCGCAAGTCGCGCAATTCATCGGCAAACAGCAACGCCACCATCAGCATCAACCGCGCTTCCCCGACCTGCCCCAGCTTTTTCGACAGATCACGGGCTTTTTCATCCACCCGTTCCGCCAAGCCCTGCAAGCGTTCTTCATCACCATCGCGGCAAGCAAGGGTATAGTTCTGATGATTGACGCTGACACTGATTTGTCCCATCAGGCGGCACTCCCAGCCATGCGTTCCACGGCATTAATGGTATGGTCCAAACGCTGTGCCAAAGCCGCCCTTTGCTGATGCAACGCCGTCAATTCGGCCTTCAGCCGGGAAATTTCCGCCGCCTGCGCGGCGTTCACTTTATGCAATTCGCCCACTTCTTCCCGCAGCATATTGTGTTCGGCGGCGCGATCGGCCAACAGTTCTTCCAACGCCAAGAGCACCGTTTCCAATCGCTGCGATGCGCTTTGAAGCGCGCTGCCTTGTGTGTCCGTGCCCATATTTCCGCCTCCATTCCCATCCGCCCGCCAGACGCCGTGTCATCATGCCAAACACTATGCCGTCAATAAAGGGCAGGTCAATGCGGGGAAAGCGGTTGACGTGTCTGCCTGCTCAAAGCATTGTTGCGCCGATTTTTTTACACGCCCCTTTGGGGCCGAGTCGCGCCCATGCGACAAGGTGAAAAGGCTGATTCACATGTCCGACATCCAATCCACCGCCGTTTCCGATGAAATGATGGCCAATGCCATCCGCGCCCTTTCCATGGATGCGGTCCAAAAAGCCAATTCCGGGCATCCGGGAATGCCCATGGGCATGGCCGATGTGGCTACGGTTTTGTTCACACAGTTCTTGCGATTCGATCCGAAACGACCCGATTGGCCCGATCGGGACCGCTTTGTTCTATCGGCGGGGCATGGCTCGATGCTGCTCTATTCTTTGCTGCATCTGACCGGCTATGATCGCCCCAGCATTGATGATCTGAAAAATTTCCGCCAGCTTCATTCTCCCACGGCGGGCCATCCCGAATATGGCGAAATGCCCGGTATTGAAACCACCACCGGCCCCTTGGGGCAGGGCTTGGCAAATGCGGTGGGCATGGCTTTGGCGGAACGCATGGAAGCGGCACGCACACCGGATTTATGCGACCATCGCACCTTCGTCATTGCAGGCGATGGCTGCCTGCAAGAAGGCATCAGCCATGAAGCGGCCTCTTTAGCCGGTCATTTGAAGCTGGGTCGCCTGATCGTGCTCTATGATGACAATGGCATTTCCATCGACGGCCCTACCGACCTGTCTTTCACCGATGATAGTCGCATGCGGTTTGAAGCCTATGGCTGGCACACATCCGGCGTGGATGGCCATGATCCGGAAGCCATTGCCGCCGCCATTGACGAGGCCATTCGGGAAGACCGCCCGTCATTGATCGCCTGCCGCACCACCATCGGATTCGGTTCCCCCAACAAATCGGGCAAAGCCTCCAGCCACGGCTCCCCCTTGGGAGATGAAGAAATCGCCCTTGCCCGTGCCGAATTGGGCTGGGACTATCCGCCCTTCGTCATTCCCGAAGATATCCGGGCCGCATGGCTGAAAGCGGGTCAACGCTCCAAAGCGCAGGCCGATGACTGGTATGCACGCTTTGACAGCCTGGCCGCCGACAGCCGCGCCGAACTGGAACGCCGCCTATGCGGTGCCCTCCCCGCACGCTTTGCAAAGGCTATGGACGATTATATCGCCGATCTGGTGGCCAATCCGCAAAAGGTGGCCACCCGCAAAGCCTCGGAAATGGCGCTTGAAGTGATCAATGCCGTCATTCCCGAAATGGTTGGCGGATCGGCGGATCTGACCGGGTCCAACAATACCAAAACCAAAGATATGGGCATTGTCAGCGCCGATGATTTTTCCGGAGGCTATATCCATTATGGAGTGCGCGAGCATGGCATGGCTTCGGCCATGAACGGCATGGCCCTTCATGGGGGCTTCATCCCCTATGGTGGCACCTTCCTTGTATTCACCGATTATTGCCGTCCGGCCATTCGTCTGTCGGCGCTGATGAAACAACGGGTAATCTATGTGATGACCCATGATTCCATCGGCCTTGGCGAAGATGGGCCCACCCATCAGCCTGTCGAGCATCTGGCGTCCTTGCGGGCCATGCCCAATCTGAATGTCTTCCGCCCTGCCGATGTGGTGGAAACCGCCGAATGCTGGAAAGCGGCTTTGGAAGCGGGCGAAACCCCCTCGATCCTGTCGCTCACCCGACAGGGTCTGCCGCAGGTGCGGCTGGAAAATGCCGGCGAAAATCTCAGCGCCAAGGGCGGCTATATTCTGGCGGAAGCCAGTGGCGGCACGCCCAAAGCGATCCTTTTGGCCACCGGCTCCGAGGTGAGCCTTGCCATGGACGCCCGCAGCGATCTGGAAGCGCAAGGCATCCCCACACGGGTCGTATCCATGCCCTGTCTGGAACTGTTCGACGCGCAAGAGGCTGCCTATAAGGCAGACGTGCTTGGCGACCATCTTCCCGATGTAAAGCGGGTGGCTGTGGAAGCGGGCATTACCTATGGCTGGGAGCGCTATGTGGGCCGCGAAGGGCAGATCATCGGCATGACCGGCTTTGGTGCATCGGCCCCTGCAGGCGACCTGTTCAAATATTTCGGTATCACCGCCGATGCAGTTGTTGAGGCGGTCAAAACTCGGCTATAGAACAATATAATCCGTCAAAAGACCCAAAATCGAGGACATATCATGAGCATTCGTTTTGCCATCAACGGCTTTGGCCGCATCGGTCGCCTTGTCTTGCGCGCTATTCTCGAGTCCGACCGCAAGGATGTTGAAGTGGTCGCCATCAACGATCTGGCGACGCCGAAATGAATGCTTATCTGTTCAAGCGCGACAGTGTGCATGGCAGCTTCAAAGGCGATGTGACGGCGGGCGATGGCGTGATGACCATCGATGGCCATGACATCAAGGTATTGGCCAATCCCGATCCCAAAAAACTGCCTTGGGGCGATCTGGGCGTTGATGTGGTTCTGGAATGCACAGGCCGCTTCACCAGCGCCGAACAGGCACAGGCCCATCTGGATGGCGGTGCCAGGAAAGTCCTGATTTCCGCTCCGGCGAAAAATGTCCCGATCACCGTTGTTTACGGGGTCAATGACGATCAGTTGAAGGCCGAACATAAAATCGTCTCCAACGCTTCGTGCACCACCAACTGCTTGGCGCCCGTGGCCAAAATCTTGCACGACAATCTCACCATCGAGCGCGGCTATATGACCACGGTTCATGCCTATACCGCCGATCAGCGCTTGCAAGACAGCCTGCACAGCGATCCCCGCCGTGCCCGCGCTGCGGCCCTTTCGATGATCCCCACCAGCACCGGCGCGGCCCGCGCTGTGGGCCTGGTTCTGCCTGATCTTGCAGGCAAGCTGGATGGGTCGGCGGTGCGGGTGCCCACCCCCAATGTGTCGATGGTGGATCTGAAGGTAAACACCGCAAAAGCCACCAGCGCCGAAGCGGTGAACGAGATGATGAAAGCCGCCGCGTCAGGGCCGATGAAAGGCATATTGGATATTGTCACCGATCCGGCCGTGTCCATCGACTTCAATCACTGCCCTGCCAGCTCCAGCTTCGATCTGGCCAGCACGCAAGTGATCGACGGCACCTTTGTCCGCGTCATGAGCTGGTATGACAATGAATGGGGCTTCTCCAACCGTATGGTGGATACGGCACGGAAAATGGCTCAATTGGGATAATCGTCACAGCCCGGCCAACGAAAGAGAGACACATCATGACAGCTTTCAAGCGCATTTCCGATATGGGTGATTTAAGCGGCAAGGTGGCTCTCGTGCGGGCCGATCTGAATGTTCCCATGACAAATGGCCGGGTTGCCGACGATACCCGTATCAGGGCTGCCATCAGCACTGTGCGGGCCTTGCGCGAAAAAGGCGCCAAAGTGGCTTTGCTATCCCATTTTGGCCGCCCCAAAGGGCAGGTGGTGCCGGAGATGAGTCTCAAGCCCTTGCTGCCCGCTCTGGTGGCTGCTTTTGGCGAGCCGGTGGGATTTGCCGCGGATTGCATTGGCGAGGCGGCCCAGCAAGCCCTTGTTGAAAATACAGGCATTGTCTTGCTGGAAAATGTGCGCTTCCATGCGGGCGAAGAAGCCAATGATCCGGCCTTTGCCAAGGCCCTTGCAAGCCTTGGCGATCTTTATGTGAATGACGCCTTCTCCGCCGCCCATCGCGCCCATGCGTCCACCGAAGGGCTGGCGCATTTACTGCCCCGTTGCGCCGGGGAAACCATGGCTTTGGAGCTGGAGGCTCTGGAAAAGGCTTTGGGCAATCCGGCGCGTCCGGTGGTGGCCATTGTGGGCGGGGCCAAAGTATCATCGAAGCTGGATGTGCTCACCCATCTGGTGGAAAAGGTGGATCATCTGATCATTGGCGGCGGCATGGCCAACACCTTCCTGTTCGCCAAGGGCTGCGCCATCGGCAATTCACTGGCCGAGCGTGATCTGGCGGATGTGGCCCGCGACATCCTTGGCCGCGCCGAAAAAGAAAACTGCGTCATCCATCTGCCTGTAGACGGCGTGGCAGCCAAGAAATTCGCGGAAAATGCCCCCAGCCGCACCGTGGCCCTGATGGAGGGCCAAGCCAGCGATATCAGCGACGATGAAATGATCCTCGATGTGGGGCCCGCCACCATCAACGCCTTGAAAACCGTTCTTGCGGGGGCCAAAACGCTGGTGTGGAACGGGCCATTGGGCGCCTTTGAAATTGCGCCTTTCGGTCAGGCCACTTTTGCGCTGGCGAAAGAAGCCGCACAGCTTACGGATGCGGGCCGTTTGCTCACTGTGGCCGGTGGCGGCGATACGGTTTCGGCGCTCAATATGGCAGGCGTTGGTGCACACTTCTCCCATATTTCCACGGCGGGCGGTGCCTTTCTGGAATGGATGGAAGGAAAAACGCTGCCGGGCGTTGCCGCCCTCTGGAAATGACCCTGCGATCAGCTCTTGGGTGATTGCCGCCCGTGTCTCTGTGGTGTAAGCAAAAGCCAAACATTGGTCCTTCACTACAGGGGAAGTCGCATGAAGGTCACCCGCACGGTCAAGAATATCCTTTCTTGGTATGAATCCGATAATCCGGGCACAAAAGCCAATCTGGCGCGCATTTTAATGGCAGGCCGCTTGGGCGGGACCGGTAAAATGGTCATCCTGCCGGTGGATCAGGGATTCGAGCATGGCCCTGCCCGGTCTTTTGCCCCCAATCCCGATGCCTATGATCCCCATTACCATTTCCAGCTTGCCATTGATGCGGGGCTGAATGCCTTTGCCACACCTTTGGGCATGCTGGAAGCCGGGGCCGATAGCTTTGCCGGACAAATTCCACTGATCATGAAGGTCAACAGCTCCAATAGCTGGGCGCAGGAAAAGGATTCGGCGGTCTATGGGACGGTGGCGGATGCCTTGCGGCTGGGCTGTTCGGCCATCGGCTTCACCATTTATCCCGGATCGGAATATTTCAACGAAATGGTCGAAGAAATCAGCGACCTGACCGCCGAAGCCAAAGCCGCCGGATTGGCTGTGGTGGTGTGGAGCTATCCCCGTGGCGGCCTGTTATCCAAAGACGGGGAAACCGCCATCGATGTGTGCGCTTATGCCGCCCATCTGGCAGCCCTGATCGGCGCCATATCATCAAGGTGAAATTGCCATCCGACCATGTGGAACAGGCCGACGCCAAAAAAGTATATGAAGCGGAAAGGATCGACATTGCCACACCGGCAGCACGGGTGCGCCATGTGATGCAGTCGGCCTTTAACAGTCGCCGGCTGGTGGTCTTTTCAGGCGGTGCGAAAAAAGGGGAAAACAGCGTGTTCGACGATGCCCGCGCCATCCGCGATGGGGGCGGCAATGGCTCGATCATTGGCCGCAACACCTTCCAGCGCCCGCGCAAGGATGCGCTGGATATGCTTTCCAACATCATGGACATCTACAAAGGCAAAGCCTGACAAGGCGGGGCCTGTGTCCGCTCGCAGGCCCCCTATCTTCAGGTCAAAAGGACCAGCATGACAGACAATCCGATGCGCGAACGCCCCCGCCTTTATCTGATCACGCCAGCGCACTTCACGCTGGAAACGTTCAAAGATGCTTTAAAAGCAGCCTTTGAGGGCGGTGATATTGCCTGTGTGCAATTGCGCATGAAAGAAACCGGCAATGATCAGGTGCTTGCGGCAGCCAAAGCCCTGATGCCCATCGCCCATGCCCATGATGCCGCGTTTTTGATCAATGATCGGGCGGATCTGGCCGCACAGGCCGGAGCAGACGGGGTGCATCTGGGGCAGGAAGACGGCGATTTGGCAGAGGCCCGCAAAATTCTGGGGCATGACAAGGATATCGGCGTCACCTGCCATAATTCACGCCATTTGGCCTTTGAAGCCGGTGAAGCCGGAGCCGATTATGTGGCCTTCGGGGCGTTTTTCCCCAGCCAGACCAAAATTGCAAAAACCACCGCGGATCTGGAAACCATCCAGATATGGGCGGATATTTCCGAAATCCCCTGCGTTGCCATTGGCGGGATCACGGCTGAAAACTGCGCGCCTTTGGTGAAGGCCGGAGCAGATTTTCTGGCGGTATCCGATGCGATCTGGTCCCATGAAAACGGCCCGAAAGCCGCCGTCTCCGCCTTTAATGCGGCCATTGATGCAGCCTTTTCTAGCAAAGACGCATCCCCCGCATAACGGGCCAAGGCCGCCAAAAGATTGAATGACGCGCCCGCCTCTGTTAGGAGGTGAACGAAATTTCGTAAACCTCTCTTGAAAAGTGACACTGTCTCATGAAGATCGATGGGAATGCAGTCCGCCCCGGCAATGTGATCGAACATAAGGGCGGGCTTTGGCGCGCCGTGAAAATCCAGCACACCCAACCCGGCAAGGGTGGGGCTTATTTGCAGGTGGAACTGAAAAACCTGCGCGATGGCTCCAAGCTCAATGAACGGTTCCGTTCGTCGGAAAAGGTTGAAAAGGTACGTCTGGAACAGCGCGATTATCAATTCCTGTTCCAGGAAGGCGATATGTTCACCTTCATGGATATTGAAAGCTACGAGCAGATTGCCCTTCCACAAGACGATATCGGCGAACAGGCGGTATTCTTGCGGGATGGCATGGCCGTGCAGCTTGAAATGTATGATGGAGCCCCCTTGGGCGTGCATCTGCCCGAACAGGTGGAATTGACCGTCGCCGAAACCGAACCGGTGGTGAAAGGGCAAACCGCATCGTCATCCTATAAGCCCGCACGGATGGACAATGGCGTGCGCGTGATGGTGCCGCCCTTCGTCAATGAAGGCGACCGGATCGTGGTGGCTACAGAAGACACCAGCTATGTAAAGCGGGCAGACTGATGGCCCGTCGTTCCCCCCTTGTAAACGTCATGGCATCGGCGGCCAACAAAGCCGCCCGCAATCTGCGCCGCGATTTCGGTGAAGTCGAGCATTTGCAGGTGTCGAGAAAAGGCCCGGCGGATTTCGTCTCGGAAGCCGATCGACGTGCCGAAGCCATCTTGTTCGATGAGCTGAAAAAAGCCCGCCCGCGCTTTGGTTTTTTAATGGAAGAGCGCGGCATAGTGGAAGGCGATGATGCCAGCACCCGCTGGATCGTCGACCCTTTGGACGGGACCACCAATTTCCTGCATGGCCTGCCCCATTGGGCCATCACCATCGCCGTTGAAGAGCGCGGCGAAATTGTTTCCGGCATCGTTTATGATGTTTTGAAAGATGAACTGTTCTGGGCCGACAAGGGCAATGGCGCCTTCGTGAATGATCAGCGTTTGCGAGTGTCTGGCCGGTCCACCATGGCCAGCGCTTTATTGGCCACGGGCATCCCCTTCATGGGCAAGCCTGACCATCCGGTCTTTCTTGCACAATTGGCCGCCTTCATGCCCGAAGTGGCAGGGGTGCGGCGCTTTGGCTCTGCGGCCCTTGATCTGGCCTATGTGGCCGCTGGCCGTTATGAAGGCTTTTGGGAACAGGACCTTAGCACCTGGGATATGGCCGCCGGCCTGTTGCTGGTGCGCGAAGCCGGGGGCTTTGCCACCGACATCACGGGTGGCAGCCGGATTTTGGAAACGGGAAGCATTGTGGCGGCCAACCCTGCTTTGCATCAGCCATGCTGAAAATTCTGAAATCCGCTGGGAAGCGTTAAGCGGACCGGAAATGACACATAAAACGGGGCGTTTTTTGCTGTTGGTCGGGGTGATGGGAGGGCTTTTCTCCTTCCAAACCAGTGCCCAACAAGAAGACGCCCCCGTTGGCTGGCCTTATCGCCCGCAAACCCGCGACCTGCCAGTGCCCATGCCCGCGCAGCCAGAGCCAAAAAAAACCGGCGATCCCAAAGCGGCAGAAAGCCCGCGCAAATCCGGTTATCCGAAAAAAATCCCCGAACGGGAAAAGCCGGTTCCCTACAAAATCCTGCCCCAAGCACCCTCTGAAGGGGCGTCCCAAGCCGAGTCGTACTCTGCAAGCGATCCCGACAGCCCCGCCATGAATGCCATTGCGCCTTTAGAGCGGTTTTTGCTGCCGGTGCCGGAGCTTGATTTTACCTATGATGCAGGCCGCATCGCCCTGACGCGGGATGAAGTGAACCAGTTGAGCCGCTTGGCCCAACGCTTGCGGGCCGGTACGGAAAAGATCACCATCACCGCATGGGCGGCCCCTATTTCAGACTCTGGTTCCGGCTCCGCAGCACAAGAGGCCCGAACCGCCCTTGAACATGCCTTGGCCCGCTGTTTGGCCGTGCGGGGATTTCTGGTGCGTGAAGGCATC
This sequence comes from Iodidimonas gelatinilytica, assembly GCF_008579125.1. NCBI lineage: Bacteria > Pseudomonadati > Pseudomonadota > Alphaproteobacteria > Iodidimonadales > Iodidimonadaceae > Iodidimonas > Iodidimonas gelatinilytica. The sequence continues at coordinate 116,307 of NZ_BKCL01000007.1, read as the reverse complement.
GCGCTCAACCGCATGACCATCCATGCCCTTGCCAGCCCAGACCAAGGCACCCCGGAAAAAGCCCGGCTCATGATCCGGCAAGAAAAACCCACTCCCTGACGGCGGCACAAGCCCACAAGGCCAGCACTGCCATAGAAGCGGCCAAATGCTGTATAAAATAATCACCGGCAAATGATTTCGATTGCGCTATAAATGCTTTAGAAAGGGCCCAGGCACTTATCGGAGCGATTATGAACGGACAACAACGCTTTCTCAATCGGATGATCGTGTTCGTGCTGGCAGTGGCGCTTTTGGCCGTCGTGCTGGCGGAACAGCTTTCAACGGCATTTCAGGCCAATCCCTTGCTGAACGGGATTATCGGCGTGGTTTTGCTTTTGGGGATTGTCTATAGCTTTCGCCAAGTGCTGATGCTGAAGCCTGAAACCGAATGGCTCAAGGCATATCGCCGCGGCAATGACAGCCTTCCCGAACGCAGCCCGCGTCTACTTGGCCCCTTGGCGGCGATGATCGGCGATCAAGCCGGTGATCGGCCGGTGCGTATGACCGCCATGTCCATGCGTTCTTTGCTTGATAGCGTCGATTCGCGCCTTGATGAAGGCCGCGAAATTTCGCGTTATCTTACCCGGCTTTTGATTTTCCTTGGCCTGTTGGGTACCTTTTGGGGATTGCTGGCGGTGCTGGCGGCCATTGGCAACACCATCCAAAGCCTGAGTGTTGAAACCAGCGATCTCAGCTTGATGTTCGATGCTTTGAAGCGCGGCCTTGAAGAGCCTTTGAGCGGCATGGCCATTGCGTTTTCCTCTTCATTATTCGGCCTTGCGGGGTCCGTCATATTGGGCTTTCTCGATCTTCAATCGGGTCAGGCACAAAACCGCTTTTACAATAATCTGGAAGACTGGCTGTCCACCGTGGCCAAGGTGTCACGCGGCGGCCCGTCCATGGATATGGGCGATGAAGATGGTGCCAGCCTTGCGGCCGGGTCTTATCTCAGCGCCTTGCTGGAACAAACCGCCGATAGTCTCGATCAACTCCGCCGTACCATGGAGCAATCGGAAACCGCGCGGGAAGATGCCAATGCCGGGCTGATGCGCTTGTCGGAAGGTTTATCCGCCCTCACCGATCAGATGCGGTCCGATCAGGCGGTCACAAAACGCCTGACCGATGCCCAGATCCACACCCAACGCACATTGGAGCGCTTTGTGGACAGTTCTGATGCGCAAACCATCAGCCTAGATGATGTTTCCATGGCCCATTTGCGGAATATGGATCTCAGCCTGCGAAAATTGCTGGAAGATCAAAACCGCGCATCGGAGAAAACCGGCGATCTTTTGCGCTCGGAAATGAAAATGCTGGCCCGCACCCTGGCCGCCGCCCTTGACCGCAAACCCGCACAGAGCCGCCCGACCGGCAGCCCTCAAGGGGATGAAGGGCAATGAGCCTGCGCACCGCAAGACGGCGCAATGATGGTGGCGACGACACGTGGCCGGGCTTTGTGGATGCGCTCTCCACCTTGCTGCTGGTTCTGGTGTTTTTGCTGTCTATCTTCGCCTTGGCGCAGTTTTTTCTCGGCGCGGCGCTTTCAGGGCGCGATGCGGCATTGGAACGCCTGCGCGATCAGGTGGCGGAACTGGGGCAGCTTTTGAATCTGGAACGGCAATCCAATGCCGACCTGCGCGACAGCCTTGGGGCTTTGTCTGCCAATCTGCAAACCATCCGGTCAGAGCGCGATGATCTCTCCAATCAGATCAGCGGCTTGGAAACCGCATTGAACGATGCCCGCAACAAATTGGCCGAAGCAGAAATGCAGGCCGCAAGCCGCAGCCAGGATATGGCCGACCTGCAAGAACGCTATCAAAGCACCGCCGAAGATCTTGCACAGGAAAAAGAGCTGTCCGCTGCGGCACGCAACCGGGTGGCCGAATTACAGGCCAGCCTGACCGCCTTGCGCCAGCAACTGGCGCGGCTGGAAGCGGCCCTTGATGCCTCGGAACAGCGCGATAAGGAACAACAGGCCACCATTGTCGATCTAGGCCGCCGCCTGAATGTGGCGCTAGCGCAAAAGGTGGAGGAACTGGCTGGCTTCCGTTCGGAATTTTTTGGCCGCCTGCGCGAAGTATTGGGGCAACGCAGCGATATCCGCATTGAAGGCGACCGCTTCATTTTTCAATCGGAATTGCTGTTTGCCTCCGGCAGTGCCGCTTTGGGGTTCGAGGGACGCACGCAAATGCGTCAGGTGGCCCAAACGCTTTTGCAAATCACCGAACAAATTCCGTCGGATATCGATTGGGTGTTGCGGGTGGATGGCCATACGGACAAACGCCCCATCAGCACCGCCCAATTTTCCAATAATTGGGAGCTATCGGCGGCCCGGGCCATTTCCGTGGTGCAATTCCTGATCAGCGAAGGGGTGCCGCCGCAGCGCCTCGTGGCCGCTGGATTTGGTGAATATCAGCCCATAGCACAAGGGGACAGCGCCGAAGATCTGCGCCGCAATCGCCGCATCGAAATGCGTTTCACCCAGCGCTAAACCTTGGGGCCATATTCTAAAGCACCGCGGTGGGGCGGGCCAAATCCTGGGCGGCATCCACATCGAATTGAAGCTGGGCCAGCCGCGCATAAAGCGGACTTTTCTGCAACAGATCTTCATGGCGGCCGCTGGCCACCACATGGCCATCTTCCAGCACCACGATACGATCGGCCTTCAATACGGTGGCCAACCGGTGGGCGATCAGGATGGTGGTGCGGCCCTCCATCAGATGCTCGAGCGCTCTTTGCACCGATTGTTCTGCTTGTGCATCCAAGGCGCTGGTGGCTTCATCCAATAGAAGAACCGGCGCATCGCGCAAGATCGCCCGGGCAATGGCAAGGCGTTGCCGCTGACCGCCGGAAAGCCGCACACCGCGCTCGCCCAGCCAGGCCTCATAGCCCTCGGGAAGTTCCATGATAAAATCATGGGCCACAGCAGCTCTGGCGGCGGCCTCCACCTCGTCATCCCCGGCATCGGGCCGGCCATAACGGATATTTTCCCGCACCGTATCGGCAAAAATCACCGTCTCCTGCGGCACAATGGCAAGCTGGTTGCGCAAATCCACCGGCTCCACATCGCGGATATTCACACCATCAAGCAACACCGCCCCCGATTGCGGGTCGAAAAAACGCAACAATAATTGCAAGACCGTGGATTTTCCCGCCCCCGAAGGGCCAACAAGCGCCACGCTTTCCCCCGGCGCGGCCTCCAGAGTAAAATCTTTCAACGCCGCAATGCCCGGCTTAGACGGATAGGAAAAGGAAATCTGCTGAAAAGACACCCGGCCTTCCAAGGGCTGCGGCAAGGACAAAGGATCGGCACGCACCACCAGATCCGTTCGGGCATCCAGCAATTCCCCCAGCCGGCCTGCGGCACCGGCGGCCCGCTGCAAATCGCCATAAACCTCGACAACGGCCCCGGCAGCAGCGGCGGCCATCACCGCATAGCCCACAAAGGCCGCCATTTCTCCGCCGGTCATACGACCCGCCACCACCTCTTGTGCGCCCTGCCACAAAATGAATGTAATGGCGGACGAGATCAGGAACACTACCACCCCTGCCATTGTGGATCGCGCCCGAATGCGGCGTTGGGCGGTGCTATAAGCCGCTTCCACCGCCGAGCCAAAGCGTTCTTTCTCCGCCTCTTCACGGGTGAAAGCCTGCACCACCTCTATGGCCCCAAGGCTTTCCGTGGCCATAGAAGCCACATCGGCAATGCGGTCCTGCGATGAACGCGACAAAGCCCGCACCTTGCGCCCCAGATACACGATGGGCGCGATAATGACGGGAATGGCCACGGTGATGATCGCCATCAGGCCGGGATTATAAATCACCATCATGCTCAATCCGCCGATGAACAAGGCAGTGTTGCGTAAAGCGATGGAAACGGAGGTACTGACAACCTGCTGGATCACCCCCGCATCGGCGGTTAACCGGGAGGCAATTTCGCTAGGGCGGTTTTCTTCAAAAAACGACGGATGTAAAGACACCACCCGCGCATGGGCGGCCCGCCGCAAATCGGCCACCACCCGTTCGCCCAGCAAAGTCACGAAATAGGCCCGACACGCCGCCGCAATGGCCAAAACGGTCACAATACCGAACAGAATCGCAAAGGCCCGGTTGATGGCGTCCGGATCTTCTCCACCAAAGCCCTTGTCGATCACCGGCTGCAACGCTCCGATCGCCGCCAAATTCGCCGCCGCCGCCACACCAAGCGCCAACAAGGACGCAAATCCCAAGCCCTTGTAACGCAAGGCATAACCGGCAACCAGCCTGAGACGCTTGAGCTTTGACAGATTGCTCCGTCCGGTTTTGTCCGTTGAATCTTTTCTCTCGCGCGCCAAATCTATTGCCAATCTCTTTCGCACATGCTTTATCCCTGCGGCTATAGCAGCGCTGCTACAGCCCGACAATCGCGCAATCTGAAAGGCCATGAAATTTATGGCCCCTTAAAATGATTGATGCGGAATGCAAACCTTGCAATAGCAACGGTAACGGGCTATGTAGCGCGCTCGAATTTTGCGGAGAGGGCCATGCAGAAAGATATTCATCCTGATTACCACATGATCAAAGTGGTCATGACGGACGGTACCGAATTTATGACCCGCTCGACTTGGGGCTCCGAAGGTGAAAGCCTTCAGCTCGAAATCGATCCCACGTCCCACCCGGCATGGACCGGCGGCGCCCAGCGCCTGATGGACAAGGGCGGTCAGGTCGCGCGGTTCCAAAAGCGTTTCGGCGCTTTTACGCTGAAAAAATAAAATCGGGCGGCGCGGTTATCAACCACCGCTCGATCAAATCAGAAAAAGCGCATCCGGTATATGTCCTGATGCGCTTTTTTTCGTGCGCGTTTGCCGTGCAGACTTGGGATCGCCGCCCCGCTCGCTGCGGGCAATCTCGTCCCACATGGCATGAACACCCATGCGCCCCTCGCCTTTCGAGCCAAGCGCGGCCCGTGTTTCGCCATCACCGCCATAGCCATTCTCCATCATGGCTTCAAGGCGCAAGGCCCGCTGATACAATCCGCGGCTGCGGACGCTTAAATCCTGCGTCGGCGGCGATAAAACAGAAAGAGACTGATCTTTTTGGGCAAGGCATGTTTCCCGATCCCCCAAGCGATAGGCCGCAGCATGGGCCTCTTTTTCGCTCAATTCCCCTGCCGCGACCGCTTTGCGGGCCAATGCCCACGCAATCACATGCATGATCCGCACGGACATCCGCATGGTTTCCACCACATAGGCGGTTTCTGCTTCCGCCTGAGTGTTTTTTTGCTCCGCATATCGGGCGGATGATAAAAAAGAACGCAACTCCACCGCCATATCCATGGCATCGCAATAGGCGCGATCCACCGATTGGAACACATGAACAGGCGCCGTCTGCGACCGCTGGCCTCTCTCTTCAAGCCATGTGCTCAATGTTCCCTCCTGCGAACCACCCTATGCCCTGTCTCCACTATAACAAAATTGCCAGAATTTTACAGTTTTGTGCCGTAAACGGCTCTTGACCACCAAAAAAACGAGCATACATAAAGCTCGCGGTCGCCAATATCGGGGCCGCAAATATGGCTTGTTCCGGCTAAAAACCAGCGGAACAGCGCCAATCATATCGCTCAAATAAAGAGGATATTTTGCCATGCGTAGCTTAGATTTAACGCCCCTGATGCGGTCGTCTGTAGGCTTTGACGACCTGTTCCGTTTGGCGGAAGCCCGGTTGGATTCGGCCAGCCAAAGCTATCCTCCCTATAATATTGAAAAGCTGGGTGACGACGAATATCGCGTCACCATGGCCGTCGCCGGCTTTTCTGCCGATGAACTGGATGTGGTGCTGGAAGATCGCGTCCTGACCGTTACGGGACGTGCTACCGAAGAAGATGACAGCCGCACATTCTTGCATCGCGGTATTGCCAAGCGCGCTTTTGAGCGCACCTTCCGCCTGGCAGAAACCGTTGAAGTGAAAGGCGCTGGATTTGAAAATGGCTTATTGACCATTTCTCTGGAACGGCGCGTTCCCGAGCATATGAAACCGCGCCAGATCACCATCGAAAAAGGCAGCCCGAAAGCCTCTGTTCTGGCATCCGGTGATAAGACCGTGGCAGAAAAAACCGCCGCCTAAATAATGGCAGGATGGAACGGCCCCACTGCATGGCTCTTGCTATGCAGTGGGCTGGACCAACGCTCGTTATTCTCGGGCTTGAGCTTCCTGCCTCGTCATTCCCGGGCTTTCTCTCCCTTCAACGTCATTCCCGGGCTTGACCCGGGAATCCAGTTCTTTGTTGGTAGAGCGCTCTAGCCCTGCCGGTGTGGACCCCCGGATCAAGTCCGGGGGTGACGAGTGTGAAGCGACCGTGTGTGACGAATAGATCCTCAACATTTTACGTCATTCCCGGGCTTGACCCGGGAATCCAGTTCTTTGTTGGCGGAGCATGCCTTTCCCGCCTCATTGCCCCCCCGGATCAAGTCCGAGGGTGATACAAAGGCGACCATGTGCGACGGAAAATATGCAGGAGTAGCGATTATACAACGGCGCCCATATCGCCACCTTTCACGATTTCCCGAACAAGGCTTCAGCGGCGGCTTGGCTGGCGCCTTTCGAGGCACGCACCCGTTCGGTTCGCGCAATCTCGGCCCGCAAGCGCTCGATCCGTTCAACAAGATCATCAAGAGAATAGCTGTCCAGATCTTCGCCTTCCAATGCCTTTATCGGTTGATCTTTTCGTACGGGCCTGTCTTCCATATCCATCACACTCTCCATAAAAATCATAAAGCCCATGATCACACGTTGATTATCGCCCGATCAGGCGTCACACTTTCCCCAAATTGGTAAGGGGGGAGGTCGCATGAAGGCAATTGAAATCGCAGAATTTGGTGCCCCTGATATGTTGCGGCCATGTGATCGTCCAGATCCAGAGCCGCAACAAGGAGAGGTGCTGATCAAGGTGGTGGCCGCAGGGGTGAACCGCCCTGATGTGGTGCAACGCCGGGGACTGTATCCACCGCCCCCCGGCGCATCGGATATTCCCGGTCTGGAGATTTCCGGCACCATCAAGGCCTTGGGAGCCGGGGTCACCAATTGGGCGGTGGGTGATCGGGTCTGCGCCCTTGTAGCCGGCGGTGGCTATGCCGAACTGTGCGTGGCCCCCGTTGAAACGCTCCTGCCCGCTCCGCAAAGTCTGCCGCTGGCCCATGCGGCCGCCTTGCCAGAAACGGTGTTTACCGTGTGGTCCAATGTCTTTGAGCGCGGCTATCTGGATCACGGTGAATGGCTTTTGGTACATGGTGGCTCATCGGGCATCGGCTCTACCGCCATTCAGCTTGCCAAAGCCTTTGGTGCCCATGTGATCACCACCGCAGGGACGGATGAAAAATGCGCCTTTTGCCGTGATCTGGGGGCCGATCTGGCCATCAATTATCGGGATCAGGATTTTGTTTCCGCTGTGAAAAAAGCCACGGACGGGCGCGGTGTGGATGTGGTTCTGGATATGGTCGGCGGCGATTATGTGCCGCGCAATCTCGATTGCCTCGCCACGGAAGGCCGCCATGTGACCATTGCCTTTTTAGGCGGGCCGAGAACCACGATCAATCTTGCCCCCCTGATGCTGAAACGCCTTGTCATGACAGGATCGACATTGCGGGCCCGGTCCCTTTCCTTCAAAGCCGCACTTACGCAATCGGTCGAGCAATTGGTGTGGCCAATGATTGAAAAAGGACGCTTTGCGCCAGTGATCGACAGTGTCTTTCCCCTTGATGAGGCATGGCGCGCCCATAGCCGCATGGAAGACAGTGTACATATGGGAAAAATAATTTTACAAGTTTCATCGGAATAAGGATAAAAGAACTTCTAAAACAACAAATTCCACGCGCGCGAGACAATTTTATGGACGATAAGAAAGCCCTGCTGGACAGCCTGACAATCACCCGCGATTCCCCTCCTCCGTCGGAGGGAAAAAAACGATATGGGTGGATCATTCTGGCAATCCTTGTGCCGATCGCGCTGATGGCCGCCGGGCTTTGGTGGGGCTTATCATCCGACGATAAAAATATAGCCGCGCCTGCGGGCCAAAAGTCCGCGGTGCCCGCCGCTGCGAATCCGGGCACGGCCCAAGAAACCAGCCAAACCACCCAGCCAAAAGAAACAAGCACAAGCACAACCGCCACCAAAGAGCGCGTGCTCAATGCATCGGGCTATATCACCGCAAGACGCATGGCCACGGTATCGGCAGAGATTACCGGTCGGGTCACCGAAATTCTGGTGGAAGAAGGCATGCGTGTGGAAGAAGGCCAGCTTGTGGCCCGGCTTGATGATGCGTTGGCCCGCGTCGATCTTGATCTGGCAAAAGCGCAGGTGAGTGCGTCCGAGGCTGCAGTAAAAGCAAGCCGCGCCAATCTAGCGGAAGCCAATCGCGTTTTGACGCGGGTATCGCAACTGAGTTCGGCGAATTATTCGTCTATAGCGGATTTCACGCAGGCGGAAGCCGCAGTGGAATCTCTCACGGCTGATCTGGCACGGGCCGAAGCGAATCTGGATATTTCAAAGCTCCAAGTGACCCGTGCTCAGGAACGGTTGAACGACCATGAGGTTCGCGCCCCCTTTGCCGGCGTTGTGATTGATAAAAACGCCCAGCCCGGTGAAATTGTCGCCCCCGGATCTGCAGGCGGCGGTTTCACCCGTACCGGCATCTGTACGCTTGTGGATATGGATAGCCTTGAGATCGAAGTGGATGTGAGCGAGAGCTTCATCGGCCTTGTAACCCCCGGTCAACGGGTCGAAGCGCGGTTGGATGCCTATCCCGACTGGATCATTCCTGCGCGTGTGATCGCCATCATTCCCACCGCCAACCGCGATCGGGCAACGGTGCGCGTGCGCATTGCCCTTGGTGAAAAAGACAGCCGTATTCTGCCGGAAATGGGTGTGAATGTGGCCTTTATGGAAAACCGCTAACGTAAATTTCTGAGATACTGCTTGCCAGATAAAGGATATGCCCATGCCCGACACTCCTTTGATTATGCTCGAAAATGTCTCAAAGGCTTACCGCAAGGCAAAGTCAGAAATTTCCATTTTCGACCAGTTGAACCTTTCCATCAAGGAAGGCGATTTCGTGGCCATCATGGGGCCATCGGGCTCTGGCAAAACCACATTGCTCAACCTTCTTGGCGGCGTTGACCGGCCCACCAGCGGCACCATCACCATCAATGGCGAACGCATTGATAAAATGAGCGAAAGCGCCCTGTCGCGCTGGCGCGCACATACCGTTGGCTTCATCTTCCAGTTCTATAATCTGATGCCCATGCTAACGGCGGCCCGCAATGTGGAGCTCCCGCTTTTGCTGACAAAGCTTTCGCGCAAGAAACGCCGTGAAAATGTCATGACCGCCCTAAAGGTGGTGGGGCTGGAAGATCGTGCCAAGCATAGCCCGCGGGAAATGTCCGGGGGCCAGCAACAGCGCGTGGCCATCGCCCGCGCCATCGTTTCGGACCCGAAACTGTTGTTATGCGATGAACCCACCGGCGATCTGGATCGGGAAACCGCCGGTGAAATTCTCTCCACCCTGCAAATGCTGAACCACGATTTTGGCAAGACAATCCTGATGGTGACCCATGATCCGGAAGCCGCCAAATATGCCAAAAGCATTCTGCATTTGGATAAGGGCCATTTCGTTGAAGAACTGGTGACATCATGACCCACGGCACCTTGATCTGGAAAAATCTGACGCGCTATCGGCTGCGCTTTTTCCTCACCACATTTGCAATCTTTATCGCCTTTTTTCTGTTCGGCATCTTGCAAAGCTTCGATAAAGCCCTTGATGCCGGAGCCGAATTGGCCGCCGATGATCGCCTGGTGGTGAGCAACCGTATCAACTTTACCCAACCGCTGCCCATTGCCTATGTGGACCGCATCCGCAGCATGGACGGGGTGTTGCACGCCACCCATCAAAGCTGGCTTGGTTCTTATTATCAGGAACAGCGCAATTTCATTTTCGGATTCGCCGTGGACCCGGAAAGTTTCCTCGCTGTTTATCAAGACGACGTCGTTTTGCCCGCAGAACAGATCGATGCCTTCATCAAAGACCGGCGTGGCGTGCTTGTGGGGGCGGATACCGCCGAAACTTATGGCTGGGCACTGGGCGATCTGGTGCCCATTTCCAGTAATATCTGGCAGCAGGCCGATGGGTCGAAGGTTTGGGACGTGGTGATCAAAGGGATTTTCAAATCCAGCCGCGACGAACTTCCTGCCAATGGCCTTTATATGCATTACGACTATCTGAACGAGGCCCGCACTTTCGGAAAAGATTTCACCGGCACGGTGGCCCTGACCACCACTGATCCGGCGCTCAATGATCAGGTGGCCCAAGCCATCGATTTCCGGTTCCAGAATTCCGCCTATGCCACCGAAACCCGGACGGAAGCGGCATTCAATCGCTCGTTCGTGGACCAGCTTGGCAATATCGGCCTGATCATTTCATCGGTGGTGGGGGCCGCCCTGTTCACCATTCTGATCATTGTCGGCAACACCATGGCCCTGTCGATCCGGGAGAGAACCAGCGAGATCGGGGTGATGAAGGCGCTCGGTTTTCGCGCCTCAACGGTGTTTTCCATGGTTCTGGGTGAAGCCTTTGGTTTGGCCTTTTTTGGTGGGCTGATCGGTACCATTACCGCATGGGGGCTTGTGGAGATCGCCCGCAATATCCCCGGTTTTCCCTTCGTCCTGGGCTTCCCGACCAGTGTGTGGCTGCAGGCTTTCGGTTTGATGGTCGTTCTTGGCGTGCTCACCGGGCTTTTCCCTGCCTGGAACGCCTATCGTTTGAAGCTCAGCACCGCATTTGCAAGGGTGTAATCATCATGATGAAGCAAATTCTCTCGGTAAGCTGGATCAGCCTTCGCAGTCTGCCACAAAGACTTTGGCTCAGCCTCGCCACCATTCTCACCATTGCCGTGGTTGTGGCGGTGTTGCTGGCCTTTCTCGCCATGTCCAACGGCTTTCGCAAAACCCTTGAAGGCACTGGCTCCGATGATGTGGCGCTGATCTTGCGCGGCGGGGCCAGCACAGAACTGAATTCCGTTTTGAACCGCGAAGATCAGGCCGTACTTGAAACCGCCGCAGGCATTGCCAAAAACAATGGCGAGCCCATGGTTTCAGGCGAGCTTTATGTGGTGGTGAATGGCATCAAGAAAACCAGCGGCACCAAAGTCAATTTGCCTTTACGCGGGCTTTCTGAACAAGGCATCGCCATGCGCGGCCCTGTCACCATCAGCCAAGGCCGCCTGTTCGTGCCGGGCCGCAATGAGCTGGTGGTGGGACGTGCCCTTTTAGGAGAATTCGACGGCTTCGATCTGAATTCTACCGTTCGTTTCGGTGCTACGGATTGGAACATTGTCGGCGTCTTTGAAACCGGTGGAACGGTGTTCGAATCGGAATTGTGGAGCGATCTTGCCGGTGTGCAAAACCAGTTCAATCGCGGCAGTTCCGTACAATCTGTCCGCGCCAAACTCACCAGCCCCGATGCCATCGAAGACCTTAAAGATTTTGTCGAGAACGATCCCCGCTTGGGTGTCGATGTCATTAGTGAAAAGGATTATTTCAAGGAACAGTCCCAAAGCACCTCTGACCTGATCCTTGTGCTGGGATGGCCGCTGGCCATTGCCATGGGCCTGGGGGCTTTGGCCGGAGCGCTCAATACCATCTACACATCGGTGGCCGCACGCGCGCGGGAAATTGCAACATTGCGCGCCATCGGCTTCTCCAGCCTCTCCGCTTTTTTCGGCACATTATCCGAATCACTTGCACTTTCGGTGCTGGGCGGGCTGTTGGGAGCGGCGGTTGCCTGGAGCTTTTTCGACGGATTGAGCACATCCACCCTTGGAGGCGGCTTCACCCAAGTGGTGTTCAGTTTTCAACTGGGTGGTGCCTTGCTGGTGCAAGGGGCCATATTGGCCCTTGGAATTGGCTTGGTTGGTGGATTTTTCCCGGCCATCCGTGCTGCTCGTCTGCCGGTTGCAATGGCCTTTTCCGACCGATAGGAACCAAAGCTTCCATATGGTGATAAAATAATCCGCGAACGTCTTGATTGATGGACAAAGCTGCGCCACAGTCACCTTTATTGCCAGCCTTTGCGATGGGTCTTTCTCCGTGATTTGACAAATGCACTTCACCGGTTTGGGGAAGGCCCGCGCCGGGGCTGGTGCTTTATTGCGTGTCTTTTGGAGAGGACTATGAGCCAGCCACTGATGCCGATGGCAACCGCCGTTTGGCTGATCGACAATACCTCGCTCACATTCAAGCAAATCGCTCGTTTTTGCGGCTTGCATGATCTTGAAGTGCAAGGCATCGCGGATGGAACCGTCGGGCAATCCATCGCCGGGATCGACCCCACGGCCAATGGCCAATTGACATGGGCCGAAGTGCGCCGTTGCCAAGATGATCCTTCGGCATCTTTGGTGCTGAGCAAAGGAGCCAAGCCCGAACAGACCCGGACCAAAGGGCCGCGCTATACGCCCGTTTCCAAGCGGCAGGATAAGCCCGATGCCATTGCCTGGCTGTTGCGCCACCATCCCGAGCTTTCCGACACGCAAATCTCGCGTCTTGTGGGCACTACCAAGCCAACCATTGGTGCCATACGTGAACGATCCCACTGGAATATCGCCAATATCCGCGCCCAAGATCCCGTTGCTTTGGGCCTTTGCAAGCAAATGGAATTGGATGAAGCGGTTCAAAAAGCCGCCGTTCGCGCACAAAAGAACGCACCGGCACAGCCTGAGAGCGCCCCTGCGGAGGATGCAGCAGATAGCGGCGCCGATGTGGAAAACCCTGCCGACGACAGCCCCGCATCGGATCTCTGATAATCGGATCTGTCCGGCTCTATAAAAGCCTATATGCTGCCATAAGAACAGCCATTGGGTCGAAGACAAAAAATGGGCGCGGCCAAAAGGCTGCGCCCACATCTTTTATCATCGGCTCTCGTTAATGATGTTCATATCCGCTGAGTTTTTCCTTCAGCAAAAGCTTCTCTCGTTTGAGCTTGGCTAATCGAAGGGTATCCGGCGCGGGCCTGCTGGCCTCTTGGGTGATAATCCGTTCCAACGTGGCGTGTTTGTCTGCCAGAGCCTGAGCATGCGCCTGCTGTGTCATACCGGTATCCTCCTTCATTACGAACAACACTGATATGGCACCATATAAGGTCCCTGATTGTCACTTCAATTCGCACCCCGATGCGTCACCATGCCCCATATTTCTTGAAACAGCGCACCTGAACCCATTCAGACGCAGTGGTCAACCGCCCGCCATTGCGTAAAAATTCCGGCCATGGCCGGATACAAGCAGCGCTCTTTGCTCCATGCGAAATTCCCGCCCTTCCCTTTTTACAAAGCACTGCGCTTCCCTCAATTTCACACAACGCTCCCGACTCGGAAGGGCCACAGAAGCGGCATATGGTTTGACCGCGCGATGCACTCTTGTGATTCTCCCCCATGACTCGCTATAATATGGCCGGACTTGGGGGTCTGTCCGACTTTCGAAAGCACATCGCATGCACGACGGAATGACACTGGCGGACGCAGAATTGAAAAAGCGTCTGAAGATTCTGGAACAAGAACATCGTGATCTGGATATGGCAATCGAGGCCCTGCATAGCGCCGGGTCGTTCGACCAGCTTCAGATTCTGCGAATGAAAAAACGGAAACTCATGTTGCGGGATCAGATTCGGCATCTGGAAGACCAGATTCTGCCCGATATCATTGCCTGACCGCCCCACCATCCTTGAGATGCCGCTGCTTTTTAAAGGCGTACATAAGCCTGTCCGCATGCGCCAAGGCGCCCTCTGCATCATCACCCTGTGTCAGCCCATAGGCACCATAACTTACCGTTAGGGGGATGGTTGTCCCATTGATCTGCGGTTCTTTACGGGCAACGGCCTCGGCCAGTCGTTTGGCCATGTCCTCGGCATGTTGTTGGTCCGTATGGGGCAGGATCAGCCCGAATTCATCCCCGCCCAAACGCGCCACAAGATCGAAGCTACGGCTATAACGTGTCAGCGCATCTCCCACCGCCAGCAAGGCCGCATCCCCCGCCGCATGAGTAAGCCGATCATTGATGCGTTTCATATTATCCACATCGAAATACAAGATGCTTACCGGATGGCCATAACGATTGGCCAAAGCGATCTGCCGATTCAATTCACGCATGAAAGCGCGGCGATTCAAAACCGGTACCAAGGCATCATGATCCGCCAGTTTTTCAAGCTCGGCAATCTGTGCCTGCGCCCGCCCCAATTGAAGGGTGAGCGTTTCCACATCCCCGATCAAACGACTAATGGCGGCCCGCACCTCTGGGGTAAGATCATGTTCAGGGATTCCAAAAAGGATAAAATCATCTTGGAATGCAGCACCGCCCTCCGCCATATCCCCATCAGGGCTGTTTTCCTGATCGCGTTTATCGCGTTGACCAGATGAAATCGCATTCACGGCATCTGCGGCATCTACTTTCATCAAGCGGCACCTATCCCTAATTCCCTGTTAAGGTTTGAGGGCTGCGCACCAATTGTCAAGGATAAGCCGCTTTCCAGCGCTTGCGTCGGCACGCCCTCTCCCTATAATGCGCTCACGCATTTCACCGCTGGCTCTGGAGCATCGAATGACAGATCCCACGCCTTTGGTTGGCATCATCATGGGTAGCCAATCCGATTGGGAAACCATGCGCCATGCTGTGGCCATTCTGGAAAATCTGGCCGTCCCCCATGAGGTGAAAATCGTTTCCGCCCATCGCACGCCAAAGCGGCTTTACGACTATGCCCAATCGGCGCGTGACCGCGGCCTCAAGATCATCATCGCCGGTGCCGGTGGTGCCGCACATCTACCGGGCATGGCCGCCGCCCTTACCCCTTTGCCGGTGTTCGGCGTGCCGGTGGAAAGCAAGGCTCTCAAGGGCATGGACAGCTTGTTATCCATCGCGCAAATGCCCGGCGGCATCCCTGTGGGAACCTTGGCCATTGGCAAAGCGGGGGCGAAGAATGCTGCGCTTTTGGCGACGGCCGTGCTGGCCCTGATGGATCACGATCTGGCCAAGCGGCTGGATGCCTTTCGCGCCGAACAGACGGATACAGTGGCCCCGGCCCCGCAACAAAACGCCCCTTGAAAGAAAGAAATTTCCATGACCGGACGCTCCGAACGCGCGGAAACCTTTGAAAGCCTGGCGCCGGGCGGCACCATTGGCATATTGGGCGGCGGGCAGTTGGGGCGCATGTTGTCCATAGCGGCGGCACAGCTGGGCTATCGCACGGCCATTTATTGCCCCGATCCTTTAAGCCCCGCCTTCCAGATGTGCGACCGGTATTGGCAGGCCCCTTATGAAAGCCGGGCCGCCCTGGCGGAATTCGCAGATGCGGTGGATCTGATCAGCTTCGAGTTTGAAAATGTCCCGGCCTTGTCTTTGGATTTTCTGAAAGCAAGGGTGCCCATCCGGCCCGGCATTGCATCCTTGGCGACAACGCAGGACCGTTTGTTTGAAAAGGACTTTCTCTCGGTTCTTGATATTCCCGTAGCGCCTTATCACGATGTGGCCAGTGCCGCAGCGCTGCACGATGCCGCCCAGACGCTGGGCTATCCGGTGATCGCCAAAACCCGCCGGCTGGGCTATGACGGCAAGGGGCAGGTGCGCTTGGAAAAGGGCGACAATGCCCAAGACGCGTGGGATTCTTTGGCATCGGAACTGGTGATCGCCGAAAGCGTTATCCCCTTTGACCGGGAAATCTCGGTGCTTTTGGCCCGCGGGCTTGATGGCAATATCGCCAGTTGGCCACCCGTGGAAAACGATCACTCAAAAGGGATCTTACGCACCAGCCGCGTTCCCGCCACCATCAGCGACTCTGTGGCCGATCAAGCGCTCAGCTATGCCCATGCCATTGCCGAAGCGCTGGATTTTGTGGGCGTTCTGGCCGTGGAAATGTTCGTGACCGACAAAACCGGCGAGGTTTTGGTGAATGAAGTGGCCCCGCGCGTTCACAATTCCGGGCACTGGACACTGGATGGCGCCGTTACCAGCCAATTCGAGCAACATATCCGCGCCATTTGTGGATTGCCTTTAGGCGACAGCCGCGCTTTGGGACGAATCCGCATGGAAAATCTGATCGGTAAGAACATCACCCATTGGCGCGATATCCTTGGCGATCCTTTGGCCCATTTCCACCATTATGGCAAAGCCGTTGCCAAGCCGGGGCGTAAAATGGGCCACGTCACCTGGGTTGATCCCGATTAAGCCACGCCCCTTTGCCCAGCCATTTTCACCGGACAAAGAGGCGCGTTTTCAGACGTCCAATAGATCGATCGATGGAGAGCGGCGCAAAGCCGGTGGATCAATCGCATCCACAAGCGCCAGCGCCCCCATATTCAAAAGCCCGCGTGCCGTCACCGATGGCGTTACGATATGCGCGGATTTTTTTGTCCCCAAAAGCAAGGGGCCGATGGGCAGCCCATCACCAAGAACCTTCAAAAGTTCATAAGAGATATTGGCGGCATCCAGATTGGGCATCACCAGCAGATTGGCCATGCCCGAAAGGCGGGAATGGGGGAAAATGCGGTCCCTGATTTTTTCTTCAATGGCCGCATCGCCGTGCATCTCGCCTTCCACCTCCAGATCCGGGGCCATTTCATGCAACAGCGCCAATGCCGTGCGCATTTTGGCGGCGCTATGGGTTCTGGATGACCCGAAATTGGAATGAGACAGCAAAGCCACTTTCGGCGTCAAGCCAAAGCGCCGTACTTCATCGGCGGCCAAGATGGTCACTTCAGCGATCTCTTCAGCCGTGGGGTCTGGCGTGATAAACGTATCGCACAGGAAAAACGTGCCCTTGCCCAACATCAGAACCGATAAGGCCGACGCCGCCTTCACCCCATCCGACAGGCCCACAATATCAAGCACATGGGTGAGATGCCGATGGTAGCGCCCCACCGCACCGCAAACCATGGCATCGGCTTCGCCGCGATGCAGGGCCAAGGCCGCAATGGCGGTGTTGTTGGTGCGCATGATGGTGCGTGCCTCATCGGGAGAAACGCCCTTTCTTTCCATCAATTCATGATAGCTGCGCCAATATTCGCCATAACGCGCATCATTTTGCGGATTGACCACTTCAAAATCCACATCCGGGCGAATGCGCAAGCCCAATTTCTCGATCCGACTTTGCACCACCTTGGGGCGACCCACCACCGTGATATCGGCCATGCGTTCATCCAGGAGAGCTTGGGCTGCCTGCAGCACCCGTTCATCTTCCCCTTCGGCAAACAAAAGCCGTTTACGCTGGGTGCGGGCCCGTTCGAAAATGGGTTGCATCAGATTGCCAGACCGGAAAACAAAGGTATTAAGGCCTGCGAGATAGGCATCAAAATCCTCGATGGGCCGCCGCGCCACACCACTGTCCATGGCCGCTTTGGCCACAGCCGGAGCCACTTCCGTCATCAGCCGCGCATCAAAGGGTTTTGGAATCAAATAGTCCGGCCCAAGGCGCAAAGGCTCGCCTTCATAGGCGCGGGCCACCACGTCCGACACCTCTTTTTCCGCCAGCGCCGCAATGGCTTTCACGGCAGCGATTTTCATCGCTTCATTGATGTCGGTCGCCCCCACATCCAAAGCACCGCGGAACATAAAGGGATAGCACAGCACATTATTGACCTGATTGGGAAAATCCGACCGGCCAGTGGCAATGATGGCATCAGGGCGGGCTTCGCGGGCCAGATCCGGCATGATTTCCGGCTCAGGATTGGCCAGCGCCATGATGATCGGCTGCGTGCCCATCTTTTTTACCATATCCGCTGTCAAAACCCGGGGTGCAGATAATCCCAGGAAAATATCGGCCCCTTCGATCGCATCGCTTAGCGAACGCATATCCGTTTTGCGCGCATATCGGGCTTTATAGGGGTTCATCCCCGCCTCGCGGCCCTCATAAACCACGCCGTCAATATCGCACAGGGTGATATTGTCTTTTGCCAGTCCCATGGAAACCAGCAGATCAAGACAAGCAAGGCTGGCCGCTCCGCCGCCGGTAGAAACCAGCTTCACATCCCCAAAGCTTTTCCCGACCACTTTCAGCGCATTATAGATCGCGGCCCCTGCCACAATGGCGGTGCCATGCTGATCGTCATGGAACACCGGAATGTCCATGATCTTGCGCAAGCGTTCTTCAATGATGAAACATTCAGGCGCTTTGATATCTTCAAGATTGATGGCCCCAAAGGTGGGTTCAAGGGCGGCCACCACCTTGCAAAACAGGTCCGCGTCAGTGGCATCCACCTCAATATCGAAACAATCGATATTGGCAAATTTCTTGAACAGAACCGCTTTGCCTTCCATCACCGGCTTGGAAGCCAGCGGCCCGATATTGCCCAACCCCAAAACGGCAGAGCCATTGCTGATCACCGCCACCAGATTGCCCCGCGCCGTCAATTGCGCCGCTTGGCCCGGATCATCGACAATGGCCGTGCAGGCTGCCGCCACACCGGGAGAATATGCCAGCGCCAAATCTCGCTGTGTAACCAGCGGCTTGGTGGCGACAACGGCCAGTTTTCCAGCGGGAGCCATGCGGTGATAACGCAAGGCGGATTCATAAAGCTTATCGGAATCAGGCATAAAGGGCGCAACCAAAGCTATAAGGGTGAAACACGGAGCCCTCTTATAGCGCAGCATTTGGGCAAACGCACCCGTCGCTTATGCAACACACACATTTTGCCCGCTTTTTTGATCAAGGCTGCTTAGACGGCCTTTGTTTCAAGCCGTTTGGACAAGGGTGCGCTCAAGAGTCCTTGTCCTTGTCCTTATCCTTGGCGCTTTCGTCTTCGTCGTCCATGTCATGGAAGGTGATGTCCCCAAAGCCTGCATTGACTTTACGAATGTTTTTGGGATTGCCATACACATCGACTTCACCCACACCATTGACAGCAACCATCGCCGAATCCGTGGCATAGGCCGACATCTGGCCCGCACCATTGATGGTGAGCTGCACCGTTTTACAGCGCAAGTCCCTGGCATCCACATCTGCAGCCCCATTGCTTACGGCGATCAGGGTGCCGCACCGACCCTCGCTCTCAATGTCGCCGGCTCCGTTGATGGTCAGCATCAGGTTCTCGCTATCCAAATTCATCAATTGTGCACTGGTCGCGCCATCAAGCGTCAAAGCCGTCAGGCTGGGCAAATGGAGCACCATCTTGACGTCCCCCAGCCCTCTATTGCCCAACTTTCCTTTCGGTTCGACCAGCAATTCGTCATTCACGATTTTTGTCTTGATCAGATTCAGGACCGCCTTGTCGCCTTCGATCTTGAGCATCGCAGGCTTTCCCGCCACCAGTTCCACATCATAATGGCCTACAAGCCGTACCCGATTGAACTCGGCCATGCTGATATCTCTGGTCTGGGATATGTCTTCACCGGACAATGTGATTCGGATGGTTTCTTCGGATCGGATCTCTTCCATCAGCTGACTTGGGGCAACGAATGAAGCCACCACAACCACAGCAAAAATGGCTGCAATGACACCGCCAAAAACCATTGTCCGTTTATTCTGGATTCCTGTCATCCATGTTCTCCATTCACTGATCGCCGGTTGCCGGACGGTCGTCGCATTTCCTGCTAACAGCCTGTGCAAGCAGTGCTCTTTGCAAAGAGCACGCCTCCATTAATATATCTAAACGATATAATAGCTTTCCGGATTGATCAAGGCCTATGATTTAAAGCACCTAAAAACAAAGACGACCGAGGCAGAGGTCCCTTGCCAAGTCCATAAGCACCCCGCAAAATGGCCCTTGATGGTCAACCACAATCTCATTGCCCCTTTTCCGTCCACCAGCAATGCCCCGAAGGCAGTGCTGTTCACGCGCATGGAATTGACGCTGATCCTGAATGTCTATGGGCGCATGGTTGCTGCTGGAAACTGGCGCGACTATGGCATCCATAGCGGCCGCGACAGGGCGGTGTTTTCCATTTTCCGCCGTGCCAGCGAAATGCCGCTTTACCGGATTATCAAAAGCCCTGCCCATGCCAAACGACAAGGGGCATGGCTGATCCTTGGCATGGACGGGCAAATTCTCAAGCGCGGACAGGCTTTGGGACCGGTTTTAAAACTGTTTGAACGCCAGCTTCTAAAGCTTGCGAATTGATCGTCGCCACATCGGAAATCACTCTTTTTCCTTCAGCTTATAGGCGACAAATTTCCCAAGCCCGCACGAGGCCCCTGCCACCGAGCTGCGGTTTAAAACGGTGATGATATCGGTGTTGCATAACTGCCCGGTGCTGGTGGAATAGCTGAAGCTTTCATAAAAACCAAGCTGCGGGCACCGATTGGGCAAATTGCTGAGATAGCCTTCCCGCCCGCGCATCTCGAAAAAGATTTCTGTGTCCGACAACACATGGCTTTGAGAAATTCGCGTCAAGGAAATGCAGCTTTTTTCCTCTCCCGTTGCCTCATAGCGGCCAAGAATGGCGTGATCTTCCTCGATCTTTGCGGTTTGTGCCGCATCCGGCGTGTTTTCTTGTCCTTGCGTGCAAGCGGCCACCGCCGCCAGCCCGAAAAGAAAAAGCCACCTGAACGATCCTTCCATCATTCCACCCTCCCTTGGTTAAAGGTTCGCCATATCGCCCGAATGAACGCTGGGCGCTCACATCTGTTCCAATCGGGGCTCCAACCGTTCAAAAAGCCCAAGCCCGCACAAAGCGCCGGGGCCATCAGGGCTTTTGACCTGAACCATATCGGTGCGGCACAGCGTCTCCGCTTTGGCGCGAATATCGAAGGCTTCACTCATCATAAGGCCGGGACAGACCTGCGGCAAATCATTGCGCCACCGGCTATTATCGGCAAGCTGGAAGGTGATGGTATTGAGATCGATCACCGCCATTTCCACGATCGGAACGGGCGGCAAGCAGACTTTGGTTACGCCGCTATTTTGCCAGGCAGAAAGCCGGATATCTTCAAGTCGTTGCACGGGGGGCGGGTTCGACCCGGCACCATTACATGCGGCAAGGCCAAAGGCCAAAACCACAAACAGAGCCAAAATAAAGCCGTCCCGCACCCCCATGTCTATGCGTCCTTAAATATCGAATTTGATCCCCTGCGCCAAAGGCAGATCCGTGGAATAATTCACCGTAGAGGTTTGGCGGCGCATATAGACCTTCCACGCATCGGAGCCGGATTCGCGGCCACCGCCGGTGTCTTTTTCACCACCGAATGCACCGCCGATTTCCGCGCCGGACGTCCCGATATTCACATTGGCTATGCCGCAATCGGAACCGGTGGCCGACAAATAACGCTCGGCTTCGCGCACATCATTGGTGAAGATGGCAGAGGACAAGCCCTGCGGCACACCATTTTGCAAGGCAATGGCTTCATCCAGCGTGCTATATGTCACCACATAAAGAATCGGCGCGAAGGTTTCTTCCACCATCACCCCGGCTTGCTTGGGCATATCCACCAGCGCCGGACGGGCATAATAGGCATTGGGGTATTTATCTTCCAAAACCCGTCCGCCACCATGCACGGTACCGCCTTCCTTGCGGGCTTTTTCCAACGCCCTTTCCATGCCATCGAAGGATGCTTTGTCGATCAATGGCCCCACAAGCGCCCCTTCAAGGGGATTGCCCACCGTGACGGCGTCATAGGCCTTTTTAAGACGCGGCATCAACGTGTCATAAACGCTTTCATGCACGATCAACCGGCGCGTAGAGGTGCAGCGCTGACCGGCTGTGCCCACGGCCCCGAATACAATGCCGCGCACCGCCAGATCTAGGTCGGCAGAAGGGGTAACGATGATGGCATTATTGCCGCCCAGTTCCAAAAGGCAGCGGCCAAAGCGGGCGGCCACACGCGGCCCCACTTTGCGGCCCATGGCGCATGAGCCGGTGGCGGAAATCAGCGGCAGGCGCGGATCATCCACCATGGCTTCCCCGACATCTGCAGCACCAATGATCACTTGCGACAAGCCTTCCGGTGCCGCGCCAAACCGCTTTACGGCACGTTCAAACAGAGCCTGACAGGCAAGGGCGGTGAGCGGCGTTTTCTCTGATGGTTTCCAGATCACCGGATCGCCGCAAACCAAGGCAAGGGCGGTGTTCCACGACCATACGGCCACCGGGAAATTGAAAGCGGAAATCACCCCGACAGGGCCAAGGGGCTGCCATGTTTCACGCATGGCGTGGCCGGGGCGTTCGGACGCGATGGTCAGGCCATAAAGCTGACGCGACAGACCGACAGCGAAATCGCAAATATCGATCATTTCCTGAACTTCGCCCTTGCCTTCTTCAAGGATTTTGCCGCATTCGGCACTGACAAGGCGGCCCAGCGCTTCTTTATGATCGCGCAGTTCTTCACCCAAAAGCCGCACCAGTTCACCACGTTGCGGCCCCGGCACGGCGCGCCAGCTTGCAAATGCGTCCGTAGCCTTGCCGATCTTGGCCGAAACTGTTTGCGGGCTATCAAGGTCCACATGGCCCAAAACGGCCCCGTCGATGGGGCTGGTCACGGCCAGTTCGCCTTTGGCAAAATGCGTCGGGTCCAAATGAAGGGCGGTCAGCAAATCTTGAGACGTCATAGG
Organism: Iodidimonas gelatinilytica; assembly: GCF_008579125.1. Taxonomy (NCBI): domain Bacteria; kingdom Pseudomonadati; phylum Pseudomonadota; class Alphaproteobacteria; order Iodidimonadales; family Iodidimonadaceae; genus Iodidimonas; species Iodidimonas gelatinilytica. Next base: position 93,724 of record NZ_BKCL01000007.1, on the reverse strand, counting down.
AATACTCCTGAGATTATATATGTCGGGCCGGACAACGCCTTTATGCGCCAAGGCCGCTTAAAGTTGCAGTGGGACTGATTGCTTCACGGTCCACAATGATTTCAATGAGAGCCGGGCCATCGGTGGCCAAGGCACGGCCCAAAGCCGGTTCGAATTGATCGGACGAATCCACCCGCCATGCCTCCATCCCGAAGGATTTGGCATAGGCGACAAAATCGGGATTCGTAAGATCGGTTCCGCTGACCCTTTGGGGATAGGTGCGTTCCTGATGCATGCGGATGGTGCCGTACATGCCGTTATTGAGCACCAAAAACACCGTTTTCGCATTATAGCGCACAGCGGTGGCCAGTTCGTTGCCGCTCATCAAAAAGCAGCCGTCCCCGGCCACAGCCACCACCGGACGGTCCGGCGCGGCCAGACTCGCCGCGATGCCCGCTGGCACCCCATAACCCATGGCTCCCGATGTGGGTGCAAGCTGGGTTCTAAAGCCGCGATATTCAAAAAAGCGGTGCAGGAACGCTGCATAATTTCCCGCACCATTGGTGATGATCGCCTCATCGGGAAGGGCCGCCCGCAAGCTGTGATAGAGCGCCCCAAGCTGCACCGCGCCGGGATTGGCAACAGGCTGCGCCATCCGCTTTCCTCTGCTGCGGCACCACCGCACCAATCGGCCCAATCGCCCGACACCCCTTCTTCCGACAAGGCTTTTGCAAACAGGCCGGGGGCGGCATTGATGGCATGATCCGCTTGATAAACTCGGCCCAATTCCTCGGCCCCGGCATGCACATGCACAAGACGTTGGTGCGGTACAGGCACATCGAGGCGATGATAACCATGGGTCGTCATCTCCCCCAAACGCGGGCCGATCACCAGCAACAGATCCGCAGCCTTCATGCGGTTGACCAGCGCCGGATTGGCCCCGATCCCCATATGTCCGGCATAAGCTGGCGAGCGATTATCGATCAAAGACTGGCAGCGGAATGACGTGGCAATGGCAGATGATGGCGTTCCGCAAATGCCTGAAGGGCTTTGGATTGATCCGCGCTCCACGGACCGCCACCGATCAGGAGAAGCGGCTGTTTTGCCGCCGAAATGGCCTTTGCCACCGCCACCACATCTTCTTTTGCCGGATGCGCCTGCACCGGCTTATGCGCGCGGCCGGGCTGACGGCTGGTCGAAGCGCTGAGAACATCTTCAGGCAAAGCCAGCGCCACCGGCCCTTGCCGCCCCGCCGTGGCGGTGGACCAGGCATGGCCCAGATATTCCGCCATCCGGTCGGGCGTTCCCACTTCGCCGGTCCATTTGGTCAGTTCCGACAGGAATTTGCGATAATCAATTTCCTGAAAGGCTTCCCGGTCGATCATCGAGCGTGCCACTTGCCCGATGAACAACAGCATCGGCGTCGAATCCTGAAACGCCGTATGCAGCCCGATGCTGGCATGGGTCGCCCCCGGCCCGCGGGTTACAAGCGCCAAGCCGGGGTCGCCGGTGAGCTTCCCATAAGCCTCCGCCATATTGGCGGCAGAGGCTTCATGGCGACAGGTGATGAACGGCAAGCGATCCCGCACATCATGGAGCGCATCCAGCACCGCCAGATAACTTTCGCCCGGCACGCCGAAAGCCATTCTGGCCCCGGCCTCTACCAGCGACTCCACAAGAACACCGGCGCCGGTCATGGGCGGAGCGCTTTTTGAAAGACCTGTTCCCAAAGCGGTCATGGCGGCTTATTCCGCAGCCCGGCCCGCAGCTCCCGGCGTCATATCTGCCACATTGGGTTGCGCCAGCGCATAATGCCGCCCGAAACGGTTCTCCAAGAACATATCCAGCGAGATATCTTCTTGCCGCACAAAGCCTTTCTGGGCAATCGCGCCAGTGGCCAACAGATCCAGAACGGCACAGATGCCCGCCGATGTGGTGATCTGAATACCGCTCCACATGCGGCCATCCAGTTCATGGGCATAAACCTTCTGGGCATGGCTTTCCTGCATGAATCGCCCATTGCGATAGCCCGATACGGTGACGAAAATCAGCACCACATCCTGCATGGTCAACGGGATGGCATGCTCGAAAATATCCTTCATCAAGTCCGGTTTTTCGGCCAGACGCAAATCCTGCAGCAGCATTTTCACGATATCGCGGTGGCCCGGATAACGTACCGTGCGATAATTGAGGTTATTCACCTTTCCTGCCAGCGTTTCCGCCAAAGTGCCAAGCCCGCCCGAAGTATTGAAGGCTTCATAGGTGATACCATCCAACGAGAAATGCTCGATTTCTTCCAAGGGCGGCACTTCTTTGAGCACACCGCCGACAACCGCATCGCATGGATTGCAATATTCGTTGATCAGCCCGTCGGTGGACCAGGTGAGATTATATTTCAACGCATTGGTGGGATATTTCGGCAAAGCGCCAACGCGCATATGCACATTGTGCAGGCTGTCAAAGCGACCGGCCAGATCGGCGGCAACGATGGAAATAAAGCCCGGTGCCAGCCCGCATTGGGGAATGAACGCGGTTTCGGCATTTTCCGACAGCGCCTTGATGGCACGGGTGCTGGCCACATCTTCTGTGAGATCCAGATAATGGCAGCCCGCTTCTTTTGCCGCCTTGCCAATGCCGGGATTGAGATGGAACGGCATGGCCGACAGAACCGCAAAACAGCCCTGCATGGCGCTTATCAGGCTGTCATGGTCGCTGGCATCCACCACCTGCGTTTCAACGCGATCGGATTGCACAATGCGCGCAAAAGCGGCCTCGTCCCGATCGCCCACACGCACATGATAATCGCCGGTTTGCGCCAGCATCACCGTGATCATTTCACCGATCTTGCCTGCACCCAGCAATAAAATCCGCTTCATAGTACACTCCCAAATACAAATGGGGATTGCGCGCGCCTTTCATAGGTCTTGGGCAATCCCTCCCCAAAGCTATAGCCCCGCCTTGATACTCTCATGCTGACATATTTGTGAACCCCTGTTCAGCAGTTGTGATCCCCCCACCAATGTTTCTCATCGGTTGAGTGCTTTATATATCGAGACCCTATGGCCGCTTAACCCACATTGGCGTTTTGCCGCGTCATATATGCATTTTGTCCCGCTGTCACAGAACCGGAAACCCACGTGCCGCCTGATTTCAATTGTAATTTCGATGCGCCTTATGAAGCACCCCACCCCATTGCCCGGGGCATCGTGCAGGTGCTTGCCCAAAACCCCAAGGATTACACCTTTCGGGGCACCAACAGTTTTCTGGTGGGCGAAACCGAACTGGCGATCATCGACCCCGGCCCCTTGTTGGACAGCCATATCGATGCCTTGATGAAAGCGGTGGCAGGGCGCCCCGTGCGCGCCATTTTGGTGACCCACAGCCATCAGGACCATTCTCCGGCAGCAGCAGCCTTGTCACAGCTTACCGGCGCACCGGTGATGGGCCATCGCCCCATCGACGCCGCCATTGCCGCCCTGACCACAGAAGACGTGGATCTGGCCTTTGCGCCGGACCGGGAACTGACGGATCAAGACAGCATCACCATTGATGGGCGGGTAATCCGCGCCGTTCACACGCCGGGGCATTTTCCCAACCATTTATGTTACGCCCTTGAACAAGAGCGTATTTTATTTTCCGGCGACCAGGTGATGGGCTGGTCCACCACCGTCATCTCGCCGCCTTTGGGCAATCTGGAGCATTATCTGAACTCACTGGAGGCCCTGCTGACCCGTGAGGATCGGCTGTATCTGCCCAGCCACGGCCCGAAAATCGACAATCCGCATCACTATGTCCGTCAGTTGATCGAGCATCGCCATTGCCGGGAACAACAGATTATCGCCTGTCTGCAAAAAGGCTGCCGCACGCCCGCTGAAATTGTCTCGCAAATTTATACGGGCCTGACCCCGCGCCTTGTTCAGGCGGCGCAACAATCGGTACAGGCTCATCTTGACTATTTGACCGCTCAAGGGCTTTTAGGTCCGGGGAATGTCTATCACCCCCGCCCCACCGAATCGGCTTTACACCCCGTTCAGTCCTAGAGGTTGCTTCATGAAAATCGGTCGCGTCCTTATCACCTTCGCCGGTCTGGCTGTGATTATGGGCGGCCTTTATGCCTGTGTCGGGCCACCTTCTGGCCTGCGTGACAACCACGGCATATGGGACGTAACCCGCCTGTCTGTCGATGCCCCCATCGGCCCCGACGAATCCACACAGATCGCCGCTTATACCCAAGGCCCCTCAAACGCGCGCACCGTGATATTGGTCCATGGCACGCCCGGCTCTGCCGAAGGGTGGCGGGATTTCATGGCCATGGCGGGCGACAGCTTTCATTTCATCGCCATTGACCGCCCCGGCTTTGGCGAAAGCGGACCGGAAGGGGTTGTGACCTCCCTTGCGCAACAGGCTGCGGCCCTCCGCTCATTTCTGACGCCGGAGAATGGCCTGAAACCAATCCTGATGGGCCATAGCCTGGGAGGACCGGTGGTCGTGCGCGCTGCCATGGATTATCCCGATCTGGTGGGCGGGCTGGTATTGGCGGCGGGGGCATTCGATCCCGATCTGGAAAAAGTCTATGCCATCCAGCATCTCGGCGACAGCTTCCTGCTGTCCTGGGCCTTGCCGCGGGCCATGCGCAATGCCAATCGGGAACTGATCGCCCTTGAAGACGAGCTGGTGGAACTATCCCAAGGGATCGCGCAGATGCGCCTGCCCATCATCATGGTGCATGGCACCGAAGACGATCTGGTCCCCTATGCCAATGTGGATTATATGCGCAAGACGCTTCCCGAAGACGCGTCCTTTACATTGGCGCGTCTGGATGGACAAAACCATTTCCTGCCTTGGAACTCCAAAGAGGTTCTGTTGGACGCCATCCAAGAACTGGACCGACATCTTATCGACAACGCTCAGACACGGTCCAACATCCGCAACGAATAGGCAGGCGCGTCTCCTTCGGCGGGATGGTCCATACAAGAAACTTCACGCCACTGATCTTTGGAGAGTTCGGGAAAATACGTATCGCCCGCCACCTCCAGATGCACACGGGTCAAATACACCCGATCGGCGCTGGGCAGGCTTTGCCTGTAAATCTCGCCGCCACCGATCACCATAATTTCCTCATCCGATCCGGCCATGCGGATGGCCTCATCCACCGAAGACGCCACCTCAACCCCCTCGGCGTGCCAGTTTTCCTGACGGGTGATGACAATATTGCGGCGCTTGGGCAAAGGCTTGCCAATGGATTCATAGGTTTTACGGCCCATCAGAACCGTATGCCCCAAAGTGATCTTGCGAAAATACCGCAAATCAGCGGGCAGGTGCCAAGGCATCTCTCCTTTCATGCCGATCACGCCATTTTCGGCAGCGGCCACAATCAGTGATAGTCTTGCCATAAAAGGAGGTTCCTGCTTTGCTGGTCTGGTGCCATTATATCCGTGCCACATCCTATAAAGCCGGAGTTGAAGATGATCAAACGCCTGTCCATTGCGCTTGTCGCCCTGTTATTGCTCACCGGCGCTTCCGGTTATGGGCTTCATGTTTATTATAAGGACCGCATCTTCAATCCTTCGCCCGACAGACCGGATGCGTCTTTGGTGCCTTTTCCCGTTGAAACCGTCAGTATCGAAACGCCCGACGGACTGGCCTTGAATGCGTGGTGGCATGCGCCACTTGCGGGTGAAGAAACCATCCTTTATCTGCACGGCAATTCCAAAAGCATCGGCAAATATACGCGCGGAACCGCACCTTTGGTAGAAGCGGGCTATGGCGTTTTGATGCTGGAATATCGCGGTTATGGCGGCAATCCGGGGGCTTTATCCGATGATGCTTCCTGATCGACGCCAAAGCCGGGCTGGACTGGCTGGAAGATCGCGGTATTCCGTCCCCGAGCGTGCATGTTTACGGCTATTCGCTGGGCACCGGCACCGCCGTTCCTTTGGCGGCAGATCGCGCCGTTGCCTCTGTTGTTTTGGCAGCCCCTTTCGCCTCTATCGCAGAAATGGGTTACGACCAGTTCCCCAAATGGTTCGTCGATGCGATTTTGACGGACCGCTTCGATTCCATCGCCCGCATTCAAGATGTGGAAGAGCCGGTGCTGATTATTCACGGCACCGAAGATGCCACCGTACCGCAGCATCAATCCGAACGCCTGATGGCGGCGGGCGGCGACAATATCACCCGCCTGTTATTTGATGGGGCGGGACATGGCTGGGATCTGTTTGAGCCGCGTGGCAATGCGGCTATTCTGGATTTTTTACGCCAGCATGAAAGCACCAAAATGGCATCCGAAGCGACGACAGCTCCTTGACTCAACAGAGTGCGTGCGCGCACACCCAACCGCCCGCCTCCGCCCAAATCAATATCGGAAAATACAGAGGCGGTTGGGATAGAAAGAGCGATCAACGAAAAGACGCGTAAAAACTGGCCCTAGCGATAATGGGCTCTGGCGCGTTTCATGGCGTCATTTAAATCATCAAGCGCTTTTTCCGCCCCTTTGCGAATATCGCCCATGGCATGCTCGCTGGCTTTTTGCAGCTTGCTGATCCGGTCATGGGCCTCGTCGCGCTGGGAACGCGCCTGCTTGACATAGGAATCAAATTCCGCCTGCTTTTCCGCTCGGAATTTGCGGGCTTTCGCCTCCATCTTTTCCAGTTCGGCTTCCCATTCGTCCAATGTTGCCTTTAAAGACTCATAAGTCTGCCCGCTCTTGGTCATTGCTGCACCTCTGCCTGATTATTCCTGCCGCAAAGCAGAAACGATCAAAGACAGAAATAGTTCGCGGCCTTTAAACGGCAACGGGGGCCTTGATATGCGGATGGGGGTCATAATCCTCAAGGCGAAAATCTTCATATTGAAATGCCTGGAGGGATGTGCGCTGCGGATTGAGGATCATCTTCGGCAAAAGGCGCGGCGTCCGGCCAAGCTGCAGATCCGCCTGTTCCACATGATTGCTATAAAGATGCGCATCGCCAAAGCTATGGACAAAATCCCCCGGACGCAGCCCCGTTTCTTGGGCCATCATCATGGTCAGCAACGCATAAGAGGCAATATTGAACGGCACACCCAAAAAAATATCCGCCGACCGCTGGTAAAGCTGGCACGATAAACGCCCATCGGCCACATAGAATTGAAACAGGCAATGGCAAGGCGGCAAAGCCATGTGATCCACATCCGCCACATTCCATGCCGATACGATCAACCGCCGGCTATCGGGGGTTTTCTTGATGGCCTCGACCACATTGGATATCTGGTCGATCACCCGGCCATCCGCCGTTTCCCATGCCCGCCATTGCTTGCCATAAACCGGGCCAAGCTCGCCCTTTTCATCGGCCCATTCATCCCAGATGCGGACTTTGTTTTCTTGCAACCAGCGGATATTGGTGTCGCCGCGTAAAAACCACAAAAGCTCGTAGATAATTGACCGCAAATGCAGTTTTTTCGTGGTGAGAAGCGGAAAGCCCTGCTCCAGATCGAAGCGCATCTGATGCCCGAAAACCGAGTAGGTCCCCGTTCCTGTGCGGTCTTGTTTGAACGTGCCTTGCGTTCGAACATGGCGCAACAAGTCAAGATACTGTTTCATCGAAAATATTACCGTTCTTCTATTCAGGACTGCAAATGTTTCCGATCACAATCCACCAAAGCATTCAGAGATCGTTCAAATTTTAAGGGCCTTTTAACTCTGTGGTTCGATAGTGCTTTAGCAAGAGACAATACAGCCTAAACGGGCGTCGGGGGTACCATGAGCGAAACAAGCCTGAGTGTTAAAACAAAAACCGGAATTCTGGAAGAGCTGAGCGATATCACGTTCAAGCTCGAAATGAATAGCCGCATCCAGAATTTTGCCGCGGGAGGCAAGCTCCGCGACGAGCTGTGCCTTTTATGGCCAGTCATCGAGCCGAATATCGACTCCATATTGCAAGCATTCTTCGACAATCTTCTGATCCATAAAGAAGCGCAAAACGCCATCGATACATCACGGTTGGAGCAGATCAAAAAGCGGCAGGTGGAATTTTGGCACTATATGTTCACCGCGCCAATGGATCGCCGCTATGGGCAGGTCATTTCCGAGCGCGGCGCTTATATGCACCGCATCGGGTTGAGCCCAAAATTCTATCTTCCCGCTTATGCCACCGTCTATGACATGTTCATCACATATGTGATCGAAGGAATCGAGAACCGCGAAGACCGCGCCAAGGCCGTGGTGGCGCTCAACCGGCACAATTTTTTGATGAACGAGATCATGTCGTCCACCAATCATGAAATGGTGCGCGAAAGTGCCGAAGCGCTTTTGGAAGAGCATGGTAAAAACTTCGAGCAAGAAGTGGTGAGCACGCTGAAAAGCGTGACCGATGCCGTCCAGCGGATGCGCAACAATGCCAGCGAAGTAAGCACCGCCATCGAGGCCATGAGTGAATCCAGCACCACCGTTTCCAATGCCGCCGACAGCAGCGCCGACAATGTGCGCACCGCAGCCGCGGCCGCCGAAGAACTCTCTGCCTCGGTGCAGCAGATGAACGAACAGGTACAACGCTCGTCCGGCGCATCGGGCGAAGCATCCAAGGAAGCAAAAGCCGCCGGCGAAGTGATCGACAGCCTTGCAGGCTATGTGGAAAAAATCGGCCATGTGGTCAAGCTGATCGATGATATCGCCGGGCAAACCAATCTGCTGGCCTTGAATGCCACCATTGAAGCGGCGCGGGCGGGCGAGGCAGGGCGGGGCTTTGCCGTGGTTGCCAATGAGGTGAAAGCTTGCGGGGCAAACGGCACAAGCCACCAAGGAAATTGCCAGCCAGATTTCTTCTGTCCAGTCCGCCACTCAGGAAGCGGTGAGCGCCAATGAGCGGCTGGATGCCACCATCACACGGGTCAGCACCATTTCCGACGAGATCACCTCGATGATCGACGAACAGGCACAGGCCATCAACGAAATCACCCGCGCCGTGACAGAAGCGGCGGGCCGCAGCGAGGATGTCTCGTCCAATATTGCCGAAGTATCCTTGTCGGCAGGCAATATCGGCGGCTCCATGTCCGATGTGCGGCAACTGGCTGGCGATGTGTTCACGCTGACAGAAACCTTGTCGAACAAAATCGACAGCTTCCTTGAAGCCATCCGCAGGGATAGCCACGAAAATCACGCATAAGAAAAAAAGGGCGCTGCATCTTTCCCAACAAGCGGCAGCGCCCTTTCATATATTTTGGACCATAAGCTCGGAAATGACGCCGCTCAGGATTTATGGACGATATGATCCGTCCCATTACCCCAGCCGGGCCTTGTCGAGAAGCGTTGCGCCAGATAATCGATAAAGCGCCGCACCTTGGTGGAAAGATGCCGGTTGGGCGGATAAATTGACTGCACCGGCAAAAGGGCTTGCTGATAATCTCTCAGGATCTCCACAAGGCCCTCTTGCTCCAGATCCGCACCCAAAAGAAAATCGGGAATGGCCACGATCCCCAGTCCATGGCGCGCGGTTTCTTTCAACGCATCCCCATTATTGGCCCGCATCGGGCCGGACACCCGCACCGACTGGCTTTGCCCATCGGGGCCGGTAAAGGTCCACTCACCAGAATTGTTGCGCCCGCGATATAAAAGACAATCATGGTCGGCCAAATCCGCAGGACTGAGCGGTGTGCCATAGCGTGCCAAATAGGCAGGGCTGGCCGCCACCACCATTCGCGCCACGGCAATCTTGCGGGCAATCAGGCTGGAATCCGATAAGCTGCCAATGCGCAAAGCCAGATCATAGCCTTCTTCTACCAGATCAACGAATCGATCGTTAAAATCCACATCTATCTTCAAATCGGGATACTGGCCCAGAAATTCCGGCAAGGCCGGGGCCACATGGCGAAGCCCGAAATCCAGAGCACAACTTATACGCAATGTGCCACGCGGTTCCGCATTAAGACTGGACACCGCATTGTCCGCATCCGCCAGATCCTCCAGAATCCGCGTCGCCCGTTGCACATAAGCGCGCCCTTCTTCCGTCAGGCTCACCTGCCGTGTGGTGCGATAAAACAACCGCGCCCCCAAATGATCCTCCAAGGCCGAAATCAGCTTCGATACGGCGGATTTGGACAGGTTCAGGCTGCGCGCAGCCATGGAAAAGCTGCCTTTTTCTGCAACCTTCAAAAACACCCGCAATGCTGCCAGCTGATCCATAAGAGCTTTCCTTTTCCGCCATCACATAGGCTTTTCGCCCCTTTATCATGCCTGCCATTGGGCCTTTGTGCATTGATAAACGCAAGCCTCTTTAAACCTTCGCCAAAAATGCTTATATAGGCGCTGTCGGGCAACCGACTATGGCAGTAAACGGTGCGTGAAATAGGCATTATGGACCCGGGGGCGGTACCCGGCGCCTCCACCATCAGCGATTGAAGCCCATAAAGCATATAGGCCGGGGAAGCGACCGCTGCTGATGGGGGCGAAATAGGATCGACATGTGCTCAAAGACGATACTTTCTGCTCGGCATGGTACCACCGTGATGGGCCATATTCACAAATGCCAATGATAACGAGGCATTTGCTGTTGCAGCGTAATTAAGACCTAGCGGTCAAGATTGCAGAGCAATCAGCACGGTATTTAGGGGTGCACCGGGTAACAGAAGCATTCCCGCGGTTCGGAGGGCACCGGGCAACAAAAAGCCCTCCACTTCCCGCAGTCCCATATATCGGCTCTCTTTATCCGCCCTGTGCTTTCATCAGGGCGAATCTGGTGCCTTTGCCTCTTTTGTGGCGTCGTCCTCTATGCTTATGGGGCTCACCACGATTTCAATGGGGGCACCGGTTTTCAAAAGCCAAATGGCCGCATCCTGCACCTGCTTTGCGGTGACGGCCCGATAATCCGCTTCCACCGTGCGGTAACGCTTTAACCGCTCGGGGGCATGCGACAGCCCTTCCAGCATGCCGAACAACCAGCCCTGATTGCTATCGCGCCAACGGCCAAGCTGTTCCATCACCGGCTGGCGGGCGCGTTCCAGCAGATCGTCACTGGGGGCTGTTTGCGCTACCCTTTCCAGCAAAGCCGAAAGCGCCTCCACCACCTCATGGCTGCGGGCGCTATCGCTATCAGCGGACAACGCGATCAGCCCGCGATATCCCAAGGACGAATCCAATTGCCATGAGGCTTGCGGCGAATAAGACAATCCACCGGCCTCGCGCACATCTTCCCGCGCCAAAATATCAAGCACGCTGGTCATCAAATGCAGCGCCAAAGCCTTGGGGCGCTCCACACCGTCCCGTACCGGCCAGTAAAGCGACACCCGCGACCCCGCATCATGGCCATCATAGGTGAAGGCAGCTTTGGCCCCATTGGCCGCAAACCGGGGGAGAATGGAGCCGGCCAATTCCGGCTCGGCGGCCCGCTCTGGCAACGCCCCCAATGTATTGGCCAACAGCGTTTGCGCTTCCAAAACCCGGATGTCCCCCACCAAAGAAACTTCCAGAAATTCATGGGCCAATAAGGGGGTCAGGCGCTTCACCACCGTTTCCCGATCTGGCGCAAGCGCCGCCTCCAGATCGGCGGGAAAGCCCACGCGGCGCTGGTCGCCCGAAAAGATAAACGGCACCCCTTCGGCGCGCAGAACCGATTGCGGGCTGGCACGCAGCCCGGCGAAAAGCTGCATCATGGAGCGCTCGTAAAGCGGCACCGCATCGGGCCGGAACGCCGGATCGGTCAATAGCGCTGCGGCATATTGCAAGGCAATGGGCAGATCCGCGCGCATGGCGGCCCCTAAAATCCGCACCCCGCCCCCATCGATAGACAATTGCACCGACATGTTTTTATCGGCAAACAACCGCGACAATTCCTGAAAATCATGGGCCCCAAGCCCCCCCAATGTGGCCCATTGACCGGCTTTGGCCATCAATCCCGCTTCATCGGGCGCAAAAGCGGACAGGCCATTGCCCAGCCGGATCGAAAAGCGCACGGTATTGCGTTCCAGATCGCTGTCCTTGATCTGCGCCACCACATGATTGGCAAAGGTCAGGCGTTCGAAATCAAAATCCTCGATATGTTCTTGCGAAACGATCTGGCCGGGCTCGCCAAACACCTGATAGGCAAAGGCCTTGTCGTCAGAAGGTTGCCACGGCTGCAATAACGTTTCCCCTGCCGCCGCCCATTCGGCCAAAATCTCCGCTTCGCTCACCGGCTCATCGCTGTTTTGCAAGCGCACGAAAATGGCCGGAGCCTTGCCTTCATAACGATCCTTTAATGCTGCCTTCACATCCTCAAGGCTGAGCTGATCCACCACATCCATCAAATCCGCCAACAGCGCAGACGGATGCCGCACCACGAAATGCGCCGCCGTTGACCGAAGGATATTCGATGCCAATGCGCCCGAACTGCGGGTATCGGCCCGATCTACGCTGGCTTTTAAACTTGTGATCTGGCTCCGGCGCATCAGATCCAGTTCTTGCTCTGTAATGCCAAAGGCCAGCAACCGATCCAGTTCACGCCGTGCCACATGAAGGGCGGTGCGCCAATCATCGCCAACCGGGGTGAATTGCAAGCCCGCAAAATAGGCGGCACGGGGGATATGGTCGCCAAACGGCCCGCCAGAGCTGAACCCCGCATCATCGGCAAACATCAGATCTTGCAAACGGCGGCGATAGGCCCCCATGGCAAAATCCAGCGCCAATCCGCGCTTCAAAACGGCCCGCCGTGTATCTTCATCGGCCTTTTGCAGCCGATAGGCACCGCTATAGCCAAGGGATTGGCTGGCAATGCTCTTTGCTGGCTGTTCAAAATATACGGCAATAGAAGGACGCAGGCTTTCTTCCACATGGCTCAGAGCGCGCGGGGCCTGCGGCAAAGATGCGGTCCGTTCTTCACTCACATCCGGGGCCGCCACGCCCGCGCCTTTAAAATCGGCAAAGCGGGCGCGCACTTCCGCTTCCACCGCTTCGGCATCAAAATCCCCCACCAGCACCAACAGCATTTTCTCAGGCCGGTAATGAGCCTGATAAAATGCCAGAAGATCCTCACGGCTGATGACATGAAGGCTCTCTCGCGTGCCAGCGGGCCATTGTTCAGCCGCTTTTGCACCGGGTGTCAAAAAGCGCATCCGGATTTTTGAAGATTGCGCCGCACTGCTATCGCGCGACACCAATTCGCTTGTCACCACATCCCGTTCTTGCTCCACATCCTCTTCTGTCAGCAACAGACCATCGGAAATGTCGCGGAAAATATCCAAGGCGCGGGAGATGCGGTCGATCCCGGAGCCGGGCACAGTCAGATAATATGTGGTCGCCTCCAGCCCGGTGGTGGCATTGCTGTCGGCCCCCGATTGCAGGCCCAAACGCTCCAGTTCTGTGAACAATCCTTCATCGGGGCGGCGGATGGTTTTCTGAAACGCCAGATGTTCAAGAAAATGCGCAATCCCGCCAAGTTCCGGCACTTCATCCAGCGATCCCACATCCACACGCAATTGCAAGCTGGCCTGATCGCGCGGCGTTTTGTTCTCCATGATGGCATAGCGCAGGCCCGTATCCAGCCGCCCCCAATGGATGGCAGGGTCGGGCGCAAGTCCAAAAGCATTCCGCTCATGGGGAAAGGCAAGATCAGGGGAAGGCGCATCCAAAGGCCGGGTCTGGGAAAAAGCTGCAATCGGGAAAATAACACCGGCCAGCACAATAATTCTTGCGAAAAAACGATAAAAATCAGCCATTTATATAACCCACTCCAAAAACAATCATGCGCCGAGGAAAAGCCGCATTCCCCAAGATTGCGACCCCAGCCCTTTAAACCGGCTGGCCAGTACAGATATGAAGGACTATAAGGACGTCGAGTCCGATTGTCGGCCCGTTTTTTCCTTAAAAGGCACAGGTCAAGATTGCATCCATGTCCGAATCTCAATTCAACTATGATGAAATGGTGCAAGATGCGTTGCGCGGCGTCGTGCGCGAAATATTGCGTCGTGTCATGCGCGAGGGGCTTCCCGGCGCCCATCATTTCTATATCGCTTTCCGTACACGCGCCCCTGGCGTTATCATCCCCGAGCATCTGAAAAAGCGCTATCCCGATGATATGACCATCGTTGTGCAGCATCGCTTTTGGGGGCTGGAAGTGGCTGACGATCATTTTGTAATCGGCCTGTCCTTCAATCATAAGCCGGAACGGCTGGTGATCCCGTTCAATGCGGTGGTCGGCTTTGTCGATCCTTCCGTGCAGTTTGCCTTACAGTTTCAAGACGAGGATGCAAGCGGCACCAGCACCGAGGACGAACCCGTTGCGCTGGATACTGTCTCTGCCGAGCCGGAATCCGATGCACAGGACACCAGTCACGGCGATGATGGCACCACCAATGACGATAGCAAAGTCGTCGCTTTGGATGCCTTTCGCAAGAAAACCTGATCTGCCCCATCATTCGGCCAGAACGGAACGGCAGTGCCGGGCCGATACCCTTGGCCGTCACAAGACTCGTTGCAGGAGATAAGATATGTCCAAGAATGGTGTGCGCACCGAGCGCGATAGCTTTGGAAAACTGGACGTTCCCGCCGACCGCTATTGGGGTGCGCAAACCCAACGCTCCTTGATCAATTTCCCCATTGGTGGCGAAACCATGCCGCTGCCGGTGGTGCGCGCCCTGGGCATTGTGAAGCAAGGCGCGGCGCGGGCCAATATGGCGCTGGACAATCTGGATAGCCGCATCGGCAAAGCCATCGACCAAGCGGCGCAGGAAGTGATCGACGGCAAGCTCAACAATCATTTTCCGCTGGTGGTGTGGCAAACCGGATCGGGCACCCAATCCAATATGAATGCCAATGAGGTGATCGCCAATCGCGCCATTGAAATTCTGGGTGGCGAACTGGGATCAAAGGATCCGGTGCATCCCAATGATCATTGCAACCGCTCGCAAAGCTCCAACGATACCTTCCCCACGGCCATGCATGTGGCGGCGGTGGAAGAAATCCATCACCGCCTGATCCCGTCTTTGGAGCATCTTTTAAAAGCGCTGGAGCAAAAAGCCGATGCCTTCAAAGACATCGTCAAGATCGGCCGCACCCATTTGCAAGATGCCACGCCCCTGACGCTGGGTCAGGAATTCTCCGGCTATGTGCATCAAATCAAGCAATCCCTGCGTCGAGCCAAAGCCGTGCTTCCTGCCCTTTATCAACTGGCACAGGGCGGCACCGCTGTGGGCACCGGCATCAATTCAAAGCCCGGCTTCGCCGAGCGTGTGGCGCAAGAAATCGCGGCCATCACCGGTCTGCCCTTTATTACGGCCGAGAATAAATTTGAAGCATTGGCCGCCCATGATGCCTTGGTGGAAGCCTCTGGCGCCATGAACAGCATCGCCGTGTCCTTGATGAAAATCGCCAATGACATCCGCCTTCTAGGCTCTGGCCCGCGGTGCGGCCTTGGCGAACTGGTCCTGCCGGAAAACGAGCCGGGCTCGTCGATCATGCCGGGCAAAGTGAACCCCACCCAGTGCGAAGCCATGACCATGGTGTGCGCGCAGGTGATGGGCAATCATGTGGCGGTGAGTGTTGCCGGGTCCAACGGGCATATGGAACTGAATGTCTATAAGCCGGTGATGATCTATAATCTGCTGCAATCCATCCGCCTTTTGGCCGACGGAGCGCGTTCCTTCACCGACCGCTGTGTCGCTGGCATTGCAGCCAATGAAGACCGCATCACGACATTGCTCAATGAATCGCTGATGCTGGTGACGGCTCTTGCCCCCACCATCGGCTATGACAAAGCCACGGAAGTGGCCAAAAAAGCCCATAAATCCGGGTCTACATTGAAAGAAGCGGCGCTATCCCTTGGATATGTAACGGCAGAAGAATTTGACCGGGTGGTACGCCCCAAAGACATGGTGCACCCCAAAGACTGAGCCTTGGTCATGACAAGAAAAAGCCCGGCCAAGCGATCTGTTCTGATCCGCGGACACCGCACCAGCATTTCGCTTGAGCCGGCTTTCTGGGATGAAATAACCCGCATTGCCCATCATCGCGGGCTCTCCATCAACGCCCTTGTCACCGAAATCGACGAACAGCGCGAAACCAATCTCTCCAGTGCCTTGCGCCTATTGGTGCTGGAGAACTTGAAGCATGAAGCAGGGCGTTAGGGTCACGGCCTTGGCGGGGTTTCTGCCAAAGCATCTTCCTTTAACGGCACATCCGATCCTGCTTGGTGCCCACCACATCCGGAGCCTTCAAAAGGTCCGATCCGGGAATATCCAGCCGTTTGAACACCGATGTCGCCAATTGGGCGGCCCGCCAGCGCAGCAATGGGTCGGTATCAAGGGCGATGGTGGGGTTGGAAACGGCTCCCCCCAAATCAAACCCGATGGGCGGCGCTTTGGGATAGTCTTCAAGGCGGAAGGTACCGGTCATTGAGAGCGCCCAGGCCCCAAGATCCAGACTGGCGCGGCTTTCCATCTGCCCAGCCGCAAGAGCGGCCCGCATCGGGGCCATTTGCACAAGGCCTTTTTGCGCTTGCAAATCCACCGTCATATCCGTGAACGGAGTTTGGCCCGATGAAAAGGCATTAAAAGCAAGTGCGCCCAGACCCTTAGCGGAAGAAGCGCCCTTGAGGCCGCGCACAAGGCCGGGAAGATCCACCCCTATCAACGCACCATTTTGAATATGGACACGGCTTTGACCGCTGACAGAAGACACCATATCGAATTGGCTATTGCCTTTGGCGGAAAAGGCCCCCGCAACAGAGCCCTGACCATCAATGATCCCGTGGCCGAGTGTCGCCTCGAGCACATCGGCAAAGCGGCTGTCCTTTAGCGCATAGGTCAGGCTCAGATCCGGCACGTCCCCCACATCCAGAGCCCCCGACATCAACAGATCGCCGCCGAAAAGTTTACCCGTCACGGCATCCAGGGTCAGCACCCCTTGGTCCAGTCGGGCTTCCACCACCGGCGCATCCAGCTCCAAGGATCAAGCGTCATCATTTGGGCGGCAAGCGCCAAAGTACCGTCAAAACCGCGCAATCCTTCCAAGGCCAAAGGCTCTTGCGACCAGCGGCGAGTGCCGGTTTTCCGGGCTGGCATGATCCCTGTGGAGGCGGGGGGCAGAAAATCCGGCAGCGGCACCGCCCCCAAATCCAGCTCTACCGTCAGAAAGGGCCGGTCTTTTGCCAGTTTCACATCCAATGTGCCTGAAACGCGGCTCGGCCCCACTTCTGACGGCGCGATCTTCAACCCCAGCCGGTGGGACGACGCGTCATAAGCAACGGACAGATGGCCGGAGAGCGGCCCCAGTTCCGCCTTGCGTGGCCGATAATCCGGGATCACTTGCCGCACCAGCTGCGCCAGTTCGGGATGCGTGGCCGTTATATCCAGTTCAAGATTTTGCCCGCCATCATGGCCCGCCATTTGTCCGGTCACATCCATCTGACCGCCCAAAAGACGCCCCTTCCCGGCCACATCAAGGCCCATTGCCGGTCCGGACAGCTGCGCCTCCAGATGCACCGGCAAGGCATCACCATGCGCCAAGGCATCAAAGCCAAAACGCGCAGCCAAAGCCCGATGGGACGGGTGATCCACTGTCAAATCCAGATCCAGGGTGCCGGCCTTTGGATCAAGAGCCGAGCCAGCCTTGCCCCGCGCTGTCAGGCGCCCGCCCGCAAGCTGTCCGCCAAGATCCACCTCCACATCGGTCAAGGCACCGGCAATGCGCCCTTCAAATGTCACAGACCCCACAGGGCGCAAAAATGGCGGGGATGTAACGGCCAGTGCATCCACCGCGCGGGCCAGATCCGGCAAGCTGCCCCGCACCAGCATATCGATGCCGGGAATGTCGTCCCCTGCCTGCACCCGCCCGGAAAAGCCGAAATCGGCCCCTTCCTGATTTTTAAAAGCGGCCCGTTCCACCGTCAGGGCATCCAGATGCCGGTCCAGAACAAGCTGCACATCGCGCAGATCCTGCCCAAAAGCACTCAATCGGCCCAATGCCAGCTTCAGGCGCAGATCAAGGCTCTCGGAATCAACCAGCATATCATTGGCCCTGCGCGACAAATCCACCCTGTCAAAAGGCGGCGCATCAGGCGCGGGCGGCAAGAAATAATCATCAAGGGCCAAACGATCGACGCGGATATCCGCCTCCAGAGCAGGCTGATCCGGCCCAAAGACCATCAGCACCGTCCCTTCCACATGGCTGGCATCCAACACAAGGCTAAGATCATCAAACGCTATGTCATTGGGGGTGGCCTTCACAGCGCTTTCAAAAACAAGGCTGGATAGCCGATCCCTTGGGATGGGAAGGGCGATCTCCAACCAATCCAGCACGGCACGCACATTGCTCGACGATGCCTTTAACGTTCCTGCCAGTTGGGGATTTTCCCCCTTTTGCGAAAGCTGCCCGTTCAAAGACAGGCTTGATGCGCCGGGCAAATTGGCCCGCGCCTGTTCGATCACCAACACACCGTCTTCGCTGTGCAGATCCATGGTGGCGCGGCTGATCATGCCACCACGATAATGGGCCGCATCCACCGCCAAAGACAGGGTCAGCGCCAAATCCTTTGGCACATCGGGCCAGTTCACCGTTTTTTCCGGAAAGGTGGATGCCCCTTCCGCTGCAACCGCATCCACCGCATCTTTGGCAAAAAACGGGTCCAGATCGATCTGGTCGGCACGCACGGTCGCGGTCAGCGCCGGATCATCTTCCATGATATATTCAAGCGCACCGCTTAAGGTCGTTGCGGCAAATTTTCCACGCAGATCGCTCAGCCGGATATCGCCATCCACCGACAAGTCCCCCTCAAGGGAGAATGGTTGGTCCAGTCCGGCGATGACGGGGAGCGGGTGCGACGCCATAGCGCCCATATCGCCCAGCAAAACAGCCAGATCCGGGACATCTATTCCTGCCGCCAAGGCCATTTGCGGCATATGGGCATCGGCATCTTGCAGGCGAAACCAGCCCGACAAAGTGGCTTTGGCATCGCGCACCGTCATTGTAACCGAAACTGGCACCCGCGCCGCCCGCTCAAAACGGCTGGCCTTTATGGAAAGGTCCAGCGGCACATCGGCCACCTGCATCCGGGCCTGCCCCTGAAACGGCCCGGAAAGCGACTCTGCCACAAGCCGAAGCTCGATAGCACTGGCCTTGAACTCCTGCATCGATTGCGCGTCATAAAAGCTGAGCGTGCCTTTTCTGACGACAAAATCATCCACGCTGATGGCCGCCATGGCGCTATCGGTTTCGGAGATATCCGGCTCCTTTGGCGCCTCTCCGCCCAATTGCCAGTTGCCCCGACCATCCGCCGTCCGCTCCAAGGCAATCTCCGGCGCAATCAATTCGATCCGCCGTATCCGGATATCACCGCGCAGCAAAGGGAACAACGCCACCACGGCATCCAACCGTTCAGCCTTGGCCAGATAATCAGCACGCCCATCAGGGACATTGCCAATCCGCACATCCGCCGCCCGCAATGCAGGCGTGGGCAGGGTGCGAAAGGATAAATCTCCGGCGATAACAACCTGCCGCCCCAAAGCCGTGCTCATCATCGTTTCAAAGCGGTCTTTATAGGCATTCCAATCGATCAGACCGGGGGCAATCAGCACAAGACCAAGCAAAACCACCAGCAGACCAGCCGCTATCCAGCCCGCCAGACGCCAGCGCCGCACCCCTTTTTCCGGCGCATCCAACGCTGTGTCGTCCATATCCGTGCGGTCTTTTAACGGCTTGATGACCATCGTTGAAAACCAAATCCTTGCAGCCACATATCCGATACGCTTATCACATAAGGACTGTGTGGCAGTCTTGAGGCATATTGCAATCCGAAAGCAGATGTTTCCATAGCCGCACACCAACCCATGAGAAGGGATCGCCCTTGACCCGTTATCATCGCCCCTCGCCTTTCCTTGCCATACGTCTTATGCGGTTTTCTGCCTTGTTATGGGCAACCTTCCTGATGGGCCTTTCCGTCCCGGCCTTTGCCGGATGCAGCGATGCGCCCCGCCCCGGTGTGGAATGGACTCGCTGTTTCATGAATGGGCGGCAATTTCAAGATATCGACATTCAAAACGGCATTGTGCGCGACAGCAGCTTTAGCCGCGCCACACTGGACCGCGCCAATTTATCGGGGCTGGATGGGCGGCGGGCAAAATTCATGTCTGCCAGCCTTAAAAACGTAAATTTATCCGGTGCCAATCTGATCGATGCGGATTTCACCAAGACGGATCTGAGCGGTGCGGATCTGAGCCATGCGGATCTGCGCGGTGCCCGGCTGTTCCAAACCAATCTCGGCGGCGCAAATCTGACCCGGGCGCGGCTGGAAGATGCCGATCTTTATCGAACCGATTTCACCGGAGCCACATGGATCGATGGCACCACCATTTGCGCCGAAGGCTCGATAGGAACCTGCAAATAACCAAGGCAACGGCGAATCATGCAACGCCCATCAACAAGCCACCGAATGCGCGCGGCCATTATGGGAATGCTGGGCCGGCTCCGCTATGACCATTCCATCCTGTTTGTGCTGGCCATCGGTATCGGCACGCTGGCGGGATATGGAGCCATCGGCTTTCGCTTGCTGATCAATGCCTGGGGCTATCTGGCCTTTGGCGCCAGCGAAGAACAACTGATTGCCGGGATCATCCGGTTGCCTTGGTGGCACATGCTTTTGGCCCCGGTGGCCGGTGGCATAGTGGTGGCTTTGCTGCTGAAATGGTTCTTGCCCGATGGCCGCCCGCAAGGGGTATCGGAAGTGGTGGAATCGGTGGCGTTGCGCGATGGACGCATGGACTTCCGGGCTGCCTTGGCCAATGCGGTGTCCAATGCAACGGCCCTGGGCTTTGGCTCGTCGGTGGGCCGCGAAGGCCCCGTGGTGCATCTGGCGGCGGCCATTGCCTCGTTTTTCTCGCAACGCCTTCATCTATCGCCTGCGGTGATGCGCACCTTGGTGGGTTGCGGTGTGGCCAGCGGTGTCGCCGCCTCGTTCAATGCTCCCATTGCCGGGGTGATCTTCGCTTTGGAAGTGGTGGTGGGCCATTATGCCCTGCATGCCTTTGCTCCCATTGTGGTGGCGGGCGTTGCCGGCACCATCGTTTCACGGATTCATCTGGGCAATTTCCCCGCCTTTACCGTTCCCCCTTTGGAAATTGCATCTTTATGGGAATTCCCCGCTTTTGGCCTGTTGGGGGTTTTATCGGCGATGGGAGCCATCCTCTTCATGCAGTCGATCTTTTGGGCCACCGATCTGCGCCGCCATATCTCCAGCCTGCCCGATTGGGCTTTCCCCCCCGTGGGCGGTGTTTGTGTGGGGATTGTGGCCATCTGGCTGCCCGAAGTGATCGGCGTTGGCTATGAAGGCACCGATAGCGCGCTCAAGGGCAGCTATGGCTTCGGGCTTTTGATTGCCCTGTTCCTTGGCAAAATTGCCCTCACCGCCCTTTGCACGGCGGCGCGATTCGGCACCGGTGTTTTTTCACCCGCCTTATTTACCGGGGCCATGCTGGGCGGGGCCTTCGGGGTGGTGACCGCAAGCATGTTTCCCGATTTCACGTCTGGACCAGGCGTTTATGCGGTGGTTGGTATGGGGGCTTTTGCGTCCTCGGTACTGGGGGCGCCCATGTCCACCATCCTGATCGTGTTTGAACTGACCGGCGATTATGAAGTGACCATGGCCGTGATGGTTGCTGCGGCCCTGTCGTCGATGATTACCCATTTTGCCTATGCGCCTTCGTTTTTTCTACGCCAGCTTGAACGACGCGGGCTTAATCTGGAATCGGGGAAGGCCTCCCATTTGTTGAAATCCACGGGCACAAAGGCGGTCATGCGCACAATTTTCTCCACAGTGCCAAAAAGCGCCAGCATTTTTGAAGTCCGCCGGCATCTGGTGGCCCAGGGCGGCGGAAAGCTGATGGTTGTCGATGAAAACGGTGCCCTTGCCGGTATCATTTCCTTTGCCGATCTGCCCGAGGAAGCCTTTGATCCGGATCTGAACCATCTGGTGCGCGCCGCAGAAATAATGCGTGCAAATCCGGCAGTAATTTATGCCTCTGACACTCTGGAAAGCGGCCTGCGCATGCTGGAGCGCACCGGCGAGCACGATTTGCCGGTTCTGTCGGATACCAGCTCGCGGTTGGTGATCGGTATTCTGAACCATGAAGATGTGCTCAAGGCCTATAATCGCGCATTGCTGGACAGCCAGGGCAAAGACTGATCCCGCTTTATCCGGTGGCCATTTCCCCGCCAAAAGATTAAACAGGGCGCATGAATTCCGATCCCTTTGATTTTTCCGATGTCGGCCCCGCCCCCAAGGCCACACCGCCCGCCCAACAGGCCCCTTGGCTTTCCGGGCTAAATCCCGCCCAGCGCGAAGCTGTGGAGCGGCTGGATGGCCCTGTTCTGGTGCTGGCCGGCGCAGGAACCGGCAAAACACGGGTGCTGACAACCCGCATCGCCCATATGATCGCCACCGGCAAAGCCCATCCCGGCGAAGTTTTGGCCGTCACCTTTACCAACAAGGCCGCGCGGGAAATGCGCGAACGGGTGGAGCGGCTCTTGGGCCGTCCGGCCGCGGGCATGGCACTTGGCACCTTCCATTCCATTTCAGCACGCTGGTTGCGCGAACATGCAGAATTGGTGGGCCTGAAATCCAGCTTCACCATTCTTGATACCGACGACCAGATCCGGTTGCTCAAGCAATTGATCAAAGCGGCGGATATTGATGAAAAACGCTGGCCCGCACGGATGCTGGCGGGGTTGATCGACCGTTGGAAAAACAAGGCGCTCACGCCTGATCGTGTGCCGCAAGGTGAAGGGTTCAATTTCGCCGATGGCAGGGGGTTGGAGCTTTACGCGCAATATCAGGCCCGGCTGAAAGTGCTCAATGCCTGCGATTTTGGCGACCTGCTTTTACATATGATCACCATTTTCCAGCATCATGGGGATATTCTGACACGCTATCAAAACCGCTATCGCCGGTTGCTGGTGGACGAATATCAAGACACCAATGTGGCGCAATATTTATGGCTGCGCCTGCTGGCCCAGCGCCCGGATGACCAACCGCGAAACATTTGCTGTGTGGGGGATGACGACCAGTCGATCTATGGATGGCGCGGCGCGGAAGTGGGCAATATCCTACGCTTTGAAAGCGATTTTCCCGGCGCCCATATTGTGCGTCTGGAACAGAATTACCGCTCCACCGGCCATATTCTGGGGGCGGCCTCCTCCCTGATCGCCGCCAATTCCGGACGGCTTGGCAAAACCTTATGGACCGATGCGGGGAGCGGAGACAAAATCACCATATGCGGCGTGTGGGATGCTCTTGAAGAGGCCCGTACCGTGGGCGACCGGGTGGAAGCCCTGCAAAGAAGCGGCCACTCTCTTGCGGAAATGGCGGTTTTGGTACGTGCAGGCTTTCAAACCCGCGAATTTGAAGAACGCATGATCACATTGGGTATTCCCTATCGTGTGGTGGGCGGGCCGCGTTTTTATGAGCGGGCGGAAATCCGAGATGCACTGGCATATTTGCGTGTTCTGGTGCAACCCGATGACGATCTGGCGTTCGAACGCATTTTGAATGTGCCAAAGCGTGGCCTTGGCCCTGCCGCGATGCAGGCCATCAACCGCCTTGCCCGCCTTGAAGACATCCCCATGAGCCGCGCCGCCGCCATGCTTACCGATTCAGAAGAATTACGCCCGCAAGCACGGCGGTCACTGGCGCTGTTTCTGGAAGACTTCCGCCGCTGGCGCGAAGATCTGGATCATCTGGATCATCCAACGCTGACCGAACAGATCCTGGAAGATTCCGGCTATATCGAGATGTGGCAAAAAGACAAATCCCCCGATGCCGAAGGCCGGCTGGACAATCTGCGCGAAATGGTCAGCGCCATGCGGGATTTCGATACATTGCCCGGTTTTCTGGAACATATCAGCCTTGTGATGGAAAATCAGGAAGCATCCGACGTCGAGAAGCTGTCCATCATGACCTTGCACGCCGCCAAGGGGCTGGAATTCGATACGGTGTTCCTGCCCGGCTGGGAAGAAGGGGTTTTCCCCAATCAACGCGCCATTGATGAAGGGGGGCTTGAGTCTTTGGAGGAAGAACGCCGCCTTGCCTATGTGGGCCTGACCCGCGCCAAAAAGCGCGCCATCATTTTATTTGCCGCCAATCGGCAAATATTCGGACAATGGCAAAGCAGCCTCCCTTCGCGCTTCATCGAAGATCTGGACGCCAAGCATGTGGACACATTAAACGCCCAAGGGCTTTATTCCGGCCAGGAAGGCAGCATGGCATCAGGCGCATGGGGCGGCTTTCAAGGCTATGACGCCGAACCGGCCCGTGGGCCGGGTTGGACACGCGCCCGCAATCGTCATGCGGGCGGAGGGCACGGCACACAATCCGATTGGGGCGGTGGCCGCGCCGAGCGCATCCGCAAATCAAGGCGCAACAAGCCCATCGAAGGCCGGGTGGAGCGCAGCGGCCTGCCGCAAGCCAAAGCCACCCGCTTTGCCGAAGGAGACCGGGTGTTTCACGACAAATTCGGCTATGGCGAGGTCATGTCAGTGGATGGCAACAAGCTGGTGGTCATGTTTGAACATTCCGGAGAAAAACGCGTGATCGATAGCTTTGTGAGGCCCGCATGAGCGCTTGGCATGTCTGGACCACGGCCCCCATGGCAGTGGCCCCCGCCCTTGAAACTCTGTTTGAAGAGGTGTTCGCCCTTGATGCCTGCCCCCCCACCATCTCCAGCTTTGAAGTGGTTGAAGACCATATCTGGCGAATCGAAGCCTATTTCGACACGAAACCGGATTTAACAGAGCTGGTCGCCGCTCTTGACGCATGGCGGGATGAAACCGGGCATCAAGCCGAAGACATTCAGTGCGAAGCTTTGGAAGATCGGGATTGGGTCAGCGAAAGCCAGAAACTGCTGTCGCCGGTGACGGCGGGAAAACTGTTTGTACATGGCAGCCATGATCGAGAAAACCGGCGGGCTTTCGGCATCAATTTGCAGATCGAAGCGGGGCAAGCCTTTGGCACCGGCCAACATGCCACCACAATGGGGTGCTTGCTGATGCTGGACCGCTTGGCCCGGCGAATCGACCGGCCACAGGCTATGCTGGATCTGGCTGTGGATCGGGGGTTCTGGCAATGGCCATGGGGCGCCTGTGGCGCAAAGGCGTCCTCGCCAGCGATATCGACCCCATTGCCATGGTCACCACGCGGGAAAACGCCGTTATCAACGACTTTCCATGGCGGCATAATCACCATGCGGGCTATGGGCTTGCGGCCCTGACCGCGCCGGGGATGCGCCATCGCGCCATCACATCGGCAGGCCCTTTCGATCTGGTGACCGCCAATATTCTAGCCGCACCGCTTGTGGAAATGGCCGCCGATATTGCAAAAGGCGTGGCACCGGGCGGGCGGCTGATTCTGGCGGGATTACTGGCCCGGCAGGAACGGCGTGTGGCCAATGCCTATCGGGCGCGTGGATTTTTATGTGAAGGGCGTTTGCAGATCGGCGATTGGCCGACCCTGTTGATGCGTAAGGCACCGGCCCAAGGCAAGGATAGCGCCAAGATCACTTAAGCGGCTTGCCGTGCCATTGCAACCGGAGCCGTCACAATGGGGGCTTTGGGCTTTTGAAAGGCCAAAAGTTGGGCTGTGGCCTGTTCCGTCAATTGACCATTGTCGGTCAGCAGATCGAAAAAGCCATACTGGCGGCCAAACAGGCCTTGGGCGGCGTCGCGGGTGGATTGTGCGAATTGTGCAAACATCTGTATTTCCTATGAAAAGGGTGATCACTGTTCCCCCCTCATGTGACGTTTTGCACTGCACAATAGTAGAGCCATTAAAGGCACAATAGCTATGTAATAAACGCATAGCTAAAAAATATATCGTCCCATAAGAATTACATCTAGGCCGTAGAGAAAGTGGCGATACGGGCCAGCCATTCCTCTTCATCAATCACGTCGATTCCCAAGCTCTGCGCTTTTTTCAATTTCGATCCAGCGCCCGGACCGGCAATCAACAGGTCTGTCTTGGCGGACACGGAATCGGTTACGGTCGCCCCGAAACTTTCCGCCTGCGCCTTCGCTTCGGATCGTTTCAATTGCTTCAAGGAGCCGGTGAACACCAGTGTTTTACCTGCAAGCGGGCCAGACTCTTGCGGCACATCTTCCATATCCAGCACCGTGACATTTTCCAAAAGCCCATCGATCACTTTGATATTATGGGGCTCATGGAAAAAGTCGATGATGCTTTCGGCCAGCTTTGGGCCAATCTGATCCACCGCCTTCAATTCCGCCTTGGCCTGTTCCTGATCGCCTTCCAGCAAGCCGCGCAATGCCTTTAAAGATGTCCAGCGGCGGGCCAATATCCTGGCGGTGGTTTGCCCCACATGGCGAATCCCAAGGGCATATAAAAAACGATCAAGGGAAACTGTGCGCCGCGTCTCAATGGCATCGAACAGTTTTTGCGCCGATTGCTCCCCCCACCCTTCCATCTTTTCGATCTGAAGATCTTTATTGCGGTCTTTTAGAGTAAAAATAGCCTCAGGGCCTTCGATCAAGCCTTTGGCGAAAAACGCTTGATCTGTTTATCGCCCAGCCCTTCGATATCCATGGCATCGCGGGATACAAAATGGCGCAAGCGCTCGCCCCTTTGCGCCTCGCACACCAAGCCGCCCGTGCAACGAATGACCACATCATCACCTTCGCGCACCGCAGCCGAGCCGCAAATGGGGCAGGTTTTCGGAAAAAGAATGGCCTTTGCATCATCGGGGCGCAATTCCGGCACAAATCCCAAAATCTGCGGGATCACATCGCCAGCGCGCTGTATCATCACCGTATCGCCGATCCGCACCCCAAGACGGGCAATCTCGTCTTTATTGTGCAGCGTTGCCTTTTGCACCACCACGCCGCCCACCGTCACCGGCTTCAATTTTGCCACCGGAGTAATGGCACCGGTGCGCCCCACCTGAAATTCCACATCCATCAAAAGCGTTTGGGCTTTTTCTGCGGGGAATTTATGGGCAATGGCCCAGCGTGGGCTGCGGCTGATGAACCCCAATTTATCCTGCAAATCCAGCCGATCCACCTTATAAACAACGCCATCAATATCATAATCAAGGCTGGCCCGTTTGGCTCCAACCCCCGAAAATGCTCCAATACAGCATCGAGATCATCCAGCGTTTGCGTATAGGGATTGATCTTGAACCCCCAGCGTTCAAACTGTTTCAAGGCTTCCATTTGCGTCTTGAACGGCAGAGCCGACATATCGCCCCACCCATAGGCGAAAAACCGCAAGGGCCGCGATTTGGTAATGGCGGGATCAAGCTGGCGCACCGACCCTGCAGCAGCATTGCGTGGATTGGCGAAGGGGGCCTTACCAGCCTTTTCCTGCCGTTCATTGAGGGCGAAAAAATCCGATTTCGCCATATAAATTTCACCGCGAATTTCCACCACATCAGGCCAGCCGTCACCCGCCAATCGTTTGGGAATATCGCTGATCGTGCGGATATTGCGGGTGATATTCTCGCCTTCTGTCCCGTCACCGCGGGTGGCCCCCACCACCAGCGCCCCCTGTTCATAGCGCAAGGATGCCGACAGGCCATCGATCTTGGGTTCGCCGGTCAGGCTGATGGGCGTCTCATCGGCCAGCTTCAAAAACCGCCTGATGCGCGCCAGAAAATCCGCCATATCCTTTTCATCAAAGGCGTTGTCAAGCGACAGCATGGGCTTTTGATGGCGGTATTTTTCAAACTTTTCCGAAGGCGCCGCCCCGACCCGTTTTGACGGGCTATTGGCGCGGACCAGATGGGGAAACCGCGCCTCTATTTGTTCATTTCGGCGCCGTAACGCATCATAGTCTGCATCGGAAATGGCGGGCTTGTCTTTCTGATAATAAAGCGCGTCATGATGGGCGATTTCCATCGCCAGACGTGCCAGTTCGCGGCGTGCTTGTTTTTCATCAAGATCATCCACCGCAACCGGCAACAAAGGGAGCTTCGACATAAAAACACTGCTTTATTAGAATTGAGACGAACGCCCTAGAGATCAGGCGGATTGTTTCATCAGGCTGGATGCCGCCGCGCGCGCTGCATCGGTGATTTCCGCCCCCGACAACATACGCGCAATTTCCTCTTGTCGCGCCTCTTGGTCAAGACGTGCTACATCTGTGCGGGTTACAAGCCCTTGTACATCGTCCCGATCGGCCTTGCTGATCTGTAAATGACAATCGCCACGGGCCGCCACTTGCGGTGAATGGGTCACCACCAGCACTTGCGCCTGTTGGGCCAAACGCGCCAAACGCTCGCCCACCGCATCGGCGGTCGCCCCGCCAATTCCCCGGTCCACCTCATCGAAAACCAGCGTTTCTGCACTGTTGCGGCTGGCCAAAGATACCTTGAGCGCCAAAATCACACGGGCCAGTTCACCGCCCGAAGCCACCTTGATCAGCCCACCAAAAGGCGCGCCGGGATTGGTGGAAATCTCGAAGGCCACATGATCGCCGCCATCCCGCGTCCAATGCTCTTGGGCCAAGGGCTCCAAGCGGGTGCGAAACCGGGCTTTTTCCAGCTTCAAGGGCGGCAATTCGGAATTCACCGCCGCATCCAGTTTTTGCGCCGCATCTTTTCGGGCCTTGTGCAAATCCGCAATTTTCTCGGCAAGGATTGTGCGCGCGCGTTCCAGAGCTGCGCGTTTTTCGCCAATACCTTCCGAACTGTGATCCAAAGAGGCCACATCCTGTGCAAATTTCATCCGCAATGCGGGAAGGTCATCGGGCGCACATTTATATTTCCGGCCCGCCGCGCGCAAAGCGAACAAACGCTCTTCCACCTGTTCCGCCTGATCGGGGTCAAAATCCAGCTCTGATTGTACGGCAGACAACGCCATCATTCCGTCTGCGGCTTCGATCGCCGCCCGATCCAAAGCACTGATTACCGGCTGCAAAAGGCTCTGCGCTTCTGGCTCCAGCCGCTCAAGACGTCGCAACACACCACGCAACTGCGCCTCGACTCCGGTATCGGCCTCTAATTCTGTCTGGATATCCCCCAGCGTTCCCGCCAGGCGTTCGCCCTGCATCATCAGCGCCCGACGTTCGGCCAAATCCGCTTCTTCGCCCACTTCAGGGGCCAATTTATCCAGTTCTTCCAAGGCATGGCGCAGATAATCTTCTCCGGCCTGCGCTTGCGCCAAAGCCTCTTCCGCTTGATGCAGGCTGATCTTGGCGGCTTTCATCGCATCATAGGCGCTGGCCACCGCCTCTCGGAGGTCTTCATGGCTCCATAGGCATCCAGCAAGGCCCGATGTCCAGACACATCCAGCAATCCACGATCATCATGCTGGCCATGCACCTCTACCAGCAGATCGCCCAATTTCCGCATCATGGAAACAGAGATCATCTGGTCATTGACATAAGCCCGGCTGCCGCCATCCGCATGAATGACCCGACGTAAAATCACCGGCTCATCCGCGCAATCCGTCTCTTTGCCGATCTCCTGGTCGCGCAGGAATACCCGCGCCTTATGGGTGGCAGGCAGATCGAAACTGGCCGTCACAGAACCACGGCTGGCCCCATGCCGCACCAGCCCGCTATCGGCGCGTGCACCAATGGCCAGCCCCAGCGAATCAAGAAGGATGGATTTCCCCGCCCCCGTTTCACCGGTCAGCACCGTCAGCCCTTGGGAAAAGGACAAGGAAAGCTGCTCGATCAAAACAATATCGCAAATAGTAAGGCCAAGCAGCATTACGACAGAGCCCCTAAGCCGCCTTTCACAGGATTACCGCCCTCAGTTCCCAAAAATCCGCGCGAAAAAACTGCGGTTTTCTTGTGGCGCATCAGGATCTTCACCCGTGACCATGGCATAAGAATAGCGATACCACTTACTGCCGGGATGGTTGTGTCCCAAAACAGCGGCGTATTTCTGTGCTTCCCGCTCCACACCAAGGGCGGTATAACATTCCACCATGCGGTGGAGCGCTTCCGGAACATGGCTGGTGGTGCCATAGCGGTCGATCACATTCTGAAAGCGCCCCATGGCGGCCAGATATTGTTCTTGCTTCAAATAGAAGCGGCCCACATCCATATCTTTCGCGGCAAGCTGGTCATAAACCAGATCCAGCTTCAAGGCCGCATCGCGGGCATATTCACTATCGGGATAACGGCGCACAACTTCTGTCAATGCCTGAGCTGCCTGCTCCGTAACCCGTTGATCCCGGTACACATCCGAGATCTGCTCATAATAGCTGACGGCAATCAGATAATTGGCATAGGCTGCATTTTCATTGCCGGGGTGCAAAGACAAGAACCGCTCGGCCGCAAGAATGGCCGAATCATATTCATCATCCATATAAAGGGCATAAGCCCCCATCAGCTGCGCCTGACGCGCCCACACAGAATAGGGATGCTGGCGTTCCACCTCGTCAAAGGCGGCGGCGGCCATTTTCCAGCGACGCTTTTGCAAGCCATCATAGCCGATGCTGTAAAGCACATCCACATCCCGCGCCACATAGGTGTCTTTTTCGCTGCCGGAACAAGCCGCTAAAGCTGCAACCAGCCCAACGGACAGAACGGAACGCAGAAACACACCCTTCAGTTGCAATACTTTTTTGAGAAATCGCATCTATACTTGTCCACCGAGTTGTCCTATCGTATCTCTTTCTACCATGAGTAATTTTACTCATCGAAAGAGACACAGTGATTGATAGCCTTATAACACGATTTTCAGGAATTGCGGCAATGCATCCGTCCAAATTGAACATTGCATGCTAAAAACCGGTTTTTGTGAAGGTCGGGATTGTCATGATCCAAACTGCTTATGGGGACCAGGGAGCGCACGAGAGTGACTGAAGAGGAACAACGAGAGCCAAACATGCCCGACAGAGAGGCGTTGGGTGAATTGGCCAACGGAGTTGATCAGCAAGTTGGGCTGTCGATCAAGAATCGACGCCAACAGCGTGGTGTGACCCAACAGGAATTGGCCCGGGCCTTGGGGATTTCCTATCAACAGGTCCAGAAATATGAAAATGGCACCAATCGAATCAGCGCCGGGCGCCTTTATATTCTGGCAAAAGCCTTGAACATCACGGTGGGGGATTTCTTTTCTGAAATCGACCAGCCTTTTTCCAGCAAATCACTGGCCGTCACATCGGAAGATGTGGTGCTGACCGCGAAGGAACTAAATGCGGTTCGTGACCCGCGTGTGCGCAATTCCATCCGGGCTTTGGTACGGATTCTGGGATCGGATAACGATCCCTTTTATTAAGAACCGTGCAAAACAAGAACATGCCGCCACCGGGGACATCCCGATGACGGCATGGGGCAAGCAAGAAAAGGCCAACGAGCCTTTCTAGTTAATCTGGCGGCGCAAGAATGCCGGAATTTCCAACTGTTCTTCCGCCAGTTTCTTTTCCGAACGACTGCTCGGAACCGGACGGTCTTCGGGGCGCAACCGATCCAGCTTGCGCTTGTCTTTTTGTGCCTCTTCCGTTTTGGCGTTCAATTGGGCATCTGCCACAGACTGGGCTGACGCCCCGCCTTTATTGCCAAAAGAGGTCATGCGCCGAAACAAAGAGCGGCTTTTTTCCACCTGCGGCTCGCCAGCATTTTCATAATCCGCCTTTGCAAACACATCCGGTTCCCCTACCGGATCTGTCGCCGTACTGGGGATTTGCGGTTCCGGGGCGATAAACACATCCGCGTTTGCCACAACCGCTTCCACATCGGCTTCATCCAGTGACGCATTGTCCATCGCGGCAGACTCGTCCAAGGCGGCATCCTGAGACATATCCGTCTGCGCCGGTGCTTCCGCTTCACTGCCAATCTGGGCTTCCAGCACAAGCGCTTCTTCTGCATCCTGGGCTGCCAAGCGGGCATCATCCTCTTCCATGATTCGCACCGGCTCTTCCTCCAGAGCGCGCGCCACGGCCGCTTCCGCACGCGGTTGAGAGGCAGCGCCGCTTATTTGGGGCCGCGTATTGCGCGAAAAACTCACAACCGACGCACTGGAAGGCTGTGCATCCGCTGGCTTTTGCATATCTTCGCCTGCAATGCCTGTGGCCACAACAGACACCCTGATCTGGCCGTTCAATGCTTCATTAAACGCCGACCCGACGATGATATTGGCATCTTCATCCACTTGACTGCGGATATGCTTGGCGGCTTCATCCACCTCGAACAAGGTCAGATCCATGCCGCCGGTGATATTGATGATCACGCCCTTTGCGCCCTTCAAGGACACTTCATCCAGCAAAGGATTGGAAATGGCCGCTTCGGCAGCTTCCACAGCGCGACGGTCGCCATCGGCTTCGCCGGTGCCCATCATCGCCTTGCCCATTTCGCTCATCACCGTTTTCACATCTGCAAAATCCAGATTGATAAGGCCAGGCATCACCATCAGATCGGTAATGCCGCGAACCCCGGAATTGAGCACTTCATCGGCCATGGAGAAAGCATCTTGGAAGGTGGTCTTTTCTGTGGCGATGCGGAACAAATTCTGATTGGGATGATAATCAGCGTATCGACGCTTTCTTGCAATTCAGCGATACCGGCTTGCGCGAACTTCATCCTGCGGTTGCCTTCAAAGCTGAACGGCTTTGTCACAACCCCAATGGTAAGGATACCACGTTCACGCGCTTTTCGGGCGATCACCGGTGTGGCTCCGGTGCCGGTGCCACCGCCCATGCCCGCCGCCAAAAACAGCATATGGCAGCCATCCAGATGCTGTTCGATCTGTGCCAGAGTTTCTTCCGCTGCCTGTTCACCCACTTCGGGTTTAGAGCCGGCACCCAAGCCCTGCGTGCTTTCCACGCCCAGCTGGATACGCGTATCGCACAAGCTATGCGACAAAGCCTGTGCATCGGTATTGGCAACCACAAAGCTCACACCTTGCAGTTCGGACCGGATCATATTGTTCACAGCATTGCCGCCAGCGCCACCCACACCCATCACAGTGATGCGCGGTTGAAGCTCGGTCAATTCCGGCATGGTCAGTTCGATCGACATTGGCCTTCTCCTCTTTTTATCCCCCGATCGGGAGGCATATGCGCCGGGCTTGCCCTTCCGGTCGCGTCTCGTTTCTAGAAATTCTCTTTGAACCAGCGCCCCATTCGCGCCAATCGTCCTTTGGGTTGTTCCTTTGCCTCTGTTTGGCGTTCGTCCGACAGTTCCAAAGGGGCCATCTGGTCGTATAATAAAAGCCCCGTACAGGTGGCGAAGGCCGGTCCGGCCGTGGCATCGGCCAAGCCAACCACCCGACGTGGCCGCCCAATCCGCACCTGCTTTCCCAAAATGGTTTGCGCCAGTTCGCGAATGCCCGGCATTTGCGCGCCTCCGCCTGTCAGCACCACCCGACGCGCGCCAATGCCATCAAAGCCGCCCGCCTCCAGATAATCGCGCACCAATTCCAGAGTTTCCTCGATCCGGGGCTGGATCACCCCTGTCAGCACAGAACGCGGCAATTGGCTGGTGATATCCTCAGCCGGGCCGGTTTCCCCCAATTGCGGCACGTCGATCATTTCCCGATCATCGGTCGGTGATTGCATCGCCGCGCCATAATAGGTTTTCAGGCGCTCGGCATGGTCCACCGGCGTCAACAAACCCCGCGCGATATCTTGCGTGATATGGCCCGCCCCCACCGGAATCACATCCACATGCACCAAGGCACCGCCTGCAAAAATGGCGATCTGTGTCGAACCGGCCCCCATATCCACAACAGCCGCGCCCAATTCCCGCTCGTCATCCACCAGCGTTGCAAGGGCCGAGGCATAAGGACTTGCCACAAAGCGGGCCACGGTAAGATGGGCACGCTGAATGGCGCTTTCCAAATTCCGCACCGGTCCGGCAGCCGCCGTGATCACATGCATGGATACCGCCAAACGGTCGCCAAACATACCCACCGGTTCTTTCACCCCATAAGAGCCATCAATGGCAAAGCAGGCCGGAAAAGCGTGGATCACCACCCGATCGCCGGGGTCGATGCTGGCACGGGCTTCATGCAGCACGCGAGTGATATCCGCCTCTTCCACCCGATGGCCATCAATGGATACATCCACCTCGATGACCTGCGATTCCAGTTGCCCGGCGCTCAGGCTCACCACAACGCTTTCCACGGTTTCGCCCGCAAGGTTTCCGCTTGTTGTACGGCGGCCCGGATAGCCCGCTCGGCCTCGGCGATATCCACCACCGCACCGGCCTTCACACCCCGGCACACCCGATGTCCCAAGCCAAGCACATCAAGCTCACCCGAAGCCCCTCTATGTGCAATGAAACACCCCACTTTGGAGCTGCCCACATCCAGTGCCGCGATCAATCCCTGTCGCTGAGAGGTCATGGCCGAGCCCCCCTCGTCAAAGCTGTTATGAGACTGGCCCGGATCATAGGATATCCCCATTGGACAAGCCCAATGCCCGACCTTCCGGGGTCAGGCGCACCACCAACCGCTCTGCAAGGCGCAAATCCACCAAAGCAATGTCGCGTGTCATCAGCCGATGCTGCTTTTCAAGAGCCGCAAAAAACGCCCAGGCCTTGGCGCAATCCCATGCAGGCTCTCCTTCCGCGCGTACTTCCTCCCCAAGACCACTCTCTGGGCCATTTTCAGGGCCATCCGCAGGCAAGCGCACAAGGATATTATTGGCCATTTTCACATCCCAGCGCCGTGCCCCCACCCGCACCAAGGCATCCACCTGGCTTGCAAGATCCGGCGTTGTATCAAGCACATGGAGCATCGCCTGCGCCGCTTCGGGGGCACCTGCGCCCACGATCAACGGCAAATGCCGCCAACGGGCCAGATCTTCATGGGTGAGAATTTCACCCGTATCGTCCACAAGGCTTAAAACCCGATCCTTTTGCCACAAGGCAAAGGGCGTGCGTTCGGTAAGCCGGATCAGGATACGGTCGGGCAATTGGCGCTCTACCTCAGCGGATTTTACCCAGCTTATGGCTTCCACACGGGCCTTGATGGCATCCAGCGCCACCGCATCCATGGCCCGCCCACGCTGATCGCCAATGGCTTCATTCAGCGCCGCATCGGATGTAAAGACGGCCCCTTCCACATCCACACTATGAACCGTCAGGCCCAGTTTCTGGCGTGCTTCGCTACTGAACAACGCCCATTGGCTGCGCAGGGCCGTCCCATAAAGCCCGAAAGCCCCCAGCCCCACGGCCAAAAGCACCAAAGCCGCCACAGCCTTGATCATGCCGGTACGTGAAAAAGGTCCGATCATCTGGCCCCTCCTGCACGCTTGCCGATACGGCGGATTTCCCAATCCAGCGTTACGCCGCATTGATCCGCCACGCATTGCCGCACCATGTCACCCAAATCTTCCAGATCGCCAGAGCTGGCCGTTCCGGTGTTGATCAGGAAATTTGTATGTTTTTCGGATATTTGTGCGCCGCCCAATGTCATGCCCCGACAGCCTGCCCGGTCAATCAGTTCCCACGCCTTCATCCCCGGCGGATTTTTAAAGGTGGAGCCGCCCGTGCGACTGCGCAAAGGCTGCGCATCTTCCCGTGCCTTGCTGATCTCGGCCATGCGTGCTTCGATCCGTTCGCGCTCACCCGGCACACCGCGCAAGCGGGCGCTGACAACCACATCCCGATCGCTTAACCCGCTATGGCGATAGCTGAAATCCAGATCGGCACAGGCCACGGTACGGATATGCCCAAAGCGATCCATAATGCAGGCATCCACCAGTATATCGGCCATTTCAACGCCATAAGCCCCGGCGTTCATCCGCACCGCCCCACCGATCGAGCCGGGCACACCCCGCAGAAATTCCAAGCCCGACAGGCCATAATCGCGGGCCGCATGGGCCACCGCGAAATCAGAGGCACCCGCGCCCACCATCAGGCAATCGCCATCGCGGGCAATCTGCCCCATGGCCTTGCCCATGCGGATCACAAGCCCGTCCACCCCGCCATCGCGGATCAAGATATTGGACCCCACACCAAGAACGGTCAGCGGCACATCCGCAGGAAGAGTGCCCAGCAAGGCACAGAGATCGTCTTGATCTGCCGGTTCAAAAAACAGCTCCGCCGGACCGCCTGTGCGGAACCAGCTATAACGTGCCAAAGGCACATTCGCTTCCAGACGCCCCTTCAAGGGAGGCAGATCCTCGGTCCAGTGGGAGGAGGCATGTGCGGCCATCATGTGCTCCCCCTGTCTTTCAGCAAGGGCGCAAGATTTTGGGGCAGATTATGCGCCCAACGGGTGATGGACCCGGCCCCAAGACATACCACCAGATCGCCCGGTCCGGCGACTGAAGCCACCGCCTGCGCCAATGCGGCTTCATCGTCGATCAATGTGACACTGCGATGTCCGTGGGCTTTCAAACCACGGGCCAGATCATCGGCCATGGCCCCTTCAATGGGCGTTTCTCCGGCTTCATAAACCGGCGCCACGATCACATGGTCGGCCTGATTGAAGCAGGTGCAGAAATCCTCAAACAGATTTTTAAGGCGGCTATAGCGGTGCGGCTGCACCACGGCGATCACCCGGCCATCATAAGCCTCGCGGGCGGCCCCCAAAACAGCGGCAATTTCCACCGGATGATGGCCATAATCATCAACAATGGTCACGCCGTCCACCTCGGCCACCAGGCTGAAGCGCCGCTTCACACCGCGAAATCCCAACAAAGCAGCACTGAGATGTTTGTCATCGAGGCCCATTTCCAGACCCACACACAAAGCAGCAAGGGCGTTTTGCACATTGTGCCGCCCCGGCATCGGCAGACGCAGCCCTTCAATGCGGCGTGCCTCACCGCTATGGCGGTCCATCACCTCCACAGCGAAATCCGCGCCCCCCTTGGAAAATTCCAGATCCACGGCGCGAATATCCGCCTGCTTTGAAAAGCCGTACGTGACAATGCGGCGGTCAACAATACCGGCCATCAAGGATTGCACTTCCGGATGGTCGATACACAAAATCGCCGCGCCATAAAAAGGGATATTCTCGATGAATTGGCGAAAGGCAGCCCGTTCCGTATCGAAATCCCCGTAAAAATCCAGATGTTCAGGATCAATATTGGTGACCACCGCCAGCGTTGCCGGAAGCTTCACAAATGTGCCGTCGGATTCGTCGGCCTCTACCACCATCCACTTGCCTTCGCCCAAGCGTGCATTGGTGCCATAGGCATTGATGATGCCGCCATTGATCACCGTGGGATCGAAATTGCCCGCGTCCAGAACCGCAGCACAAAGCGATGTGGTGGTGGTTTTGCCATGGGTGCCCGCCACCGAAACACACCATTTAAGGCGCATCAACTCGGCCAGCATTTCAGCGCGGCGCACCACCGGGATCTGACGATCACGCGCCTCCAGCAATTCGGCATTATCGGGCCGGATCGCCGAAGAAATCACCAGCACCTCGGCCCCGCCCAGATTGTCCGCATGGTGGCCGATGGACACCGCAATCCCCAAGCCGCGCAACCGTTCCACATTGGGGGTTGCGGCAATATCGCTGCCCTGCACCTGATAACCCAGATTGTGCATCACTTCGGCAATGCCCGACATGCCGATGCCGCCAATACCGACAAAATGGATCACGCCAATGTCGAAGGGGATGGATTTCATGACATGGCCTCATCTTGATCGGAAACTTCAAAAGGGGATGCGCTTTTTCCCGATGCCGATTGATCGGGCCGAACACCGCGCATGCTGGCGATTTCTTCCACCAAATCAGCCAGCGTTTCTGCCGCTTGCGGGCGGCCAAGCTGATGGGCGCGCCGGGCCGCCACCCGCAGACGCTCCGGCTCCAGCGCCAATCTTTGCAGGCGTTTGGCAAGAGTTTGCGGCGTGAAATCCGTCTCGGGTATCAGCCATCCGCCGCCCTGATCGGCCAAATGCCGGGCATTTTTGGTCTGGTGGTCATCGGTGGCGATGGGCAGCGGCACCAAAATCGAAGGCCGCCCGCCGCACATCAATTCCGCAAGGGTGGTGGCACCGGCCCGTGCAATGGCCAAATGGGTCCACATCAGACGTTCGGGCATATCGGCAATGAAGCTGGCCAGTTCCGCCGCAATTCCCGCATCTTTATAGCGGGCGCGGACCTTTTCCAGATCTTCTTCACGGCATTGTTGTGTGACCTGAAGGCGGTTCTTCAGATGCGGAGGCAATAGCGCCAAGGCATCGGGCACCACATCGGACAGCACCCGCGCCCCAAGGCTTCCGCCCACCACCAAAAGCCGCAGCATATGATCTTCATCCAGCGCCGGATAAGGCTTGGCCGCCAAGGCTGCCACTTCGTTGCGCACGGGATTGCCGGTAAGCACCGTGCGGGCCCGCATGCCCCGCGACAGCTTTTCCGTATCGGGATAAGACAGGCCAATGGCTTCGGCCATGGGAGCCATCAAGCGATTGACCCGCCCCAGCACCGCATTTTGTTCATGCAGGCAAATGGGGATTTTCAAGCTCCGCGCGGCCAGCAAGGTAGGCAGGGCCGGATATCCGCCAAAGCCGATCACCGCATTGGGGCGCTCTTCACGCAAAAGTCGCCGCGCCACCCTGATATTGCGGACAATCCGCGCCAAGGCCCGCGCCCGCACCCACAAGCCGCCGGTCATGCGGCCACTATCAAGGATATGCACCGGTTGATCGGCCAATGGCCCCGGCACGGCAGCGCCGCGCTTGTCTGTAACCAGATGGGTGATATGGCCGCGGTCTTGCAATTCCATAGACAGCGCATAGGCAGGCATCATATGTCCACCGGTGCCGCCAGCGGCAATCATCACCTTTATGGGCTGCTTTGCGATCACCATCATGCCCAATGCCCCCGCAATGTGCTGGTATGAAGTCTCGGCCCGGTTTCAAAGCGGTTTTTACGGGTCAGCGCCAGCACCATCCCCATGCTCAAGCCCAAAGCCAGCATGGAAGACCCGCCATAGGAAATGAACGGCAAGGTCATGCCTTTGGAGGGCAAAAGCGCCAAATTCACACCGATATTGATCATGCTTGCAGGCCAAACAGCGACAGCAACCCGCCTGCGGCCAAAACG
This sequence comes from Iodidimonas gelatinilytica, assembly GCF_008579125.1. Lineage (NCBI taxonomy): Bacteria > Pseudomonadati > Pseudomonadota > Alphaproteobacteria > Iodidimonadales > Iodidimonadaceae > Iodidimonas > Iodidimonas gelatinilytica. The sequence continues at coordinate 54,850 of NZ_BKCL01000007.1, read as the reverse complement.
ATGAAGGGATCTTCTTCTTCCGTCAAACGCACAAGCCCGCGCATCACAATGACAGCAAACACCCCCACAATAATCAGGCACACAAGCGCCCCGAATTCTTCCCCGGCAACGGCGAAGATATAATCCGTATGGGCATCGGGCAGCACTTTCTTCACCGCCCCTTCGCCCGGCCCGCGCCCGAACAATCCACCGGCACGAAAGGCATTCAGCGCCGTATCCACCTGATATGTATCGCCGCTGGAAGGATCGAGAAAACGGTCAAAGCGCTCGGTCACATGGGGGACGAACACATAACACAAGAAAACTGTGACAATGCCCAGAACCAACAGGCCACCAATCCATAATAGCGGCAGGCCCGCCAAAATCATCTGTATGGACCATACGCTGCCCAACAAAATGGTCTGGCCGATATCGGGCTGCAAAATCAGCAATCCGGCACATAAAACAAACAAACCGCTGGCGATCTGGCGGCCGGGGAAGCTCTTGTCGTCCATGGCACCGGCAAACAGCCATGCCGAAACCACAGCAAAAGCAGGCTTTAAAAACTCTGCCGGCTGCAGCGTGAACCCTGCCACATTCACCCAACGGGTGGCGCCATTATAATCCGGCCCGAACAACAAGGTGACAACCATCAGCACAAGGCAAAGGGCAAACAACGCAATGGCCCCGCGCCGCACCATTTTCACCGAAGCCAGAGAGACGGCGATCATCAGCACCAGCCCCAAAGCCAGAAACACCAACTGGCGCTTGGCAAAATAAAAGACCGGCAGGCCCAGCCGCTCGGCAACCGGCGTACTGGCTCCGAAGGTCAGCACCAGCCCGGCCCCCAGAAGAAAAATCACCGCCACCAACAACCAACGGTCCACGGTCCACCACCAACGGGCGACAAGGCTTTCATCGGCACGTGAGAGAAGGCTCATGCGCGCTCTCCCGACAGGAAAGGCGCAAGGGATCGGCGAAAAGCCTCGCCCCGCGCTTCAAAGTCACTGAACTGATCGAAGCTGGCGCAGGCGGGCGAAAACAGCACCGTCTCGCCGGGTTTTGCATCGGCCATGGCCTTTTGGCTGGCCACATCCACCGTCCCGCATTGGGTAACAGGCACATGACCGTCCAAAGCCTTCGCAAAATCCGCAGCCGCTTCCCCAATCAGATAGGCATGGCGTATATGCGGGAAAAACTGCGCCAAAGGGCTTAAATCGGTGGATTTTGCGCGCCCGCCCGCAATCCACAAAATTTTGTCATAGGCCGCCAAAGCGGTGGCGGTGGCCTCCATATTGGTGGCTTTGGAATCATTCACCACCAAAACACCCCCATTCTGCCCCAACACTTCGCAACGATGGGCAAGGCCGGGGAAATCCGCAAAGGCGGCCATGATGGCATTGGGTGAAAAGCCAAGCTGCCGTCCCACCACATAGGCGGCCGCGGCATTTTGCCAATTATGGCGGCCGCGCAAGGTGGCAAGGCCCTGAAGGCTTCCCACAACCTTTGCCGCCCCGTCCTTGCGCTCCACCAACTGGCCATCAGGGGTCATACCCACCCCGTCCACCCGTTCGTCGCGGACAGAAACCGGCACAAGGTTTTGCGGCAGGGTTGTGGCCATCTGCCGGCCTGCGGCATCATCCACACCGATCACCGCCAAATGCGCTTCGGATTGCATCTCGAACAAACGGCGCTTGGCCGCCACATAGCCCGCCATATCCCCATGCCGATCCAGATGATCGGGCGTGATATTGAGCAACACCGCCACATCCGCATCCAGGCTATGGGTCAGGTCACATTGGAAGGATGACAGTTCAAACACATACACCCCGCCTTCGGGCAAAGGGTCCAGATCCAGTACCGGAATACCGATATTCCCGCCCAGGGCCGCAGGCCGCCCACAGGCTTTCACCATATGATGGATCAAAGCCACGGTGGTGGATTTGCCATTGGTGCCCGTTACCGCCACCAGCTTATGCGCTGGCAAGTCCTGACGCGCGCTATCGAACAGATCCATATCGCCAATCAGGGGAACCCCTGCCGCCCGCGCCTTTTGCACAAGAGCATGGGGCTGCGGATGATGAAGCGGCACACCGGGGGCCAACATCAAGGCATCCAGACCGGAAAAATCCGCGTCATAAAGATCGATGGCGGGGCACGGCACCGCTTTTCTGCGCGCCACATCATCATCCCATGCCCACACATGGGCACCGGCAGCCAAAAGCGCCCGCACAGCGGCCAGCCCGGTGCGTGCAAGGCCGAACACCCCGATCCGCTTTCCCTGATATGCGTGTGGCACGATCATCGGCTTATCTCAGCTTCAAGGTGGCAAGCCCGATAAGGGCAAGGATAAGGGCAATGATCCAGAACCGGATCACGATGGTGGGTTCCGACCAGCCTTTATGTTCAAAATGATGATGCAAGGGTGCCATGCGAAACACCCGCCGCCCTGTCAGCTTGAAACTGGCCACCTGAACGATCACAGACACGGTTTCCAGCACAAACAGCCCGCCAATGATCAACAGCACCAGTTCATGCTTTGTGACCACCGCCACAGACCCCAAAGCCCCGCCCAGCGACAGACTGCCCGTGTCGCCCATGAACACCATGGCAGGCGGCGCGTTGAACCACAAAAAACCAAGGCCCGCACCGATGATCGCGCCACAAAACACCGCCAGTTCGCCCGATCCACGGATATAGCTGATCTGCAAATAATCGGCATAGATGGCATTGCCCACCAGATAGGAAATCAACCCGAAGGCCGAAGCGGCGATAATCACCGGCATGATGGCCAATCCGTCCAGCCCATCGGTCAGATTCACCGCATTGCCGGCGCCCACAATCACCAACACGCCGAAAATGGGATAAAACCACGCCAAATTGACCATGGTATCCTTCACAAAGGGCAGCATCAGGCTGGGCGAGCCGATATGCGCCACCCACAAGGCAATGGCGACAGCCACACAGCTTTCCGCCAGAAATTTCCAACGCCCCGGCACGCCTTTGGGATTGGCTTTGGTGACCTTGAGAAAATCATCCAGAAACCCGATGGCCCCGAAGCTGGCGGTGACCGCCAAGCAAGCCCACACATAAGGATTCGACAAATCGGCCCACAAGATCGTGCTGGCCACCAGCCCGATCAGGATCATCAGCCCCCCCATGGTGGGCGTGCCTGCTTTTGACAAAATATGCGATTGCGGCCCGTCTGTGCGGATGGGTTGGCCTTTTTTCTGCTTCACCTTCAACCAGCGGATCAATCCCGGCCCGATCACAAGGCTGATCAGCATGGCCGTCAACAAGGCCGCGCCGGTACGAAAGGTGAGATAACGCACCAGATTGAGCACGGCAAAATCATCGGCCAGCGGGATCAGAAAATTATAAAGCACCCATTTCTCCCTTCACATCGCCGCCGCAGCAAGCGGTTGTTGGCGGTGCGGTACAAACGGACTTTGACCCAATGCGAAAAACTCCGAAACAACCCGATCAAGCCGTGCCGCATGGGAGCCTTTCACCAACAAAACATCACCGGGCCGGACGATCCGCTTGGCCTGCGCCAACGCCTGTTCGGGGCCATCCACCTCTGTAACCGGGATATTTGCGTGCCGGGCCATGGCCGCCATTTCGGGGCCAAGCGCGATGATCTGCGCCAAGCCTGCTGCCTGCGCCGCTTTGGCCAAGGCTGATGACAAGAGGCACTATCGGCCCCCAATTCCACCATATCGGCAAAAATGCCAAGACGCCGCCCCTTTGCCCCTGGCACCGCCAAAGCCAATGCGGCAAGGCTGGCCTCAAAAGACAGCGGATTGGCATTATAGGCATCGTCGATCAAGGTGAAGGGGCCATCGCGCAAAGCAATCTGGCGATGCACACCGCGCCCTTTTGCGGGGCGAAAATCTGCCAAGGCCAGCGCCGCCAAGCCCAGATCGCCGCCCAGTTCCCTTACTGCGGCCAAAACCAGCAAGGCATTGGCCACCCAATGGCGCCCTCCGGCCCCGACCTTGCCCGTCACCAGCGTTTTCCCAAGCCGCGCGGTAAAGCAGCTTAGCTGCGCCTGTTCATGATAGCGCACCAGCCCCACATCGGCGGATGTCTCTTCCATCGATACCGTCACCAGCCGCGCTTTTGCCGCTTTCGCATGCGCCACAAGCCGCGATGCCTGATCGTGATCCATTCCCAGCACCGCCACACCGCCGAGGGTCAATCCCGCGAAAATCTCGGCTTTTGCATCGGCAATCTGTTCAAGGCTGTCAAACGCTTGTGCATGTGCCTTGCCAACACCGGTCACAATCGCCAGATCCGGGGTCATCAAGCGCGACAAAGGCGCAATTTCGCCCGCCGCACTCATCCCCAATTCAAATACCGCAAAGGCCGTTTCACGCGGCATCCGCGCCAAAGACAAAGGCGCGCCCAGATGATTGTTAAAGCTGCGGATGCTGGCATGGACAAGGCGTTCGCGGCCCAAGGCAAGGCGCAGCATATCCTTGACGCTGGTTTTGCCTGCACTGCCGGTAACCACCGCCACCTTGCCCGTCATGCGCGCCCGCGCGGCTGCAGCCAGCTTATAAAGTGCCGCCATGCCATCATCCACCTTCACCAGACGGGGATCATCATCGGCAACACCGGACACCGCTTTTGAAACAATGGCCCCAACGGCCCCTGCCGCAAAAGCCTGCGCCACATAATCATGGCCATCATGATTTGGGCCATCCAGCGCGATAAACAGATCGCCGGGCACCAGATCGCGGCTGTCAATGGCAATGCCGTCCGCATACCAGCGGCTTGCGCCCATAGCGCCCAGAACCGCCCGGATTTCCTGCGCTGTCCATAAAGGTTCGCGGATATTCACGCCCCTCTCCCTGCCAAAAGTGCGTTGACCACCGCGATATCGGAAAAAGGCAAAATACGGTCGCCGATTATCTGCCCTTGTTCATGGCCCTTGCCCGCAATCACAAGACAATCGCCTGCGTTCAGGCTTTGGATCGCAAAGGCAATGGCTTGGGCCCGATCACCGATTTCCCGCGCATCAGGGCAGGCCGCCAGAATGTCCCGACGAATGGCGGCGGCATCTTCGGAGCGCGGATTGTCGTCGCTCACCACCACAAGATCCGCCAAATCCTGCGCCAATACCCCCATTTCCGGGCGCTTGCCGCGATCACGATCGCCGCCGCAGCCAAACACCACTGCAAGCCGGTTGGCGGTATGGGGACGCAATGCCTCCAGCACGGTTTTCAGGCCATCAGGGGTATGGGCATAATCCACAAACACCGGCGCACCGCTTTGGGTATCGCCAATTTTTTCCAAGCGCCCCGGCACCGGTTTTAACGTTTCCAGCGCTTTGAACGCCGCCTTCGGATCACCACCACAGCCAATCGCCAGCCCTGCCGCCACCAAAGCGTTTTCGGCCTGAAATCTGCCGAATAGCGGCAATATGATATCGTGGGTCACGGCGTCATATACGATCTTCAGCCGTTGCCCACTGCCTTCTGCCTTGATGCCATCAAGCCGGATCGACGCATAAGGTGCCCGCCCCACCGTGATCAGGCGCAAGCCCCGACCTGCGGCGATATCGGCCATCCGCACACCAGCTTCACTATCAATAAAAACAACCGCCGCACCATCATCGGCCGCCAGATCGCTGAACAAGCGGGCCTTGGCATGGAAATAGGCTTCCAGCGTATGGTGATAATCCAGATGATCGCGGCTGAGATTGGTAAAGGCCACAGCTTTGGGACGCACCCCGTCCAGCCGATATTGTACCAGCCCGTGGCTCGATGCCTCGCACACGCCGTGGGTGACACCGGCTTTTTGCAAACTGGCCAAAGCTTCATGCAGCGCCACAGGATCGGGGCTGGTGAGGCCGCCGGGGCGGGTCATCACCGTGCTTTCGACCCCGAGCGTGCCGATGCTGGCCGCAACCAATCCCGATTGTTCCCAAATCTGACGCGTGAAACTGGCCACAGACGTTTTGCCATTGGTGCCGGTCACACAGGCCATCACCTCGGGCGATGGCCCATAAAACCACGATGCCATATGGGCAAAGGCCTGGCGCGGCACCGCCGCTTCGATCCGCGCCACATCGCCGGGCAACTTTAGCCCCTTTGGGCCAAGAACCGCCACCGCCCCCCGTGCCACAGCATCGGGGATAAAGCCTTGGCCGTCTACCTGACTGCCGGGAAGGGCTGCAAACAGATATCCTTTTTGCACCCGACGGCTATCGGAGGTGAGGCCGGTGATCGCCATATCGCCATCACCATCAAAGCCCAAAAGATCGGATAAAGGGCGCATGTGCATGGAATCGGCCATCACGGATGCCTCCGCGAATCTTCGATCACATAGGCCGCCTGCTGGAAAAGACCATCATCTTCCTTTTGCGGCTCCACCCCCAAAATTGGCGCAATACGCAGGATAACCTTGGCCACGGTGGGGGCTGCGGTCCAACCGCCGCCCGCAAAATTCCATGTGGCTTTGGTGCCTTTTGGCTCGTCCACCAAAACGAAAACCAAATAGCGCGGATCATCCATGGGAAAGACACCGGCAAAAGACGACAACAACGCTTTGCGGGCATAGCCACCGGCTGCCGGTTTTTCCGCGGTGCCGGTTTTGCCGCCCACCTGATAGCCGGGCACATCCGCCGATTTGGCCGTACCATCCCGCACCACAAGCCGCATAAGCCGCCGCATGATATCGCTGGTTTTTTCCGAAATAACCCGTTTTCCCGAAGACATCTGACCCTCAGTTTTGCGGATCAAAGTGGCGGGAAAAAGGTCGCCGCCGTTCACCATTGCGGCAAGGCCGGTGGCCAATTGCACCGGACTAACGGCGATGCCATGGCCATAGGAAATGGTCATGGTGGCAATGTCGCGCCACCGTTCCGGCACCAAAGGATGTCCCACTTCGGAAATCTCCAGCGCCGCCGGACGCAACATACCGATACGCGAAAGAAACGCCTGCTGGCCTTGCGCCCCCACATCCATCGCCATTTTCGCAGCGCCAATATTGGACGAATGCACAAACACTTCCGGCAGGCTTAAAATACGGGCCTGAGGATGATCGTCCCGAATGGTAAAGCGGCTCACCCGGATCGGCTCCGATGCATCATAACGCGAAGACAAATCCGCCACGCCGGTTTCCAGCGCCATGGCAACAGTGAATGCCTTGAAGGTGGACCCCAATTCATAAACGCCCTGGCTGGCGCGATTGAACAGCGCATCTTTTGGCGCACCGCCCCCATGATTGGGGTCGTAATCAGGAAGCGAGGCCAGTGCCAGAAGTTCGCCTGTGCGTACATCCATCACCAGCCCCGCCCCGGCCTTGGCAGAAAAGCGCTCGATAGCCTGCGCGATCTGATCGGCAAGAGCGTGCTGCACCCGCACGTCCACCGAAAGCCTGAGCGGCTCGTCCACCATGGTCACATCCGACAAGCGGCTGTCGAAAAAATGCTCTACCCCCGCAAGGCCGCGCCCGTCGGGATCGGTAAAGCCCAGAACATGCGCCGCCAACCGCCCTTGCGGATAGACGCGCTCTTCTTCTTCCTGAAACGCAAGCCCCGGCAATCCAAGCGCATTCACAGCCCACATCTGGCGGGGCGACAGCTTGCGCTTGATCCACACAAAGCGGCGGCTGGAGCGCAGTTTCTCCAGCAATTCCGCTTGGGCCAGATCCGGCAATATACGGACCAGCTTGGCCGCTGCATCTTCCGGATCAAGGATGCGCTTGGGATCGGCATAAAGCGAAGCGGTGCGCAAATTGGTAGCCAGAACCACGCCATTGCGGTCCACGATATCAGCGCGCGATGCAGCCCGCACAGTGGCCGAAGCCGACAAGGAATGGGTTTCCGCCACCGCCCGGAACAAGCCCAGATCAAGCGTGCGCACACCCATCAGCAAAAACGCCCCGCCGAACAAAACGGCTATCACAACCAGACGCTGGCGGGCGCGCTCCATTGCTGTGGCCCGCGCGCCGTCCACTCTGACGCGCGTCAAGGTCATCTCTCATCCCCGATACGCTCAAGCGCTTTTTGCATCCGCGCTCCGAAATCCAGCTGTGTGGGCCGTGACGTTTGGCGGGAGGGCGCGTTGTCTTTAGCGCGGTCCGTCCGGGTCAATCGGGGCTGTTGGACGCGGGGTGCGGCGCTATAATCCCGCGCATCAGACACGGCAATCACCGGTTGATCGTGCTCTTCGATCCGTACCGGAGCCGTCGGCTTTTTACGGGGTGACGGCACGCGAAACACATCATCAGGCATGGCAGATGCCAAACGCCGTCCTTCCAGACGATATGGCAAAGCCGCAAGCGACGACACAAGCTGCTCAGGGCTTGCCGGACGCAATTTCAAATACCGGAAGGCCTGATCCTGAATCACCTGCGGGCTGGACAAATACGCCCATTCCGCTTCCAAAACGCGCACCGCTTCTGCATCATCCACGATCTGGCGCTCAAGGGCGATCACAGCATCTCGCCGCGCTTCCACCTGATGTTTCAGTTGATAAAGCCCGGCAGCAGACCCAATGGCCAAAAGAGCAATAAGGGCGATCAAAAGTTGCCTCATGCCGCAGCCCTCCATGCCGGGGCTTCGGTCCGCACCGCAACGCGCAAACGCGCAGACCGGGCCCGTGGATTCGTCGACACTTCCGTATCCGACGGTTTGATGACCCCTTTCTTCGGAAGATAAAAACTGGGCTGCGGCCCCATATCCGGCAAATCAGGCAGATGCCGCGATCCGGAAGGCAACCGCCCGGCACGTTCGGCCAAAAAAGATTTCACAATGCGGTCTTCCAAGGAATGAAAAGCCACAATGGCAAGGCGACCTTCGGGGGCAAGCACCCGTTCGGCGGCGTCCAGCGCCCGCTCCAATTCGCCCAATTCGTCATTCACGGCAATCCGCAAGGCTTGAAATGTGCGGGTTGCCGGATGGATTTTTTTCTTGGCGCGCGGCCCCATGCCCACGGCCCCCACAATGATTTCCGCCAATTCCGAGGTGCGCAAAATGGGCTTTTCCGCCCGCGCCGCAACAATGGCCTTGGCGATACGCCGCGAGCGCACATCTTCCCCCAATTGATAAATCAGGTCGGCAAGGTCTGTTTCGCTGCGGGTATTGACCAGATCCGCGGCTGTTTCCCCGGCACGCGCCATACGCATATCCAGCGGCCCATCGGATTGGAAAGAAAAGCCACGCGCCGCCGTTTCAATCTGAAAGGACGACACGCCCACATCCAAAGTGACCCCATCGACAGAGTGCACATCATGGTGCGCCAGCAGCGCCTCCATGTCAGAAAAGCACCCTTCCATCAAAACCAGACGTCCGTTGCTTTCCCGCACCAGATCGGCCCCGCGGGCAATGGCTTCGGGATCGCGGTCGATGGCAAACACCCGCACATCATCCGCCGACTCTAAAAGAGCCCGGCTATAGCCACCGGCGCCAAATGTTCCATCAACGAAACAATCTCCGGATTTTGGGCGTAGCGCTGCGATCACTTCGGAAAGCATAACAGGAATATGGCGCGTGCCACGGGCGGGAGCTCGGTCATTGGCCACCCCCTGCCGCAGCAACGGCACGTGGGCGCAAAGCCCCCAAACGCTGTGCCGCCGCCCGCGCCTTGGCCCGCTGTTCGTCGCGATAGGCTTCCCACGCAGCCGGTTCCCAGATCAGGATCTTTTCACCAACACCGACAAACACCGCCATGCTGGTGATGCCCGCAAATTGCATCAAGGACTGGGGCAGCAAAATCCGCCCGCCACCATCGAAGGGCAAATCAAAGGCCGCCCCCAAAATCGTTGTGGCCAGCGCTTCTTTTTCATCTTCAAAGGCGCCGAAATCCTCGGCCAGCCTTTGGGACAGCTCGTCCATAAACTCGCGGGAACTGGCCTCCAGACAGGGCAGCTTGAAGGATTCATAAACAACGATGCCGGGAAATTCGCTTTTTTCCAGCAAGGCACGATAGCGCGCGGGAACGGATACCCGCCCCTTCGCATCGACTTTATTGCTGTAATTGGCTGTGAAGCGCATGCCCCCTGCCATCCCTGCCTGCATCGAGCCACAAAGGCCTATGACGCGTTATCATCATTATCCCACAATTTTTGGGTTCTTATGGGATACCATGCCATAAATTGGACTGCAATGGGATCAAGGCTGTTTTCCCGTGTTTCTAGGGGCTTGAAGGGTGCTTTTTCCACCGCTTCCTTAAAACTTTAGAAATAACCGAACATAATAACAATGAAGGCTGTACTTTCAGAATCGCCCGGAATAGCTTTTAAACACGGCATAAATTCATAATAGTTCTATATTTGTTCTTGACTGTCGGTCATAGACCCCCGCCACCCGAAGCATGTCCGGTGGGGAAATATCCCATAACGCAGCCATTCCGAGTCGTTTTTCACAAGAACAGGATGGTGCAAGGGACGGGATGTGGCACAAAATTACCCAAAATAATCAGGAAAAAGGCGTCAGATGGCCTATAAGCCGGGTTCTGTACATTCGCGCATAAACGCGAAGTGGCGACCATTCCTCTAGGGCTACCGTTGCCGGCAGCCTCAAGCGATCAACCCGGACGACAGCCCAAAGACACGGCCATTCGTCGTCCCTATTCGATCTTGCTCCCGGTGGGGTTTACCATGCCCGCTCTGTTACCAGACCGGCGGTGCGCTCTTACCGCACCCTTTCACCCTTACCCGGCATGTGACCCGCAAATGCGGCAGGCCGGGCGGTTTGCTTTCTGTGGCACTATCCCTGAAGTTGCCTTCGCCGGGCGTTACCCGGCACCGTATCTCCGTGGAGCCCGGACTTTCCTCGAAATCCTCATAAAAGGATCGCGCGGCCGCCCGGCCATCTGACGCGCCAAGGACATGGGGCAAAAGCCTGCCCAGATCAAGCCTTCTTGGCAGCAAAGCCCCATTTACCACTTTGGATGCTTGCACGCCGGCATGGGATAAGGCAGTGTCTGCGCATCTTCCATCCGGTAAAGTTTATACAAAATATCATGGCTCAACATTCCACTCTTCGCCCCGGCTTTATCCTCCGCACCGCCAGCCTGACCCTTTTGGCTTTTGGCCTGTCAGGCTGCAGCTGGTTTTCCTCCGACAAGGACGTGGACCCCATTTTTGCGGATCTGCCCATGGGCCCCGATACCCGCACAGTGGCAAAGCAATTGCCCGATGGATTGCCCGGCGACAAAGAAAATGAACGCCACATGCGTTCGACCATGGCCCCCCAAGAGCTTGCCCCCAATGATGGGCAAACTGCGCCCAACTAAACAAAGACCGGCTCTTGATATGGGGCGGCCCTAGCCTTCTTGCGGTGGGTACAGCTTTAGAAATGTGGATACCACATCAGCCACATGCCGGTTGATTTCGTCCGTTTCTATTCCGGATGCCAGCCCCAGCGTGCGCTTTAGATACAAATCGCCGCGCAACAATGTAGCAAATAATTGGGAAGCCTTTTGGGCATCGGCACAGATCAGATCGCCGCGCCCATGGGCATTGAGAAACACCGATTCCAGTGCCTGCGCCAAACGCCCCGGTCCCTCTTCAAAAAACATCGCCACCAATTTGGGGTGACTTTCCGCATTACCTGCCAAAATGCGGAACATGGCCACCGCATCATCGGACAAGATCAGGCGCATATATTGCTGCCCAAGGCGGTTCAGCGTTTCCTCGATCGAGCGATGGCCGATCGCACCCAATAGATCGTCTTGAAAAAAATCCGATACCCGATGGCCGATCACCGCGCGAAACAGCCCTTCCTTGCTTTTAAAATGGCCATAAACGGTTTGTTTGGAAACTTCGGCTTTACTGGCAATCTGATCCATCGAGACCCGATCAAACCCAACGCTTAGAAACAAGACGCTGGCTGCATCAAGGATCGCCCGGTTTTTATCCGCACTGCGTGGCCGCCCCCGGCTTTTTTCCAAGCCTTGCCGAGCCATCGAAGCTGTTTTTGCCATCTGCGCCTTATTCACAAAAATTTCTGTCATTCTTTACCTGATGGTAATCGAAAGGGCTGATGTTATATATTGGACTATACAGTCTAGTTTGTTATAAAGGCGTTCAAAGGCAGGGGCAAGGCCCAACCGAATGATCAGGCAAACAGGAACGATCTGCGCATGACCGGATTTTCGCCCACACAAATGCGTCGCTTTTCTTTGCTGGCGGGCATCGCATTCATCGTCATCATGCTTGTTATCTTGATGAGCCGGATTGGCTTTAAGGAATCGGGCGCGGAAAATCTGACACAAGAGCGTGCCTTGCCGGTTTCGGTCTTGAAAGTGAAAATCCGCGATCATTACGACATTTCCCGTGGATTTACCGGACGGGCGGTATCACGCAGGCAGGCGGATCTGGGGTTTGACAGCGGGGGCATTGTGCGCCGCGTTCTGGTGGATACCGGGGCGATTGTGGAAAAGGGACAAATTCTGGCGGTGCTGGATACGGACCGGTTGCTGGCCCGCCGCTCGGAATTGGTGGCCCAGCTTGCGGAAGCCGATGCCAATCTTGTTGTTGCCCAAAAAACCGCCGAGCGCAGCCGCGCCCTGTTCAAGCAAGGCCATGTAACAGAGCAACGGCTTGATGATGCCGTGGCCAATGCCGATACTTCGAAAGCCCGACGCAGCAGTGCCAATGCTGCCCTTGCCAGCCTGGAAGTGGATATTGAAAAATCCCGCCTGGTTGCGCCCTTTGACGGCATGATCTCTCGCCGTTTGCTGGATGAAGGGGCCGTTGTGGCCGCCGGCGAGCCTGTTTTGTCGCTGATTGAAAGCGGCGGTCTGGAAGCGGAAGTGGGCATGCCGCTCGATTTTGCACATCGCTTGGCAGCGGGAGATCATGTGCCGTTAAGCACGCAGGACGGGGATCTGGTCTTTGCGCAAGTGAAGGCCATTGTGCCCTTCGTCCGCGGCGAAACACGCACCGCCCTTGTCACCATGGATATTACGGGCGATGCCTCGCAATTGATTGCCGATGGCTCGCTTGTGACCGCCAGAATCACCGATCCCGTCAACACGCCCGGCTTCTGGTTGCCGCTTGAGGCCTTGACCGCCGATGTGCGGGGCCTGTGGCGGGTTTATAAGGTGGTTCTCGATGAACAAGGCCGCCATCATGTGGTGTTTGAAAATGTGCAGATCTTGCACAATGAAGCAGACCGCGTGTTTGTATCGGGCACCGTGCGCGATGGCGATCTGATCATTGACGGGGGCGTTGCGCGCGTCACCCCGGGCAAGCATGTGGACATCGTTCAAACCCGCCAAATGGGGCCGCAAGGCCAATTGCCCGGCAAAACAGCCACGGATACGGGCGGGGCTGAATGATGCGCAGTCTGTATAATTACCCACGCCTGATCATCTTGTTGCTGCTGTTGATTCTGGTGGCCGGCAGCGCGGCGGTGACCACCATGCCGCGCCTTGAAGACCCGCATATGGAAAACCGGGTGGCCTTTGTGATTACCCGCTTTCCCGGTGCCAGCGCCGAGCGGGTGGAAGCCCTGATCACCGAAAAACTGGAACGCAAGATCCGCGAAGTCTCGGAAGTGGATGATATTTCTTCGGCTTCACGGCTGGGGCTATCCTTCATCACCATCGAGATGAAAGACGAAGTGACCGATGTGGACCGGGTGTCCAGCTTACTCCGTGACAAGATCAATGAAGTCACCGATTTGCCGCCCGGCTCCCTTCCCCCTGTCTATGATGATGACCGCCTTTATTCCCTGACCAGCATCATAGGCCTTGTCTGGCACGGCGAAGGCACTCCCAATTATGCAATTCTGGGCCGCCATGCGCGGGAACTGGAAACCCGGCTCAGCAATGTGATTGGCACCGATTTCGTGCGGACCTTTGGCCTGCCTTCGGAAGAAATCTCTGTCACTCTGGACGACGATATGCTGGCCGCCATGGGCATGTCTGCCGCCGATGTGGCCAACCGGATTTTTGCCGCCGATTCCAAAAACACCGCAGGCACGGTATCGGGCGCAAGCAACCGCTATGTGGTGCAAGTATCCGGCGCCTTTGACAGCTTGAACGGATTCGCACCATCCCGCTGACCGCCAGTGCCGAAACCGGCATGGCCACGGTGGGCGATGTGGCAAAGATCGAACGCACCCACCGCGACCCGCCGGATTCGCTGGCCTATCTTTCTGGCGATTATGGTGTGGTGGTGGGCGCCCGCATGCTGGAAACCAGCCGTATCGATACATGGATGGACACCGTTCATGCGGTGCTGGACGATTATCAGACAACCTTGCCGGAAAACATCACCGCCGATGTTTTGTTCGATCAGGCGAAATATACCAATGAACGCCTGTCGGATCTGATGGACAATCTGATCTATGGGGCCATCATCGTCATGGTCACCTTGCTGGTCACTTTGGGATGGAAAGCCAGCATCATTGCAGGCTCTATCCTGCCACTGGCGGCTTTGGCGGCTTTGGCGGCGCTCAATATCTTCGGCTTTCAAATCGAACAGATGGTGGTCACCGGCCTGATCGTTGCCCTTGGTATCATGGTGGATAATGCCATCGTGGTAACCGATGATGTGCAAAGCAGGCTTTTGCGCGGCGAACGGCGTAGCCAGGCCGTGGCACGGACCGTGGCAAAGCTTTGGCTGCCTTTGATGGGCTCTACCATCACCACCATCATCGCTTTCATGCCGATCATCTTGATGCCCGGCAATGCGGGGGAGTTTGTCGGCGGGATTTCCGCCAGCGTGATCGCTGCCCTTGTGGCCAGCTATATCATCAGCTTTACCATTATCGTTGCCATGGCGGGCCGGGTTCTGGGCAAAAGCGCATCACCACAAACAACAGACAGCCTGGACGAATCGCCCCGCACCTGGTGGAATGAAGGGGTGAATGCAAAACCGGTGCGGCGAGCCTTTCGCCGGTCTCTGGGCTGGTCGATGGCCCATCCAAAACTCTCCATGCTGATGGCCAGCGCCTTGCCGATCTTCGGGATTTTTTCCGCAAGCACGCTCACCGAGCAGTTTTTTCCGCCCGCCGACCGCGACCAGTTCCATATCGAAATGACATTGCCCACGCAGGCCTCCATCGAGGAAACCCGCGCCTTGGTGGAAGATGTGCATGCCATGCTAAGCGCCGACCCGGATCTGCTGTCGGCCCATTGGTATATCGGGCAAAGCGCCGCAAAATTTTATTATAATCTGATCAGCAACCGCGATGGGGCTGCCAATTACGCCCAGGCCATGATCACCGCCACCAGCGATGAAGCCACCAATCGCATGATCGATGTCTATCAGGACAAATTGGACAGGGCCTATCCCCATGTGCAAACGCTGGTGCGCAAGCTGGAACAAGGCCCCCCTTATGATGCGCCGGTGGAACTGCGCCTTCATGGCCCTGATCTTGAAACCCTGCGCGATCTGGGGGAACAGGTGCGCCAGGTCATGGCCACCGTGCCATCGGTGATCCACACCCGCACCAGCCTTGAAGTGGGTCGCCCGGAAATCCGTGTCGAAGCCGATGAACGGGCCGCCGCCACATTGGGCCTTGATCTGCGGGCCGTTGCCGATCAATTACGCGCCGCAGTGGATGGGGTGCAGGGCGGCTCCATCATCGAAGAAACCGAAGAAATCCCGGTCCGTGTGCGCACCAGCGCCGACAACCGATCCGATATTGCCGGATTGCGGGAACTGGAACTTGTGCCACCCGTACGGGGCCGCGCCGCCGATGGCAGTTTCACCAGCGTTCCCCTGACCGCCCTCGCCCGCATTGATGTCACCCCCTCTGTGGGCTCTATCGCCCGGCGCAATGGCGAACGGGTCAACACGGTACAAGGCTTCATCTTGCCCGACGTATTGCCGGAAACCGCCTTTGCCGAAATCACGAAGCGGCTGGAAGAGGCGAACTTTCAAGTGCCGCCGGGCTATAGCATCGATTTTGGTGGCGAAAGTGAAGAACGCAACGAGGCGGTGGGCAAGCTGATGGCACAGGCGGGTGTGCTGGCGGTGTTGATGGTCATTGCCATCGTCCTCACCTTCGACAGCTTCCGCCTTGCAAGCATCACCTTTGCCTCAGCCATTCAAGCGGCGGGTCTGGGGCTGCTGGCCCTGTGGGTGTTCAATTATCCGCTGGGCTTTGTGGTCATTGTCGGGCTGATGGGGCTTGTGGGGCTGGCGATCAATGCCTCCATCGTTATTCTATCCGAACTGAAAAACGATCCCGCCGCCCGCTCCGGCGATAATGAGGCGATCATCCACGGCGTTCTTTCCACCGGACGGCATATCATTTCCACCACATTGACTACGGTGGGGGGCTTCATGCCGCTGATCTTGTCCCCCAGCCAGTTCTGGCCGCCTTTTGCCGTGGCCATCGCCGGTGGGGCATTTCTAACCATGCTGGTATCATTCTATTTCGCGCCTGCGGCCTTCAAGCTGTTCTTCTGCGAGAAGCCCACGCAGAAAAAAGCAAACGCACCGCAAACCCCTCCGCATCCCGGACCAATCGAGCTTTTATCCCGCGCCGGGGAATAACCGCTCTTCAAGGCTGGCCCCATATGCCGTCCAAGGCTTAAAGCGCGTCGATCTCATCATGCAATCGGCTGCGCTTGTCTGTAGCGATCCTCTCCAGCGTTCGCACCCGTTGTTCCAGATCGTCCACCCGTTTCAATTGATCCGCCACCCCCAATTCCTTGAGACGCTTTTCCAGATCTTCCATGCGGGTTTTGGTTTTCGCGCGATTTTTGACAATCTCGCCGACCGTGGCAATCAGCACGATCAGCACAACCATTTCAAACACGCCCATTTATCACTCCTTTGCGTTTGGCGGCTCTGTTCAGCCAGCCTTATCAATCGCTCGTTTCTTTCAGATAGTCATAATCCGAAAAACCGATATGGGTGACAGCATCAACGGAGATGAAAAACAGAGCCTGAATCGATATGTTCACATCAACCTCCTGGGGGAGGATATCACCGGACTGGCTATTGCGGGCAAAGCGAAACTGCATCTCGAATTTCTTGATCTTGGCAACCATCGCCTTGCTGAAAGGATTGGGAGCAAAGACCCGAAATTCCGAAACAAACGGCACGCCATCGGTTTTATCCACGATGAGATGGGCTTCCAGATTCTCGGAGAAATCAACATCATCCTCTTCCAGTATCTCTGTGAAATCGCCTTCAAGACGGTAAAATACCTGATCTTCTGTTTCCTTGATCAGAAACGCATCTTCCCAATCCAGATCGCCGATCACATCGTGATACAGCTCGAAATTATTGCTGCTGCCGTTCACCTTGAAGGTACCGGTTTTATACTCTTCCACATCTTCAGGCGTGGGCTCTCTCCCCTCAATAGCAACCAATTCCCATTTCTTCTCCTGATCCAGACGGGGATCATAACGTTCCGTACGGTCGAATACCTCATCTTCCGTATCCACCTTAATCCGCCGCACAAAGCTATAATCCAGCTGATTTGGCTCATGCTCTTTGGCAAGCGCAACGGCTTGTGCCAAAGGACCATCTTCCCGGGCCGGGCTTTGCGCTGCTGCGCCCCCCATCTGCACGAAACAAAAAACACCTGTCGCCATTAGGAAATAGATCGGTTTCATAAGCCCTATCCTCGCTATATATGGATCGTCGCCTTGTTCCGGCGACATCATTCTTATTATATCATCCCGATATAGAATCCATTTTGCAAGCCTTAATATGCGCCCCCTCCTGCACGGCGCAGATCCGGTCTGGCAATGGCTGTCCGGCCCCGTTATTGTCACGCCATGAACTGGGAAAAAATCATCAAAGGGATCCACCGCGAGGTGGACCCGATTTTAGGCAAGGGGGCTGTGGCAAGCTATATTCCCGCCCTTGCCAGCGCGAACCCAAAATCCTTTGCATTGGTGCTTACCACCCTTGATGGAGCGGTTTATAAAAGCGGCGATGCGGACACGCCCTTTTCCGCGCAATCCATATCCAAACTGTTCATGCTGACATTGGCTTTAGAGGCTTTGGGCGGTCGATTGTGGAAACGGGTGGGCCGCGAACCTTCTGGCAATGCGTTCAATTCCATTTCCCAACTGGAATATGAATGCGGCATTCCCAGAAATCCCTTCATCAATGCAGGGGCTTTGGCGGTCACCGATGCGGTCATCAGCTCGGCAGGGGACCGCGGTGCTCTGGACGACATGCTCACCTTGGTGCGCACGGCCAGTGGATCAAGCCGTGTACGAATCGATCCAGAAGTGGCCCAAAGCGAGCGGGAATGGGGCCACCGCAATATCAGCCTTGGGCACTTCATGAAAAGTTTCGGGGTAATCGACAATGATGTGGATCAGGTTCTGAACACTTATTTCTGCCAATGCGCGCTGGAAATGACCGCCACCGAACTCTCCCGTGCTGGGCTTTATCTGGCCAATGGCGGCCAAGACCCCATCAACGGAGCCAAGATCACCCGACCCGGGCGTGCAATAAGGATCAATGCCCTGATGATGACCTGCGGCCATTATGACATGTCAGGCGATTTCGCTTTTCGGGTAGGCTTGCCCGGAAAATCCGGCGTTGGTGGCGGCATTTTATGCATTATTCCCGGTATCGGTAGCCTGTGCGCATGGTCGCCGCCCCTGAATGAAGCGGGGAATTCCCTTGCTGGTACCCGCGCCTTGGAACTGTTTGCCCGGCGCACCGGCATGAATGTGTTCAGAAATTAAGGAATAGCTGTAAGGATACGGCCTCAAGGCGCAACCGTGGCCCTAGCCCTTCACCTATCGCAGACTCCCATTAGACATTAAAATATAGTAATATAGACATACTGCGCAACATCCACCTTCCATTGAGGAGACATGGTATGCGGTATTATTCCTGCGCATTGGCAGCCATTTCGCTGGCCTTTACCGGCGCTACAGCCCTTGCACAAACAACAGGCAGCCGGATCGTTAGAAACAACGATCAACCCGTTAACATCATCCGCTTTGAAGAACCGGCAGAAATCACCCAGATCCGCATTTTGCTGAATGACGGCAAAACGGACAAAGCCATTCTTGCGGCAGAAAATCTTCTGGAAAAAGACAAAACGCCCTTGGTCCAATATGCGGCATGGAATGCGCTTTGTGTCATACACAGCACGGTGGATGCCTGGAACAAAGCCTTGGCCGCTTGCGACAAGGCAATCAAGATCCGTCCCAATCACTGGATGGCTCTCAATTCCCGCGGCACCCTTCACCTGATGCGTGGGACACCGCAAAAAGCCATCACCGATTATCGCGCGGCACTGGCGAACCTACCCGAAAAAAGCCATGAGGCAGATGTGGTGCGCCATAATATCGATCTGGCCGAAGCACAAGCCGGCTTTGGAAGCTAGACCGCACTGGTCATAGCTTTCGTTTCGTCATGGACCACAAACACCTGTTATGGCCGCTTTGCCGAGCCTTTGGATAATCCGTTCAAGGGAATGATGCGGTGGTGGATCTGGTCGCCAAAGGGCGACCCGTCGCCATTGGCTGCATTGCCCCATAAATGGACCATGATCGCGCGGCGATCCGCATCTTTTTGCCCCATATCCTGTGGTGCCGTCCATTCAAACTCCCAGCTTTGGGCCGCTGTTTCCCGGCTGCGCCCCATGCTTCCTTGTGCTTCCACAGCCGATGTGACCGCTTTTAGCTCTCCGGCGGGGGCGCCATACTCATAAAACATCTGCACAGCCATGCCGCGCAAAGCCGCATCGGGGGCCTCGAAGCCGATATGCAGGCGATAGCGATGGCCGGGCAAAGGGCGTTCGGGCAACCCGTCCACCGCCAAAGCGGCAGACGGCACGACCATATCACCATCGAAATGGCACTGATTGCAGCCTTCTGCGGGATCCATTCCCCATGGCGCCCCATCGGGAAAGGCCAAAGCGGCAGAAGCCGCCCCGCACGCAACACACAGCGCAAAGGCGGCTTCCTTCATTGTTTTTGCAATCACTGGCCAAGCTCGGCCCGCCCGATGGTATTGGCATCGGTGCCAAACCACAGGGTATCGCTGGGGGCGTGATAATCCATATGACGCACCGACCTTGCCCCCGAAGGGATCGCGGTCACGGACACGAATTCCGCCGATTTTGTATCAAAGCCCACCAGTTGATTGGGCAACACCCCGGTTTCGGCGATCCAGACCACATCATCGGTATCAATGGCGGTGCCATAAGGCCGCGCTTTTTCACCCGATGGCAGCGGCCATTCGGTAACCATTCGCGTTTCGGGATCATAAAGCCCCACAGTGCCACGAACATAATCCGCATAATAAATATCGCCGCCTGAGGTGATCTCCAACCGGCGCGGACGGGCATCCTCATGGGGGATTTCATATTCCGTCAGTTCAAGGCTTTCCGGATTCACCGACGCCAGCTTGTGGGTTCCGAACAACACGATCCACGGCGTACCATCGGGAGCCATGCGAATACCATAAGGCCGCGCACGGGGCGTGGGAACAGGGATCAAATCCACTTTGCGATCCGCCACGGTTACCCGCCCGATGAAATTGCCGCCCTGAACCGTGAACCAGATATGGCTTTGATCGGCATCGAACACCAGCGTATGGGGATCGCGGGCCGCAGGATCGGGCATAGCAATTTTTTCGATTTCGCCGTTTTCGGGATCGAACCGTCCGACATAGCCTTTCAGATTGCCCGCATACCAGACGATGCCATCCTTGCCGACAATCAGATTATGGGGGCCCGCCTGATCCACAAGGTCGTGCTTTTCAAAGCTGCCGTCTTGCGGATTGAGCCGCGCCAGATAGCTGCTGCGCTGCCCCACGAACCACACCTCTTTTTCAGAGACAGCGAACGGATCGCGTGGCCGGCTTTCTTCATATGGAACGGTCCATTCCTTGATGGTTACCGGGTTCTTTTCTTCCGATGCCGCAGACAAAGGAGCGAACCCCACCGACATAAACACTCCGGCAATCAAAACTAAAAGCGGTCGCACCAGCATGAGATTCTCCCTTTTTTTCTCTTCAAGAACAATATTTTCCAAAGTCTGTATAGATATGGCTCTTTCAACAAAAGCATAGAAAGTCTGTCGGCCTTTCTTCGTACCTAAGTGCAATCATTTGACGAAGAGGCGAATAAAGCGCACATTCCATACTACATTTAAATTTGGAATATATCATGTCCCGACCCTTGCTCAATTCCCTTGTTACGTCGCTTCTGGTCCTTACCCTTTCCTTTTCCGCACAAGCAGAACAAAGCTGGTCGAAAAAAGCAAAATCCCTATTCAAAAAAGAAAAGACAGAGCAAAGCACCGCCGCGCTAAGTGAAGCCGACATCGGTTCTGGCCTGCGCGAAGCACTCACAGTGGCATCGGGGCGCGTGGTGGACACCCTAAGCGCTGCAGGCGGTTATCTGGATGACCCCGAACTGCATATTCCCTTGCCAAAAACCTTGAGCCGCGTTGATAAAACGCTGGACCGCATCGGCATGAGCGCCTTGACCGATGAGCTTGAGGTGAGATTGAACCGCGCCGCTGAAGCCGCCGCACCCCAAGCGCGCGATCTGTTTATCGAGGCGATTTCAAACATGACGATCACCGATGCGCGCACCATTCTTACCGGCCCGGATGATGCCGCCACGCAATATCTGAAGAGGCAGATGGGACCCGGCTTGGCCGAAAAAATGAAACCGGTGATCGATACCAGTCTGGAAAATGTGGGGGCGCTGGATCTTTATGACGAAACCATTGCGGCTTACCGCGATGTGCCCTTTGTGCCCGATGTAAAAGGCGACCTGTCGGCCTATACCACCGAAATGGCCATGAACGGCCTGTTTTCCACCTTGGCGGTGGAAGAGGCTGCCATACGCGCCAATCCCGCAAAGCGCACAACAGATCTTTTAAAATCTGTTTTCGGCAGCTTGAACTAGGCCGTAAATCCGCAAAGAACGGTCACCGTTAAAGCGGGATATTATCGTGCTTTTTCCAAGGATTTTCCAAGGATTTGGTTTTCAGCACCTGCAAAGAGCGGCAAATCCGCTTGCGCGTTGAATGGGGCATGATTACCTCGTCGATGAAGCCCTTGGATGCGGCCACAAACGGATTGGCAAAATGGCTTTCATAGGCTTTGGTGCGTTCGGCGATCTTGTCCGCATCATCACGTTCGGCGCGGTAAATGATCTCCACGGCCCCCTTTGCCCCCATCACCGCGATTTCCGCCGTGGGCCAGGCATAATTCATATCGCCGCGCAGATGCTTTGAGCTCATCACATCATAAGCGCCACCATAGGCCTTGCGGGTAATCACGGTAATTTTTGGCACTGTGGCCTCGCCAAAGGCGAACAGCAATTTCGCCCCATGCTTGATGATGCCACCATGTTCCTGCGCCGTTCCGGGCAAAAATCCCGGCACGTCCACAAGGGTTAAAATGGGAATGTTGAAGCAATCACAAAAGCGCACGAATCGCGCTGCTTTCTTCGAGCTGTCAATATCAAGGCATCCCGCCAGCACCATCGGCTGATTGGCTACGATCCCCACGGTTTGCCCTTCCATCCGGCAAGGCCGATAATCATATTGCGGGCATGAAGGGGCTGAAGCTCGAAAAAATCGCCTTCATCGACAATCTTTTCGATCACTTCATGCATATCATAGGGTTTATTGGGATTGGAGGGCACCACACTGTCCAGAGACAATTCCACCCTGTCGGCCCCATCGAAACTGGGACGGACGGGGGCGGCCTCGCGGTTGTTGAGCGGCAAAAAGTCGAACATGCGCCGGGTTTGCATCAGCGCTTCAACATCATTTTCAAAGGCTTTGTCGGCCACTGCAGATTTGGTGCTGTGGGTGATCGCCCCGCCCAGTTCTTCCTGAGTCACCACTTCATTGGTCACTGTTTTCACAACATCGGGGCCGGTGACAAACATATAAGAGCTGTCTTTCACCATGAAGATCATATCGGTCATGGCAGGCGAATAAACGGCCCCGCCCGCGCATGGCCCCATAATCACCGAGATTTGCGGCACCACGCCAGAGGCCAGCACATTGCGCTGGAATACATCGGCATAGCCCGCCAAAGACGCCACGCCTTCCTGAATACGTGCGCCCCCCGAATCGTTCAGCCCGATCACCGGTGCCCCCACCCTCATGGCCATATCCATGACCTTGCAGATTTTCTGGGCATGGGTTTCCGAAAGCGAACCGCCAAACACGGTAAAATCCTGGCTGAACACATAGACAAGGCGGCCATTGATGGTCCCGGACCCTGTCACCACGCCGTCGCCGGGATAGGACATCTCCTCCATGCCGAAATCGGTGCAGCGATGGGTGACGAACATATCCATTTCTTCAAAAGAGCCTTCATCGAGCAAAACCTCGATCCGCTCTCTGGCCGTCAGCTTGCCGCGGGCATGTTGGGCATCGATCCTTTTCTGTCCGCCTCCCAAACGGGCCTGGGCGCGACGGTCTTCCAGTTCTTTAAGGATCTCTTTCATAAAACTCCCCACAGGATCGCAGTTTCAAGGCGCTGGCCATTCGGTTTTAGGGCCTCGAACAGGCCTCCGCAATCCTTACCGCCTTATCCGCCCCGATGAATCCTCAAAAATCCGCCAAAAACTTACGCGCTTTTAACGGAAATGCGCTAAAATCCCCCGCATGATCGGTATTTCTTCTGCAAATGCGGGTTTGTTCCCCCCATCCATCACCCCTGCCACTGTGCTAGGGCAAGGAGCAGATGCGCCAGCATCACCGACGCTTCAAGATGAACTGCGTGCGGGGGAGCCCATCATAGCGAGGGCCGCGGCTCCATCGCTTGGACAAAACCTGCTGGCGGGCGAAACGGCGCTCACCGCCCAAGCCGATGAAGACACGGAAGACACCCGACAGCCAAGCGACCCGCCTGCCCTGCCCGATGATTTAAGCGCCGAAGAACAAGCACAGGTGAATGAACTGCGCGCCCGTGATCGGGAAGTGCGTGCCCATGAAGCCGCCCACGCAACGGCCGGGGCAGAATTGGCCGGACAGCCGCAACTGGAATTTGAAACCGGCCCGGATGGGCGACAATATGCGGTGGCGGGTGAAGTGTCCATCGACAGCGGCCCCATCGCAGGCGACCCGCAAGCCAGCATCGACAAGCTGGAAAAAGTGGTTCGCGCTGCCTTGGCACCGGCACAGCCATCATCACAAGACCGTGCTGTGGCCGCACAGGCGCAAGCCGATCTTCAGGCTGCCCGTGCCGAAGCCGCCGCACTTGAACGGGAAGCGCTTCAAGGAACGGCGCCTGTCACCCAACCGGGCGAGGGACTGTCGCTCCTCGTCTGATTTTATGCGGGTCTGGAGGTCAACGGCCTTCAAAGCCGTCACATAGGGCCAAAGCCTCAAGCCAGCAACCGTTCCAGAATATCGCCATAAATATCGCGCAGGGCCGCAAGATCGGCCAGGCTCACACATTCATTGGCTTTGTGCATGGTGGCCCCCACCAGCCCGAATTCCGCCACCGGACAGTAATTCTTGATAAAGCGTGCATCCGATGTGCCGCCGGTGGTGGATAAGGCCGGCGGCTCTCCCAAACGGGCTTCGATGGCCCCTGCTATGGCATCGGAAAACGGCCCCGGCGGCGTTAAAAACGCATCGCCCGAAACGGTAATATCCAGATCATAAGGCACGCCCACCGCATCCAGCCGCGTCCGCACCCAGTGTTCCAGACTGTCTCCTGTGTGCAGGTCATTGAAGCGGATGTTGAACGCCGCCTCTGCCTTACCGGGAATGACATTGGTGGCGGAGTTTCCCACCTCGATATTGGTGATTTCCAAATTCGACGGCTGGAAATGTGCAGTGCCCTGATCCAGTTGATCGCGGCCCAAGGCCTCCAACAACCGCACAAGGCCGGGAATGGGATTATTCGCCAGATGCGGATAGGCCACATGGCCTTGATGACCACATACGGTCAGACGCGCATTGAAACTGCCGCGCCGTCCGATTTTCACCATTTCCCCAAGACGCGATGGATTGGTGGGCTCCCCCACAAGGCACATATCGGGATATGGCCATTGGCCGCCATCCATCCCAGCACCTTCACCGTTCCATTGATGGCCGGGCCTTCCTCGTCGCCGGTGACAAGAAAACTGATGGAGCCATCAAAGCCCCCCTTATGGGCGGCCAGAAAATCGCTGACCGCCGCCACGAAGGCCGCAATGGCCCCCTTCATATCGGCCGCGCCGCGCCCCATCAACACGCCATCTTCAATCAGGCCGCCAAAAGGGTCCACCTGCCAGCTATCAGGGTGGCCCACCGGCACCACATCCGTATGGCCCGCAAAACACATATGCGGTGCGCCACTGCCAAGACGGGCGAATAAATTGTCCACCCGCGCCGTTCCCGGCGCATCGAAAGGCAGCCGATGACAGGAAAAGCCCAAAGAGTCCAACACGGATTGCAACAGGTCCAGCGCCCCTTCATCACGGGGCGTCACCGATGGACATCTTATCAAACTTTGCGCAAACGCCGCGGCATCAAGACAGCCATCGGGCGCAAACAGATCCGCAAAGGCGTGATCGCGGCCCATCAGCTACGCAACAGCTCGTTGATAGAGGTTTTGGCGCGGGTTTGCGCATCGACGCGCTTGACGATCACCGCGCAATAAAGCCCCGGCCCCGGCGTGCCATCGGCCAAAGGCTTGCCCGGCAAAGTGCCCGGCACCACCACGGAATAGGCGGGCACCCGCCCTTGGAAAATCTCGCCGCTTTGCCGGTCCACAATCTTGGTCGAAGCCCCCAGATACACCCCCATCGACAAGACGGACCCTTCTTCCACCCGCACCCCTTCCGCCACTTCGGCGCGGGCGCCAATGAAACAATTGTCCTCGATGATTACCGGCGCGGCCTGCAAGGGTTCCAACACCCCGCCAATGCCCGCGCCACCTGAAAGATGCACATTGGCACCGATCTGTGCACAAGATCCCACCGTGGCCCATGTGTCCACCATGGTCCCTTCGCCCACATAGGCCCCCAGATTGACAAAAGACGGCATCAGCACCGCGCCTTTTCCAATGAAAGCAGAACGGCGCACAATGGCCCCCGGCACGGCGCGGAATCCGGCATTCTGGAATTTGGCCGCCGTCCAGCCTTCAAATTTTGAAGGCACCTTGTCAAACCATGTGGTGTTGGTGCCCGGCCCGCCTTCGATCAGCTCCATATCGTTCAGGCGGAAAGACAGCAAAACCGCTTTTTTCAACCATTCATGCACCACCCATGCGCCATTTTCCTTTGAGGCAACGCGCAGGGTTCCGTCATCAAGGGCGGCCAAGGCGGCCTCCACGGCTTCCCGGTGTTCGCCTTTGCTTTGGGGGGAGAGGCTGTCGCGCATGTCCCAAGCATTTTCAATATGTGCGCGAAGATCAGACTGGGGCATGGATTCTTTCCAAACTGCGAAACATAAGAGAAGATTCAATAAACATCATTTGGCGGGCGAGGATACGCGTGGGCAAAGCATAGTCAAGACGAAGCATCGGGAATGAAGGCTCTCTCGTCCGTCGCGTCTCCCGATTGGGCGCGCAAAAAGCCCACCAGATCCTCCGTTTCATGGTGCACCGCCGCTTTTACATGGTCCACATGCCCCCATTGATAAGCGGTTTTCAACCACACAGTGGTCATGCCCAATGCCGCCTTTATACATCACGCCCCCCTAAACAACAGAATGACTTTCCACACCGAAATAATTATGTTAAAAACGCAAACGTTTGCCTTCTTTAAAAGAACACGCGAAAATATGGCACCAAGCCGCCGGAATGCGAGAGGAGCGACCCATGACCAAGATGATCTATAACGCGCCCCGTTTCACCGTAAAACAATATGACTGGGATTTATTCAAAGGCCCGAGGGCAGGCGAAGAGGCCCAAGACTTCACTTTGACCACATTGGATGGCAAAACGGTCAGCCTCTCGGACTTTAGGGGAAAGTGGCTCGTGATCGAAACAGGATCAGCCACCTGCTCCATGTACACAAAGAATATTCCGGGCATGCAAAAACTACGCGACGATTTTCCCGATGTGGAATTCATCATCGTCTATGTGCGGGAAGCCCACCCCGGCGAACGGCTTAGTCAGCACGCATCTTTTGAAGAGAAAAAGAAAGCCGCCACTTTACTTGCCCCGCGCTATGGCGAGGATCGCCCAGTATATATCGATTCCTATGAAGGAGACATGCATAAATCCTATGGGGGCATGCCCAACATCATATATGTGATCAACCCCGAGGGTAAGGTTCACTATCGCTGTAATTGGGCCACTGTCGATGGCCTGCACGAAGCACTGTCGGACCGAACAAAGATCCACACTGTTGAAAATGCAGACATGAAAAAATTGAAGGCTAGCCGTGGCATGATGGTAGCCTTACGCACCATGTGGACCGGCGGCTTTATCGCCCTTTGGGACTTTGTGAAGGCCACCCCGAAACTGATCAAACGCCATAAGCTGGTGGATGATTATTATAATAAACACGGCAAATTCAGAAATTCCTAAAGGCCCCATCATGCCCATCATTGAACCAGAAAACCACTTGGTCAGAGAGCTACGAGGGGTGCATCTTTTCCACAGCCCCTTCTCAAATTGCTCGCAACGAACTCGGCTCATTCTGGCGGAAAAAAATATCCCATGGGAAAGCCATGTGATCGATCTGATGAAGTTTGAACATTTGACACCGGATTATCAGGGCATCCATCCCAAAGGCGTGGTCCCTGCCCTTGTGCATGATGGGACGGTCGTTATCGAATCCCACGACATCATCCAATATCTGGACGACCATTTCCCTGGCCCCAAGCTGATGCCAACCACGCACCATGAGAAAAGTCTGGTTTTCCCATGGATGGAGCTGGGCGACGACTTGCAAATCAGCATCAAAACCCTGACCTATGAAAAACTGTTTCGTGACAAATTCCCGCCCACGCAAGAGAAATTTTCCTATTATGCCGCCCACCAACGAAATCCAAATTTGGTCGACTTTTATCGCCGCTATCTAGAGGGCTTCGATCCCGACGATTTAGCAAGTTACGAAGCCACAATTGGTGATTTTCTTCAGCGAATCGACAAACAATTAGAACGCACTGTATGGCTTGCCGGACCCCAAATTTCGCTCGCTGATTTTTCCGCCGTGGTGAATGTCCATCGTGCATCGAAACTAGGTTTCAATCTTAATGATTATCCATATCTAGAACATTGGTATAATCGTATTCAGGCGCGCCAAAGCTTTGACACGGCGATCACCGCTTATGTGCCCTAGCAAGCTTATAGCCATATAAATACTGTTCAATGATTGACGAGCCCCTGGAAGTATGCATGATAAGGCAAACGTTTGCGCCCTCCACTCCAAACACCGTTAAGGATGTGCCATGAGTTCAGATCATTCCCATCATTCCCATGACGGCAGGCCCTGTGATCACGAGCATGAGCAAGAAATGCTCAAAAAGCCGGCCGCCCTTTCCGAGCGACTGGAAATCCTGCCCGACGATATTGATCCAAAACATGACTGGACGCGCCTCAATGCCCATGGCGTAATGAATGTGGATTTTGAAGAGCGTGTAGATTTTCGCCGCCTGCACAGATACCGGCTGGGCCGGGCGCGGCAGGCGTTGCGCAACTCCGATCTAGGCGCACTCTTATGCTTCGATAACAATAATATTCGCTACATTACCTCGACCATGATTGGTGAATGGTCGCGCGATAAATTCTGCCGCTATACGGTGCTAACCGGAAATGGTGAACCGCATTTGTGGGATTTCGGGTCGGCGGCCGCTCATCATCGCATTTATGCTCCATGGTTACAGCCGGTATGCTGCCATGCAGGCAATGTAGGATTGCGCGGCACTATTCCACCAGATCAAGGCCTGGTGAAACGGGCAGCACAGGAAATTCACGATGTGCTGCGCGAACAAGGCGTCGCCAATATGCCTGTCGGTGTGGATGTGATCGAGCCGCCGATGATGTTCGAATTGCAAAAGCTTGGCATTGATGTGCGCGATGGGCAGCAGGTGATGCTTGATGCCCGCGAAGTAAAAAGCCGCGATGAAATCATGCTACTGAACACAGCCGCTGCGATGGTGGATGGCGTTTATCATGATATTTATGAAGCGTTGAAACCCGGCGTTCGTGAATCGGATATCGTGGCCATGGCCTCAAAGCGTCTGTTCGAAATGGGCTCCGATGATGTGGAGGCCATCAATGCGGTCGCCGGAGAGCGCTGCGCCCCCCACCCGCACAATTTTACCGACCGCATCATCCGCCCGGGCGATCAAGCTTTTTTCGACATTATTCAGGCCTATATGGGCTATCGCACCTGTTATTACCGCACCTTCAATGTGGGAAAAGCAACACCTGCGCATCATGACGCATACCGAAAAGCCCGCGAATGGATGGACGAAGCCTTAAGCCGGGTTCGTCCCGGTGCCAGCACCGACCACATCGCCGCAGCATTCCCTAAAGCCGAAGAGTTCGGCTTCCCCAATGAAATGGAAGCGTTCGCTTTGCAATTTGGGCATGGGCTTGGGGTGGCATTGCATGAACGGCCCATCATTTCACGCCTTGTATCCATGGACCATCCGATGGAGATCAAGGAAGGCATGGTGTTCGCGCTGGAAACATACTGCCCCGCGAAAGATGGCTCCGGAGCAGCGCGCATCGAAGAAGAAGTGGTGGTCACAGCCGATGGAGCGAAGGTCATCACCCTCTTCCCTGCTGAAGAGCTTCCAATCGCCAATCGTTATTGATCCAGCCACCGCCGTCTATGGCGTTTTCGGGGAGGGCCTGTCTCTTGGCAAAAAAAACAGAAAAAAATAACGACGACATCGGCGAAGATGTTCGTTTGGCTCTATATCGTAGCCAGCAAGAAGTGCGGCAGCTAGAAAAGCGTGCTTATGATCTGTTCTTGCAAAACCTGATCAAGGGAACCAGCCATCTATGCATCGGCCAAGAGGCCATCGCGGCAGGTTTCGCCACAGCCATGAAGCCCGGAGACTGGAGCTTTTGCACCTATCGTGGCCACGGTCACACATTGGCGCGCGGAGCCTCCATGACCGGTGTTTTGGGTGAATTGATGGGCCGTGAATGTGGCTGCTCGCCGGGAAGGGCGGCTCGATGCATCTGACCGATGTGGAAAAGGGGGCCATGGGCTCTTATGCCATTATCGGGGCCCACCTACCCATCGCCATGGGGGCGGCATGGAAAGCCCAATACAAAAAGACCGGTGAAGTGGCTGTATGCTTTTTTGGCGACGGAACCACCAATATTGGAGCCTTTCATGAAGCCCTTTCCATGTCGGCCACATGGAAGCTTCCGGTGGTTTTTGTCTGCGAAAACAATCTTTATATGGAATATACGCCCATCGGTGATGTAACGCCGGTGGAGCACCCTGCGGCAGATCGTGCACCGGCCTACGGGCTTCCCAAGATTATCGTCGATGGCAATGACGCTGATGCGGTTTACCGTGTCGCACGCACCGCTTTTGATCTGGCACGCGCCGGTGGCGGGCCCTCATTGATCGAGGCAAAAACCTATCGCCATCACGGCCACAGCCGCGCTGATCCAGGAAAATATCGGCCCGATGACGAGGTGAAGGCTTGGATGGCCCGCGACCCTATTCCGTTTTATCGCCAGCGACTGCTGGATTTTGGGGTTTCTGAGGCCTCCATCACCGCAATTGAGGAAGATGTGGCTGCTGCTGTAAATGCAGCGACCGAAGAAGCGAAAGCATCACCGCCACCTTCCCAAGATTTGATTTTGAAAGACGTTTGGGCAGATGGAGGCTGGGCGTGGCGGAACTGACATATCGTGACGCGGTCGCTGCTGGCATCGCACAGGAAATGGAACGCGACGAAGATGTGGTGTTTCTTGGTGAAGATATTGCCGCCGCAGGTGGCGTGTTCAAGGCCACCGTTGGCCTGCTCGATAAATTCGGGGCCGAACGGGTGCGGGATACTCCCATAGCCGAACAGGCAATTCTCGGCGCTGCAATGGGAGCCGCCATGACCGGCTTACGCCCCATCGCGGAAATCATGTTCTCGGATTTCTTTGCCGTCTGCTGGGATATTGTGGTCAATGAAATTGCCAAAACCCGTTACATGACCAATGGGCAAATCAATCTGCCTCTTGTTATTCGGACGGCCAATGGCGGTGGGCTTCGCTTTGGGGCCCAACACAGCCAAAGCATAGAAAACTGGGCCATGATGATTCCCGGCCTTAAAGTGGTCGCACCGTCATCTCCGGCCGATGTAAAGGGACTTTTGGCCGCTGCCATCCGAGATCCCGATCCGGTGATTTTCTTTGAACATAAGGCCCTCTATCCCACAAAGGGCGAAGTACCAGACGGCGAACATGTGGAAGAGCTGGGAAAAGCCAAGATCTTGCGTGATGGTAACGACCTCACCATCGCCGCTTTGGCAGCCATGGTCCCTCGCGCCGTAGAAGCCGCAGAAAGGCTAAAGGCAAAACATGGGATAGAGTGCACCGTCGTCGATATACGCTCTTTGGTGCCCCTAGATACGCAAACCCTGTTCCGCGAGGTTTCAAAAACCGGACGCCTGTTCACCGTGGAAGAAAACCCACGATTGTGCGGCTGGGGAGCAGAACTATCGAGCCTTGTTTCCGAAGAGATATTTTGGGAACTGGATGCACCCATCGTCCGCATCACGACACCGCATATCCCCCTGCCTGCCGCAGACCAGCTTGAGGATCTCACAATCCCCAGCGTCGATCGTATCACCGATACTATCTTAAAATCATTGGGGTAAATCATGGCCGAACCCATCATATCCGTTGACACAGGGCTTTATATCGATGGCCAATGGCGCCCGGCATCAGATGGTGCCGACATTGCGATCAAGGACCCTGCGACCGAAGAAACCATTGCCCGCGTTTCCTGCGCATCCAAAGAGGATGCCATAGATGCTGTGGAAGCCGCTCATCGCGCTCAAGCCTCATGGGCTGTACGCCCACCCCGTGAACGCTCGGAAATATTACGCAAGGCCTTTGAATTGATGACCGCGCGGGCGGAAGGCTTTGCCCAACTGATCGCACAGGAAAATGGCAAAGCCCTCAAAGATGCGCGTGGCGAAGTGGCTTATGCTGCGGAATTTTTCCGCTGGTATGCAGAAGAGGCTGTGCGCAATCTTTCCGATTTATCCATGGCACCTTCAGGAAAAAATCGCATCATGGTCCTGCACCAACCGGTGGGTGTGGCCCTTTTGATTACACCATGGAACTTCCCCGCGGCCATGGCAACGCGCAAGATTGGCCCTGCCTTGGCTGCAGGCTGTTCTGTCATTTTGAAACCGGCTTCGGAAACGCCCCTCACCGCTCTCGCCATTGCCCGACTTTTGGAAGAAGCCGGCGTTCCAAAGGGTGTGGTAAATGTGATTGCCTCTTCACGGTCTTCGGAGATCGTTCCTGCCATTCTTGACGATCCACGCGTTGGAAAACTGTCTTTCACCGGGTCCACACAAGTGGGACGCATCCTTTTAGGCAATGCAGCAAAAACCGTCATCAACTGCTCCATGGAGCTCGGCGGAAATGCGCCGGTGATTGTGTTCAATGATGCAGATCTCGATACCGCCGTTGAAGGGGCTATGATCGCCAAAATGCGCAATGGCGGAGAGGCTTGCACCGCAGCCAACCGGTTTTATGTGGAAGATGGCATTGCCGATGCTTTCACCAAACGTTTCTCCGAAGCCATGGCCTCTTTAAAGATAGGGCCAGGTCTTCAGGAAGACACCGACCTTGGCCCGTTGATCAACCAAGCGGCCCGCGATGATATGGAAGCGCTGGTAGAAGATGCCGTATCCACGGGCGGGCATATCGCCACTGGCGGCACCCGGCCCAATGGGCGTGGATTTTTCTATCAACCCACGGTTCTGACCGACAGCGGCCCAAACGCACGCGTGTTACATGAAGAGATATTTGGGCCCATCGCCCCTATTCAACGGTTCGATGATGTGGATGACATGATCACCCGCGCCAATGATACGGAATATGGCCTGATTTCCTATGTATTTACTGAAAACCTGAAAAAGGGCCTGATGGTTTCGGAACGCCTTCACTCGGGCATGGTTGGTCTTAATCGCGGCGTAGTCTCTGATCCAGCAGCCCCCTTTGGTGGGGTAAAACAATCAGGGCTTGGTCGCGAAGGCGCCCATGATGGCATGATGGAGTTTCTCGAGAAAAAATATATTGCGGTAGACTGGTAGGGGAGTGAACTCATGGATGTGATCATGCCCCAATTGGGGGAATCGGTAGATGAGGGAACCATCTCCGCTTGGCATAAAAAGCCCGGAGATCTGATCGCCGTGGACGACATTTTACTGGAAATCGAAACAGATAAAGTGGCGACCGAGGTGCCCTCTTTGGTAGCAGGGGTCCTCAAAGATATTTTGGTAGCCGAAGGAGATATAGCAAAGGTCGGTACAATTTTGTGCGTAATCGAAACCGCGGACCAAAGCAATTCTTCTGTCCCTCCCCCCCAAAAGGGTGAAATGGTCGCAGACGCCTCTTCTCCATCGCCAGAAAAAGACTCGGACGTAAATCCAATAAGCCTTTCAGGAACAAGAAAAAAACCAACACGCGCCTCGAAAAACGCGCCCGATGGGACACCATTATCCCCCGCCGTACGGCGATTGATTGCCCATCATGATCTTGACCCTGCCGCAATTCCCGGGACAGGTCGCCAAGGCCGCATTCAGCGTAGCGATGTGCTCACCTATCTCGATAAAAAAGACGTGCGGCAACCAGCCACCATCGCTCGGCCAACCGCCGTGTCAACCAACGATAAAGAACAGGTGCCCTTTTCCTCTTTGCGGCGCAAAATCGCGCAGAATATGCTCGCTTCGAAACAACAGAGTGCCCATGTTTTGCAAGCTGTAGAGGTTGATTTCAGTGCCGTCGAACGGGTGCGCACCTTTATGAAGGACGCGTGGCGCGCAGAAACAGGCACATCCCTTACCTATCTGCCCTTCATCGCCCGGGCGGTATGTCTTAGCCTGCCCGATTTTCCCGACCTCAATGCGGAACGAGATGGCGACAGCTGCTACGGCATAAGCATATCCATATGGCCTTCGCCATTGATCTAGACCACAAAGGACTGGTCGCGCCTGTTCTGAAGAATGCTGAAAATCTCAAAGTCCCGGCCCTGGCCCGCGCCATTATCAGTTTATCCCAAAAAGCGCGAAACGGTCAGCTTTTGCCCGATGATATATCTGGAGCGGGATACACCCTGACAAACAACGGTAGTTTTGGAACACTATTCACCGCACCAATCATCAATCAGCCCCAAGTGGCCATTCTCTCTACCGACGGCATCAAAAAACGGCCAGTGGTGGTTGAAGGCCCTGATGGCGATGAGATTGCCATTCGTCCCATGGGGATTCTGGCGCAAAGCTTTGATCATTGTGTCGTAGATGGCTCTTATTCAGCGTCTTTCCTGAACTGCGTTAAAGAAATCATAGAAAACCGCAACTGGTCTGCGGATTTCCTTTAAGACAAACGCGCCAAAAGTCTAAGGCGCGCAGCCTAACCTCGCGGGCCCGTTGATCCACGCAAAACCAGTTCCGGGTGAACAGTGATCTTTTGCGGCTGGGATAGCGGGCCCTGAATCATTGTCAACACCGCTTCAGCCGCCCGTTCCCCCATCTGATAAAGGGGGATATGAATGGTGGTCAAAGGCGGCTTGAACTTGTTGGCAAATGGCATGTCATTATAGCCCGTCACAGAGATATCATCAGGGCAAGTCAACCCCTGCTGCTCGATCGCATCGTAACATCCAAGCGCTAGCAGATCATTAGCGGCAACAACAGCCGTGAACCGCTTGCCGCTTTCAAAAATTCGAGTAAGAGCCGACTTACCTTCATCTTCCGAATAAGCATGGCAAAAGGCCACAAGCTCTTCATCCGGCTCCAGGCCTTGTTTTCTCATGACATCCAGAAAGGCAAGATAACGCTGATAGCCTGTGGAAATTTCCTGCGGACCTGCCACATGAGCGATCTGCCGGTGTCCCAGTTCCAAAAGGTGACGAACCGCCATTTCAATCCCAGCCGCATCATCATTAACGACAGAGGCAACGGCCGTATCTTCGACCGAACGATTGATCAAAACCACATGATATCCCTCTGCTATACAGGTTTTAATCAGATCGTCGGAGCGATGGGCTGTCGCCAGAATCAAGCCATCAGTCTGCCGCCCTTTCATCCGTTCAATAATGCGGTGTTCTTCTTCTACCTTATTATCGGTGTCACCTAAAAAGGCCGTATAGCCGGAGTGTGCCAAACGGTGTTCGATGCCGCGAATGATCGGTGGGAAAACGGGGTTGGACAAATCAGGAACCAAAACACCCACTGTAAAAGACCTGTTTACCCGCAAGGAATAAGCAAAGGGGTTCGTTTTATAGCCCAATTCGGCTGCGGCCTTACGTATTTTATCGGCGACTTCTTCCGAAATCGCATAACCCTCCTTGCGGTTGAGAACGCGTGAAACAGTTGAAAGATGGACGCCACACTTTTGCGCCACATCCCGCAAAGTTGTTCGTGCTCGCGCCATCATTTCGTCCCCATGCAATTCCGCGCAAAAAAATGCGCCTCATCCTCTTTCCTTACATAAAGGATTTTCCGAAACGGTCAAATTTCCCTTTTGTTAACACAAATATATTCGTTGATACTTGCACATTTTTTTCTTTGCAGTTATATCTACGCAAAGGTTTGCGTAGCCGCAAACGCAAGGAAATGAAAGATCAGAGGTCATCCATCCTACTAAAGTACGCAAGAACTGGATTGCTGACCCCATGAAAATGAAAATAGATAGAAAGGTAGATCTATGTCGGGGCAGGAAAAGACATCCCTGAAAATCGGTTGGATCGGGACAGGTCGCATGGGGTTTGCGATGGCCAGACGTTTGATCCACGCAGGCTATGATGTGTCGGTTTACAATCGCACCCGCGCTAAGGCGGAACCTT
Source organism: Iodidimonas gelatinilytica (assembly GCF_008579125.1). Taxonomy (NCBI): domain Bacteria; kingdom Pseudomonadati; phylum Pseudomonadota; class Alphaproteobacteria; order Iodidimonadales; family Iodidimonadaceae; genus Iodidimonas; species Iodidimonas gelatinilytica. The sequence continues at coordinate 19,005 of NZ_BKCL01000007.1, read as the reverse complement.
TAGGTAAACTCGGTGCAACCCTGGTCGATAACCCACGCGACCTTGCCTCATGCGACATCACCTTCTCAATGGTCTCTGGCCCTGCGGATCTCAAGCAGGTCATATCTGGTGACCAAGGCGTGCTATCCGACAAAACCCAAGCCCCCTCTATTCATGTGGATTGCTCTAGTGTTTCGGCGGAAGGGTCGGCCGATGTGCGTAAGGATCTGGCAGACCGCGGCGCGCAAATGATTGCAGCTCCAGTTTCAGGAAATGCCAAAGTGGTGGAAGCAGGCATGCTATCCATCGTCGCGTCCGGCCCGGAACAGGCGTTTCAAACCGTTCACCCCCTGCTCGATTGTCTGGGAGAAGGTGTGTCTTATGTTGGGGACGGTGAACTCGCACGCATGGTAAAAATCTGCCATAATATTTTTCTTGGCGTTGTTACCCAGTCCTTGGCGGAAATCACTATTCTAGCGGAAAAAGGTGGCGTAAAACGCCACGCTTTTCTTGATTTTATCAACAAGAGCGTCATGGGCTCCGTTTTCACCCGTTACAAAACCCCTGCCTTTGTCAATCTGGACTGGAAGCCGACTTTCACCCCGGCATTGCTGAAAAAAGATCTTGATTTGGGCCTAAGCGCTGGCCGGACCTTTGGCGTACCACAACCTTTGACAGCACTAACACGAGAAATCGTACAAAGTATGATCGGCAATGGGTATCAAGATATTGATTTCGGGGCACTCCTGGAATTGCAGGCAAAGGCATCAGGGCTGCAGTTAACCTCGGAAAATATCCCGGTAACAGATGGGCTTACTAAAAAGAACTAAGCCCCCTCTTCACTCAAAACCGGAAGGCAGCCCTATGAGTAACCCGCGCACGATCACCGGATACGGAAAAATTTCGCTGTTGCTCGCCACGGCCCTTGCACTGCTGGCGACGCCAATGGTGTCGCCAGCAATGCACGATATTGCCACTCATTTCAAAGGTCAGATGGAGAGCGACCCGTCGGGGCGCTTTCTTGTCAGTCTGTTGTCTTTCACTACCGATACGGTCAGCATTCGCTATCTGATCAAATTCATCCTGCTTTCCACCCCGGCTCTGATGATCGTCTTGTGTTCACCATTCATGGGCTGGGCCAGCGATATTTGGGGCCGGCGCAAGCTATTGATCGCAGCCCTGTTTCTATTCGCTTTTTCTGGAATGTCGGGTTATTTCGCCTCAACATTGACCGAATTATTCATTGGCCGTCTCTTTCTCGGCATGTCTATTGCCGCCATCAAAACCTTAACAGTGGCATGGTAGGTGATTATTTCACCGGTAAAGAGCGGGACCGGTTCATCGGCTGGCAAGGCTCGGCGATGAAATTTGGCGGCGTGCTGTTTTTACTTTTGGGGGGGTATCTAGCGGATATCCACTGGCGCATTCCCTTTTGGGGCTATGCCCTTGCCTTCCTCGCTTTGCCCGGTGCAATTTTCAGTCTGTACGATCCCAAAAAACCGGACGCCACTACCCCGAGTTCTGCTTCCAAAGCCATAGCCCCCCCTATTTCCATTCCAAAAGTAGGCTTCATCCTCATTTCTGCGTTTATGGCCTCTGTGCTATTTTTCATGACGCTGGTGCAAATCCCCTTCTTCATTCCCGAGCGCTTTGCCGGATCGCCAGGCGAGGTCGGCTTTGCAATTGCCCTAGCAAATCTGGCCGGTGCCGGTATTGCTGTTCTTTTTTATCGCTTCAAGGAGCGCCTCAGCTTCGTGACTATTTTCACCTTGATTTTTGCTTTAATGGGCTTGGGCTACTGGCTGGTTTCCGTCACGCCTAATTACCCGCTTTTGCTGGCAGCGATGACCATTGCCGGCTGTGGATTCGGGTTGATCGTGCCGACACAAAGTGCATGGATGTTGTCGGAAGTAACAGGAGCCCGGCGCGGCTTTGGTATTGGACTCGTAACGACGGCCATGTTCCTTGGCCAATTTGCATCGCCCGTGCTGATTGAACCCTTCATCGACCCAGAAGACCCATCCAGTGTTTTTGAAACGGCCGGGATAATTCTGTTTGGCTTATCAATTACATATGCAATTATCTCGTTCTTTCAAAAATCCAAAAGAGATATAGCTTCGTAAACAGCCTTCCTCAAACATGGGTCTCCCATGACAGATCCCTTTTTTCTTCTAATGGTGGTGCTTTCCCTCAGTTTGGGGAGCATCGCCAAAGGTGTAACAGGGATAGGCCTCCCACTTTTGGCAGTTCCTTTGCTCTCGGCCATAGTTGGTGTGGAGCATGCGGTGGTGGTCATGGTGATCCCAAGCGTTGCTTCCAATGGCTGGCTTATTTGGGTGCATCGGCACCATGCCCCACCCGTCCGCGCTCTTGGCCCCTTCCTTTTTTTCGGAATGATTGGCGGCGTGGCTGGCACGTGGCTTCTTGCCGTGACCAATGACCTAACGCTCACACGAATCCTTGCCACATGGCTTGGGCTTTATCTTGTTCTCACTTTTACACAGCCCGATTTCCGCTTACGCGGCGCAGAAAAACTCGCTCCATTTTTTGGTTTCGCCTCAGGAACAATGCAAGGCGCGACTGGCATATCCGCCCCTATTATCACACCATTTCTGCATGGGATTGGATTAAACCAACGGGCCTTCATCTTCTCCATGTCTCTGTCGTTCACAGCCTTTTCCATTATGCAAACAAGCGCCATGGTGGTTCAGGGACTGTTTACCGCTGGCCGCTTGGTCGAGGGGCTTGTCGCCTTGATCCCAGTGATGTTGTCTCTTCACTTTGGCGTGAAATTATCACGACTCATTTCAGCAAACACCTTCCGCCGATTCTTATTGTTTATCTTTATCCTGATGGAAATGCGCCTAATCTGGGCCAGCATTTATCCCTGGTTCTCACTTTAATTCTACTTTTTCTGATGGAATATGGCATTGCCAAGCCAAACTCCATGGAATATCGTGATAAGGCAAACGTTTGCTTTATCCATTACCCACTCTCAGAACAATATGGATCGGATATGGCCAACGTCTGAAAGACATAGAAATCTGGGGAGGATTTTCGATGCCTAACAAAAAGAAAAAGGACTATGCCGTTTTACAAACCATAATGACCGGTGTTTCTGCATCCGCAATCAGCCTGTGCTTGCTGGGAATATCCGCCTATGCGCAAACGTCTGCATCAACAGAAGCGAATACAGAACCAGCTGAAGATACCGCTATTTTTGGGCTGGAAGAAATCACCATCACCGCTCAGCGCTATGCAAGGCGGGTGCAAGATGCCCCCGTCTCCGTTACAGCCATGACAGCCGACTACATGGTCAAGCAGCGCATCAATACTGCTGACGATGTGATCCAGTTTACACCCGGAGCCACCTTTGTCGGTTTCAACAAAACCCAGCCCGAATACAGCATTCGCGGTATTAGCTCACGCACGGAAGGCAGCTCTTTAGAATCTGCCATCCTGACTGTGATCGACGATGTGCCAATTTCAAAAGATATCTTAAAAAACCCAGCCATGTTTGACATGCAACGGGTGGAAGTTCTCCGCGGCCCCCAAGGCACGTCTTTTGGCCGCAACGCGTCAGCCGGACTGGTGCACTTAGTGACACAGCGCCCCACATTTGATTTCAGCGGCCGCATATCCGCAGGGGCAGGAAGCCATGAACGCTATGAAACCGATGGCTATATTAATGTGCCTTTATCCGAAAAGCTCGCAGCGCGAGTCGCCTATAATTTTGATACGTTCGATGGCTATACGGAGTCTATATCCACAGGAAAAGGGCTTGATGGACAGCAAAATTTTTCCATCCGTGGCTCCTTGCTGTTCCACCCCACTGATCGTCTCAGCCTTTATTTCAAAGCCGAATATAACAAAGATGACGATGAAGCGCCGGTCCGCCGGTCGCGTAATTGCGAAATTCCGCAAGTTATTGCCGGATCGGATGTAGCGTTACGCGATCAATTTGCTCCTCCCGGCCATCCCGCATGGGCCACCACTTTTTTCGATCCCTGTGATCCTTGGAAAACAGAAATCTCCCAAGGAGATTTCTTTATCGACCGTGAGATGGTCAATCTTACGGGGGAAATCGCATGGGAAATCGCCGAAGGCTACAACATCACCTCCGTCACAGGTTATGTAGATGGGGATGTTGATCAACTTCAAGATGCCCATGGCACACCTGAGAATGTGCTATTTCAGCGCGGCGTTCAGACGGCGGATATTTTTACAGAAGAAATCCGCATTGACAATCATAGTACAGACAGTCGCCTGCGCTGGCTTGCTGGCTTCATGTATCTTTCCGACGACCACGACTGGTTTAGTGAAAATCAGTTTTTCCAAAATGGTGGCGCAGGGCGCCCCGATACACGAGACACCAAGTTCACCACCACCCAAACAGACAGCATCGGCATTTTTGGTGAACTGAGCTACGACCTGACCAGCAAGCTGAACGTGACTGTGGGCGCCCGCTGGGCCCGTGATGAAAAAGACGGTACAATCGTACACACGGCCTTTGGTTTTGGTGGCCCCATTGCCCAGATCCAAGGCTGTAATTTCGACCCGCCGTTCCAGTTCACTTGTGGCAACGCGGCGAATCCTGTTGGCTTTTCAACCCCTGTCGTTGTCAATGACACATGGAAAGACCTGATGGGCAAAGCATCGCTGGAATACCAATTCAACGATGATCATATGCTTTATGCTCTGTTCTCTCAGGGTTACAAAGCGGGGGGGTTCCAGGTCGAACCACCTTCGGCAGAAGCCGCTGAAATTTCGTTCGACGAAGAGACTTCCAACAATTATGAAATTGGCTGGCGGGGAAGCTTTGGCAATCGCGCCCGCCTCAGTGTGACGGCCTTCCTGTTGGATTATAATGATCTGCAATTGCTCCAATTCCGTAACACGGAGCAAGGGTTTTTCCAGATCATCACGAATGCTGGCGGTGCCCGCACCATCGGTTTGGAAGTGGAAGGCACATTTCTTATCACGCCCAATCTGCGCCTAGAAATCGGCGGGGCCCTACAAGATCCGCAATTAACCACTGATGTGGACATCACAGGCGACGGCATTCCCGACCCTACCGATGGCTTCCGGCTAGATAATGCACCCATATGGACGACAACCATCGCCGCAGAATATGCCTTCGATCTCGAGGATGGATCGGTCCTGACTCTGCGCGGTGATTACCGGGGGCGCGGCGATGCATGGGACGATATTATCAATCGTGAGCTGACGCAGGTCGGCAGTGACAAGCCCATGCGTCTGCGTCCCAACGCCAATATCTTTGGGTCGCGGCTAAGCTGGGAGTCTGCGGATAGCCGGTGGATAGCAAGCCTTTGGGTTCAGAACCTCTTTGAAGAAGAAGAGATACTCAATGTCGGCCCTCCTCAACCCAATACGGTTGACCGCCCGTCCATGTTCGGCAGGCCCCGCACATGGGGCGCGGACATCAGTTATCATTTCTGATGTAAGTGGTATCCAGAAAGGACCGACTAGATGACGACACCTCCTGACAGACGCCATTTCCTAGCTGGCCTCGCCCTTGGGTCTCTTACTTTGACAACGAATGGTGTTGTGGCTTTTGCCGCAACACCCTCCCGAACGAAAAAACCCAATCATGCTACAGCTGTGCAGGCCAAAGTCGAAAAAGAAGCCAATCTCGTTTTTTTGTCGGGAACTGCGGCTCTCGACCTTTATCACCGCCATCCTCATGTACCTCAGGATGAAGTTTTACCCTCCGACGCGGAAGCGCAAACGCATATGGCCTTGCGCAACCTATTTGAGGTGCTGCGGACGGAAGGCCTAGAATGGAGCAACATAACCAGCCTTATTTGCTACCAACAAAATATGGCTGACCAAAAGGTTATCCGGAAAGTCTTAAATCAGCACTTTCAAGGCTGGAGCCCGGCACTTTCTTTCGTAGAGATCCGAAAATTAAGCGCCCCCAACTCCTTATTGGAGCTGGAAGCCATCGCTATCGCGCCAAGCCCAGCCCGCAAAGACAGGAGCACCGCAGACATGACCGACCTTGAAATCATACACACTCGCCCAAAACTTGCGGACAGCATGATTTTTGCCCCAGGAATTCGGGTCGATGCCCACTCTGATCTCATTTTTTTATCAGGAATCACTGCCGCAGACTTAGAAGAAACGGAAAAAAATGTGCCTTTGCCCAACGATTTTGGAGAACAAGTCCGCATGGCAACGCGCAATATCGATCGCATTTTACAAACCCTGAATGTGGGCAAAGACCGAATCGTGCGAATCGTCTCTTTTTATACAGATGATTTCGATGGTCGAGAAATGGGGCGTTATCTCAAAGGTTGGCGCCCATGCAGTTCCGCCATCGGCATTAGCGCCCTGCCCCAGCCCGGTGCCAAGATCATGTTTGATCTGATCATTGCAGCATGAAATAGCTCTCTGTATTGCCGCAAAGCATAGTCAAGACGAAGCATCGGGAATGAAGGCTCTCTCGTCCGTCGCGTCTCCCGATTGGGCGCGCAAAAAGCCCACCAGATCCTCCGTTTCATGGTGCACCGCCGCTTTTACATGATCCACATGCCCCCATTGATAAGCGGTTTTCAACCACACAGTGGTCATGCCCAATGCCGCAGCAGGCACCAGATTGCGGGCCATATCTTCAAACATCACAGCTTTTTTGGCCTCCACCCCATAATGGCTCAGAAAGCGGTCATAGGTGATGGCGGCGGGCTTGGGGTGATAATCGGCAGCGGCAATATCGAACACATCCTCCATCAGGTGGTCGATGCCCAGCCGCTTCATCACCCGCTCGGCATGGGGAACCGATCCATTGGTAAATACCAGCTTACGGCCGGGAAGAGCGGCCAAAGCCTCTGCCAGATGCGGGTCGGGTGGCACCGGCGATACATCGATATCATGCACATGATCCAGAAAATCTTCCGGCCTCACCCCATGATTATCCATCAAACCGCGCAAAGTGGTGCCATAGGTCAGGAAATACTGCTTTTGCAGTTTGCGGGCATCGATCAGATCCAGGCCCAGAAGATCCGCCACAAAGCCGCTCATTTTCACATCAATCTGGCTGAACAGATCGCAATCCGGGCTATAAAGCGTGTTATCCAGATCAAAAACCCATGTTTCGATGCCAAAAAGCCGGGGCGGCGCCGATAAACCCGCCTGACCGGCAGGGATGTTTCGATCTGTTTTTTTCACAAGGTCCTCATCAAGTTAAGCCGGTTTTAAGAACAGGCGGCGTATTTTCCGTTACTATGAACGCACCTGATATCTCAACGAAAGTGGCGACCGACGTCTCCGCCTTCAAGGGCGAAGACAGAGATGCCCGCCATTTGATCGCGCGCGCCAGTGGCCCCGCCATGCTTGTGCATGCCAGCGGCAAGGTGATCGACCATAATCCCGACGCGTCATTCTGGCCGAAGCCATGGGGGCGCGCGACCCCGATCTGCGCGGCCTGATCTTCAGTGCCGCGGCATGTGGTGCGCCAGTTGGCGGGCGGATCACGCTGAGCGAGGATGAAGCGGACCACCAAGCCTATGAGGTACAGGCCACGCCCTTTGGCGGTGATCATCTGCTGATCACGGCACGGGATGTCACCTTTGAAACCAATCTCACCCGCGCCCTTTTGAAAAGCCGCGATCTATACAAGGATCTGATGCATTGTTCCGCCGATTTTGGATGGGAAACTGATGCCCATGGAACCTTTTCCTATGTTAGCCCCATGGGGGCCCTGGGGTGGTCGGCACAGGATATGAATGGCCGCAGCGCCCAATCTTTGCTGAAATTGGCCCCCGAAGATGCCAGCATCGTTTTTTCCACCCGTATCCCCCAAAAAGCGACAAAGGTTCGGGCCGCCAACAAACAGGGTGAATCGGTTTTGCTCTTGGTGTCGTGCGTGCCGGTATTTGACGCCCAGGGCGATTGGCGGGGCGCACGCGGTGTTGCCCGCGATATCACCCGCGAACATGAACGGGATAAAGCCTTGAAGCTGGATCAGGCCCGCCAAAGCCTGCTGGCCCGCATTGTTCTGGATATCCGCACCGAAGCAGACCCCTTGGAAATTTTGAGCTCGGCAAGCGCTGCAGCGGCCCAAGCCCTGCGCACCGACAAGGCCTGGGCCTTGCGCCGCCGCGATGCGACAATGAAGACACGATCAATCGCAGCCCCGAAGACACACCGCTTGTCCAATTGGCCATCAAAGCGCTGGAACGCCCCGGCCATGAAAGCGACGAGGATGCCTTTGTGGAATTGGGTCAAGGGGACCATGCCAATTGTTTGATTGCCAGTGCCGGATTGGCACAAGGTATTTCCGCCACTTTGGCTTTTTCCCGCGACACCATGACCGAGCCATGGCGCGCCCATGAAGTGGAACTGATCCACGGCATTGCAGGCCATTTGGCCATTGCGTTGAAACAGGCAGAGATGATGCGCAAGCTGCGTATTCTGTCGCGGGTCGATGATATGACCGGACTGTTAAACCGCCGGGCGTTGTTTGAAGAAATGGAAAAGCGCTTGGGCCATCAAAAGCGCAGCCGCCGTCAGGGCAGCTTCTTGTTCATTGATCTGGATTATTTCAAACAGGTTAATGACAGATTGGGCCATGCAGCCGGTGATGCCGTGCTTCGCAAGCTGGGCCAATTGATGCGTGAACAAAGCCGGGTCGGTGATCTGGAAGGCCGGATTGGTGGCGATGAATTCGGTCTGTGGCTGGAAGATACCGATCTGGCTGGCGCCCATCACAAAGCCCATAGCTTATTGGCGCTGGTGCCCAACTTGCGCAAGGCGGCAGGCGATCCCGCCTCGCCCTTGTCCATGTCGATCGGCATTGCCCAAACCGCACCGGAATTCATCGAAACCCCCGACATGCTGGCGGATGCCGCCGATGAAGCGCTTTATAAGGCCAAGAAAAACGGGCGATCCACCATCGTTGTTGCCGAACCGCGCTCTTATCCCGGCACGCCCGATACCAACAGCCAAGGCTGATGATATGACAGAAAATAACGATACCGGCCCAAACGCACCGGCGCAGCGCACAACCCATCAGCCTGCGCAAAAAGCGCAAAAGGACCAGCGCTATCTGGAAGCCCGTCGCCTGCTGGAAGCCGGTGCCGTAACCGACCGCCGGGCCTTGGCGGAAAATACGAAAACCCGCCCCGAAGTGCTTTATTATCTGGCAGAAGATGCGGATCGTCAGGTGCGCAAAAAGGTGGCGACCAATGACAATACGCCCCATCAGGCGGATATGATCCTCACCAGCGATCCGGATGAAGAGGTGCGCGTTGAACTGGCACGGAAAATCGCCCGCCTTGTACCCGGCCTGCCCGATCTGGAACAGGAAAAACTGCGCACCCGCATCTGCACCGTGATCGAACGATTGGCGCAAGACAGCCTGCCCAAAGTGCGCGCTATTCTGGCTGAAGAGATCAAGAATTCCACAGCCGTTCCCAAATCCGTGGTGCTGCAATTGGCCCGCGATGTGGAAGAAACCGTCGCCTGCCCGATCCTTGAATATTCGCCGCTCCTGAATGATGACGATCTGAAGGAAATCATCGCCGCCGGGCTGACGGAAAATGCGTTGGTTTCTGTGGCACGGCGCGAAACTGTCAGCGAAGACCTGGCCGATGATGTGGCCGCAACACTGGAAATTCCTGCCGTGGCCGCCCTTTTGGCCAACCCCAATGCCCAAATCCGCGAAGAAACGCTGGACAGCATTATCGACCAGGCCCGCGAGGTGAAAAGCCTGCATCGCCCCCTAGCCATGCGTCCATCCCTGTCGATCCGCGCGATGAAACGCATTGCCGGCTTTGTGGCCAGCGCCCTTGTGCATCATATGATCAATGCCAATGCTTTGGAAAATGACGCGGCCGAAAATATTCTGGAACGGGTGCGGGCGCGCATCATGTCCGAACGGGTGGACGACACAGAAGCGCAAAGGCTTTTGGAACAGGCCCGCGATTATCATGCACGCGGAATGTTGGACGATGCATTCATCGTGAACGGCATCGAAAACAATCAGCGCGAATTATTGATTCAATGCCTTGGGGTCATGGCCGACATAGATGCCAAAGTGGTGCGGCAAATCCTGCATTCCAAAAGTGGCCGCGCTGTCACGGCCCTTGCCTGGAAAGCGGGCCTCAGCATGCGCACCGCCTTTCAGATTCAAACGGAACTGGCCCTGGTTTCGCCGTCTCAGCTTGTGGCGGCCAAAAACGGCGAAACCTATCCTTTGGATGATAGCGAGATGGTCTGGCAACTCAGCTATTTCACCGAATGAAGGGATTATTCAGTGGGCAAAAAGCCTTCGATCGACAAATAGCGTTCGCCGGTATCATAGCAAAAGCCGAGAACCGTGCTGCCATGGTCCATATCGGGCAGCTTTTTGGCAATGGCCGCCAAAGTGGCTCCCGATGAGACACCAACCAACATGCCTTCTTCACGGGCGGCACGGCGGGCCATATCCATGGCTTCGGCTGGTGTTACCTGCACCACGCCATCCAGCAAGGACACATCCAGAATTTCAGGAATAAAGCCGGCGCCGATCCCTTGGATGCTGTGCGGGCCCGGCTTACCGCCAGACAGCACCGGAGAACCGTCGGGCTCCACCGCGAGAACCTGCAAATCGGGCATGGATTTTTTCAATGTTTCGGCGCAACCGCCAATATGGCCGCCGGTGCCAACGCCGGTGATCAAATAATCAAGGCCGTCGGAGAAATCGGCGAGGATTTCCTTGGCGGTAGTTTCCCGATGGACGGCAATATTGGCCGGATTTTCAAATTGCTGCGGCATCCACGCACCGGGGGTTTCCGCCACCAATTCACTGGCGCGGGCGATAGCCCCGGACATGCCCTTTTCACGCGGCGTCAAAATAAATTCCGCACCATAAGCCAGCATCAGGCGACGCCGCTCAATGGACATGCTTTCCGGCATGACAAGGATCAGCTTATAGCCCTTCACAGCCGCCACCACCGCAAGGCCAATGCCCGTATTGCCCGATGTGGGCTCGACGATCACGCCACCAGGCTTCAAGGCACCGGATTTTTCCGCAGCCTCTACCATGGACAATGCAATGCGGTCCTTGATGGACCCGCCGGGATTCACCCGTTCTTGCTTGATCCACACAGAATGGTTGTCACCAAACAGGCGATTGATCCGCACATGGGGCGTATTGCCGATAGTATCGAGAATGCTGTTGGCGCGCATAATTGGTTTCCTCTCATCTTTCGATCATTTTGACACCCATAAATTTGGGTGTCGTTACGTCAAATGGTAAAATCGTCTGCCCGTTCCGGCTCTGGCTCCGACAGGCCCTGCCACCCCACCGAGCGGTACATCACTCGGCTGCCCGGCGGCACACTTTTGGTCACCCACACATTGCCACCAATCACCGATCCACGGCCAATGACCGTATCCCCACCCAAAATCGTGGCATTGGCATAGATCACCACATCATCTTCGATGGTCGGATGGCGTTTCACATGGCGCAATGTCCGCTTAACGCTTAAAGCGCCCAGCGTAACGCCCTGATAAATCTTTACATTATTTCCGATCTTGGCCGATTCACCGATCACAATGGCGGTGCCGTGATCCAGAAACAGCCCCTGCCCGATGGTGGCACCGGGATTGATGTCAATGCCAGTCAATCGATGGGCATATTCCCCCATCAAGCGCGGCAAAAGCGGCACATCTTCATGGACCAGAAGATTGGCCAACCGATAACTGGCAACCGCATAAACGCTGGGATAGGCAAGGATCACCTCATCCAAGGAACCCGCCGCCGGGTCGCCATCCATCGCGGCTTGTGCATCAAGACGCACCTGATCGGCAATTTTTGGCAGCGCCATGGCAAACCGCATGGCAATGCCTTCGGCCCGCGTACATTGTTCGGGCATCACCTCGCACAGAGTATAGCGCAATTTCCCGATCATCTGGATCAGGCGCGCCTCTACCTCACGTGGGGATTTGGGGCGCTGACGGGCCATTTGCGGAAACAACAGACCCAAACACTCATCCAGAAAAAGGCCCGCTTCTTCCATATGAATATCAGGCACATCCCCATAGCTGCGCTGACGTTCAATCAGCCCGGAGGCCACCTCGAAAAGAGCAGAAGGATTGATTTTCAACGTCTTGTTCATAATCGTCAATCTTTCCGAGTTTTCTTTGATACATGCCGCACGGGGAAATCTCATCCCGCCAACCGACCCAATATGCAGTCCTTCTTGTTACTATGCATCACGAAAGCGATCCGCAAGGCAGCCCACCCCCATCATCACGAGAGCGTGACTTTTGCCTCTTATGGAAATACGCCGAGAACGCCTCTTATCCTTTTGAATAAACAGGGTCTTCTTGCATCAATTGTTCAGAGCGCATTATCACTTTTTCTTCCACCTCCGCCATGAACGATGCTTTATTTTTTGTATGGGCAAGCGGTGTTCCGATTTCATAAACCACCGTTCCCGGCGTTCTCCGAAAACGACCCTTCGGCCAATGCAGACCGGAATTGGTGGCCATCGGAATGGCTGGCAAGACCCCGTCTTCCTGCAAATAAAAGGCCCCGCTTTTCAGACGTTTTTTTTCACCAACGCGGGCGCGCGTGCCTTCCGGATACACCACCAAAGGCCGTTTGCCTTCCCGGATATTGCGCACCACACGGGGCATTTCCTGATGGGCCGTGCCCGATTGACGGTCGATACGGGCCACCTTAAGCTTGCGTAACAAAAGGCCGATAACGGGGATACGAAACAGCTCTTTCTTCGCCAAAGCTGTCATATTGGGGGCCACATTATAGGTCACGATCGGATCAAGATCGGACATATGTTTGGACACAATAATCAACGCCGTATCTTTGGGTAAATGCTCAGCGCCGCGCACGTCCACCTTGATTCCTGCCACCACCCGCAACAACCACAAGACCATACATGTCCACAGCCAAATGCCATGGGCCAGCGGTTTGCGACCACGCATGGGCAAGGTGATCAACAGCCCTGTCGCCCAGACCAGCGTAAGGATATAGAAACTTGTATTATATAAAAATGAACGCACGGGGTTTCCTATTCAACTGCTGTCAAAACTGCACACCGCCTCTTTTTCATCGCGCCCATCCCGTCGAATGGGCCAACAAGAAGGTTCTAGCCTTTCTTGCAAAGCGCGTTTAGTCGGTGAAGGCAAATGTTTTTTAGATAACGAACGCCATAGAGATTAGAATAGTAGGCAAGGGCATGGAAACAAAAAGGCCGTCACGTCTTACCAACAGTCCCCGGATGGTTGCGGCCATATTCCGGCCTTTTGATCTTTTTGCCCGGCATCCCCAATGGCAATGGGGAAAGCCCTGGCCCAAAGGCTGGTGGCAATGTGGCTTGTTGGTGGCGGCTTATCTTCTTGCCCATATCTTTTTTGATGCCCATGCAAAAGCCTTTCAAACGCCTTTAAATGTGACCACTTGGTATCCATCCATCGGCTTTACCTTGGCATTCATGCTGTATTATGGGCCAAAAAGCCTGCCACTTGTAAGTCTTAGCTATATCGCGATCAATTTATTGATCTGGGAAAATGGGGCTCTTAATATCTATACGATTCTACCTCCCCTTTTTAAAAGCATCGCATCCTTGGCAGGCGCACAATATCTGCACAAACATATCGGGTCCATCTCTCGCCCCTGGACCCTGCAAATGCTGGCCCATTTCGGCGTAGGAACGCTTTTAACCTCGACTCTGGCTGGCATCAGCACCATCGGGTTCTGGATTTCTTCCGGTTTGCGTCCCAGTTCGGTGTTTTTTCCTTCTCTGATGGAATGGATGCTGGGGGATGTGATCGGCATTTCAATCGTAGCGCCGTTCATGCTGGTCATTTTCATCCCGCACCTGTCCTTATTGGCCCGGAACGGTATCCAAACCGTGTTGCACCAGAATGTCCGGTTTCTGAAGGAAAATCTGTTTTTCCTCGCCGATCTTTTGATCGGGGCCAGCTTGCTTATTTCTGTGATCTATCTGGTGTTCTTTTCCAGCTTTGGCCAAACTTACAATCTTTTATTCCTGAACGCGATCCCGGTTTTATGGGCGGTGCTGAGGCACGGCTTTCGCGGTGCGGTTCTTGTGGCGACAACCATTGCCATATCCGGTTTGGCATCCGTCCTTTATCTGGATGAGAGTACCCGGTTTATTTCCAGCCGCACCGACATTTATATTTTCCAACTTTTCACCATGATCCTGACTTTGGCCTCTTATACATTGGGGGCGGCCATCGATGAATTACGCCGCGCTAAAAAATCCATCGAACGCCACCGCCGGGAACTGGAAGAAACAGTCCGGCATCGCACCATGGAACTGGTGCAGGAAAATGCCGAGCGGCGGCGGGCCGAAGACGACCTGATACGGATCAACGACATGCTTGAACAGCGTGTTCTGGACCGCACGAAAGCACTGAATGAAGCCCGTTTGCACGCCGAGCATATGAGCGAAGCCAAAACGCAATTCCTGCAAAATATAAGCCATGAATTGCGCACCCCATTGAATGCAGTGATCGGGTTCTCACAACTTTTGACGCGGGAAGAACTGGGGCCTCTCGGTCAGGCGAAATACCGCGATTATGCGCAAAATATCCATTCGGCTGGCAGCCACCTGCTGTCCCTTGTTGGCGATCTTTTGGAGATGGCGTCTCTCACCGGCGAAGAGCGCCCTTTGCAAAAAACAGTACGGGATTTGCGTCCCATGGTGGAAGAAGCCCTATCTATGAGCAAACCAAGGGCAGACGCCAAAAACATCCGATTGGCAATCACCACCCATGACGCTGCCATTTATGTCGAGGCGGACCAACACCGCCTGTTGCAGGTTTTGCTGAATCTTATCGGCAATGCCATTAAATTCTCGCCCGAAAACAGCCTTGTAGATATCCGCCTGTCTCAAGAAAATCGTGACGCCATTATCGAGATCACTGATCAAGGCCCCGGCATTGCAGAGGCAGACCTGCCTTTGGTGTTCGAACGATTCTGGCGAGGCAATCGCAGCGATATATCCAGCGTAGGGGGCATGGGATTGGGATTGTCCATAGCCCATTCTCTCATCCAGAAACATGGGGGCAATTTATCGCTTGGAAACGTCCCCGATAAAGGTATTTGTGCCACCATCCGTCTGCCTCTTTCCGCGCATCAGGCCACATCACCCGATACAAAAACGTCACATAAAAACATGGCCCCATAACACTCCATATGACCATAGGCGGCAACTGCCTGAACAAAGAAGGGGGCAGCACAGGCGTTTATGCGTTTACGGCCCGGGAACCTTGCCTTATGATGCCTCTTTGTGATGCCCTATTGGCACCGGATCAGGAATTCCCGGCAGGACCTTTATGACGAAAGAAAAGCTTATCATCGCTGTCATTTTCGGCGGTCGCAGCGTTGAACATGATGTCAGCATTCTCACAGGCTTGCAGTTTCTCGATGCGCTGGATCAATCCCGCTATCAAGGTCTGCCCCTTTATGTGGACCCGGATGGCCAATGGTGGACCGGCGATCTGCTTTTAAAGCGCAGTCTTTATCCCCACAGCGCCGATACCCGCGCCCGGCTAACCCCTGTCACCCTTCCCCTTGGCACCTCCATTCGTGGTCGCCCGCATTTGATGGCCAGCCAAAAAGGCTTTTTAGGCAGCAAAGCCATCACCATTCCGTTCGATCTGATAGTGCCCGCCATTCACGGTTCCAATGGCGAGGATGGCAGCTTGCAAGGTTTGCTGTCTTTTACCGGTATTCCTTATGCCGGATGCCGGCCTTTGGGGGCCGCGGCCACGATGGACAAACATGTCACCAAGGAAGCGCTAAAAACCCGCAATATTCCGCTTTTGCCCCATATTCTGGTGGAAAAGCCCGCAGCCGGAACCTTCCTTTCACGCGATACCATCTTGCCGCAAATGGAAGCAAAGCTGGGCGCCGACATGTTCCCGGTGATCGTAAAACCGCGCCGCCTTGGTTCCAGCGTCGGGGTGACCATTGCCCGCGATGCCGATGGGTTGGACGCCGCCTTGTCCAGCATTTTCCGCATGGATACAGGCGCTTTGATCGAACCCTTGGTGCCCAATCTGGTGGAATATAATATCGCCGTCATGCGCAAAGACGGGCAGGTGATCACATCGGCCATCGAAAAGCCGCTCAATGGCAGCGATATGCTGGATTTCAACACCAAATACCGGGCAGGCAGCAATGGTGCGCCGAAACTTGATGAAGCCCCAAGCGACGGGATGGCCTCGCTGAACAGAGAACTGAACCCTGCGGAGCTGAGTGAAGGGCAAGACGGCCTGATCCGCAGCGCGGCCAGCACTGCCTTTGATCTGCTGGATCTGGCAGGCACCGTGCGTATCGATTTTCTGTGTAACGCCAAAACCGGCGAATTATGGCTGAATGAAGTCAATTCCATCCCCGGTTCCTTTGCCTATTTCCTATGGCAAACCGCCCAAGATCCATTAAGCTTCACCGATCTCAGCCGTACCATCGTAGAAGAAGGCATGGTTCTTAGCCGTGCGGAAAAAGGGGAAACCGGGACAGCCATAGGCAATGCCCGGATCTTTGGCCGTGACTGACCGAGGCTGGTTCGAGCACCCGCTTCCCGCCCCCAAGGATGCGGCAACAGAGATCCTTTGGCTGCATGGCTGGGGGCAAACGGGGGCAAGCCTAATGGGGCTGGCGGGGCTGTTTGCAGCCCGGACCCGCAATCGGGTGGTCGATCTCCCCGGCTTTGGGAACACCCCCATGCTGGCGAAAGGTGCCGGCACCGCCGATTATGCCGATGCCCTGCATCAGTGGCTTGATACGGGGCCAAAGCGCATTCTGGCCGGCCATTCCTATGGAGGGCGCGTGGCGATCCAATATGCCGCCCGATATCCCGACAGGGTGGCCGCAGTGATCTTGATCGCCGGAGCGGGATTGAAGCGGCGGCGGTCTTTAAGCTTCCGCATCCGTGCCTTTTTCTTGCGCATGATGGGCAAGGCGGCGCGGGCCTGCGACCGGCTGTTTGGCACAAAGCTGGCCGCGGCCTATGCCGCACGCTTTGGCAGTGCCGATTACCGCAAGGCCGGAGATCTGCGCCCCACCTTCTTATCCGCCGTCAATGAAGATCTAAGCGAACAGGCCCAAAGCCTTCTCTGCCCCACATTGCTGATTTATGGTGCCCTGGATGATGCCACACCGCCTGAAATCGGTGAAAAATACGCCGCCCTGATTTCCGGAGCGGAGTATCATTGCCTCAAAGGTTTTGGCCATCTGGATATTCTGGGGCGCGGCATCTGGCAGTGCCAAACCCTGATCGACCGATTTCTGGAGCGACATAGTTCATGACCACGGCGTTTTTCCCATATAGTGCAGCGCTGATCCTGACAGCCCTTCTTGGCCTTGTCTTTGCCCATCAGCGCGGCAAAGCCTATCTGATGTACTTCCAGCAAGAAGAATATGATGCCAAGCGCTTCCGGCACTGGTTGTCCGCCCATCATGGCCGGGACCGTGCCACCTCGGTTTTTGCGCTGGCGGCAGGGGGATTATGCTTTGGCCTCAGCTATGGCTTTGCATGGCTTGAAGCGCTGGGCTGGGCGGCTTTGATCTTCGGACTTCTAGACGGTATTCGCCGCAGCCGCCGCAGCCTTTCGCAGGCCAAAAAGCCCTTGGTGATGACAGATCGGGCCAAGCGCATTTTACAGCTTCATGTTTTGTTTTCCGCGCTTTTGGCCGGCCTTATATATGCCGGGGTCCGTTTTGGGGCGCCCGCATCAAACCTTGCCGCAAGCCTGATCGCCATTGTGGTTCTGGCACAAGCCTCCCCCTATCTGCTCATGCTGGCTAATGCCGCATTGCAGCCCTTTGAAAACCGCGTCAAAGCCCGCTTTCTGGAAGAGGCCCGCCAAAAGCTGCGGCGGCTTGATCCTTATATTATCGGCATTACCGGCAGTTACGGCAAAACCTCTACCAAATCGATCCTTGCCCATATCCTGTCCAGCGCCGCCCCCACATTGGCAACGCCGGGCAGCGTGAATACGGAAATGGGCATCACCCGTGTGGTGCGGGAACAATTAGAGCCGGAGCATCGCTATTTTATCGTTGAAATGGGTGCCTATGGCCCCGGTTCCATCGCCCGGCTCTGCCGCTTGGCACCGCCGAAACTGGGCGTAATCACCGCCATCGGTTGGGCGCATTATGAACGGTTCAAGCAGATTGAAACGGTGTTTGATGCGAAATTTGAGCTGGCCGATGCCGTAGCACAATCCGGCGGCACCACAATCGTCAATCAAGATGCCATCCCCGGCCATTTGCTGCAAAAACGCCTTTCGGATGGAACGCCTTTCATCCGTGTCGGCAGCGATAAAGACTGCACTTTGCGGTTGGTATCTGCCGATCAAACGCCTGATGGGGTACGGCTTGAAATTGTTGGGGATGATATGGGCGAGGTGGTTTTGCATGCACCGCTTTATGGCTTGCATCAGGCCCATAATATCATGGCGGCCACCGCCGCTGCCCATAGCCTTGGCATGCCGATCGATGCGATCCGCGCCGCCCTTTCCTCGGCCCCCCAAAGCCGCCACCGGCTGGAAGTGGTGCGGTCTGGCGACATCACCATTATCGACGATGCCTATAATTCCAATCCATCGGGCTTTGCATCCGGTCTGGAATTGCTGGACATTTTAAAAGCCAAGGACGGACGGCGTATCCTGATCACCCCCGGCATGGTGGAATTGGGGGAAAAGCACGAAGAAGAACATCACAAGCTGGGCGAACTGGCCGCCCGCCATGTGGATATTGCGCTGGTGGTCACGCCGGAAAGAATCCCGTCCTTTGTGACCGCTTATGAAGCGCAAAAACCGTCCCATGCCCAGCTTTTGCGCTTTGACCGGCAAGAGGATGCACAAAACTGGATCAAGGCCCATGCGCAAAATGGCGATGTGATTTTATATGAAAACAATCTGCCCGACCTTTATGAAAAACCGCCGGGATTTTAAGACAGGCCGCTTCCAAAGCCGTGCGATCTGCACAAAAAAGACGGCACGAATTGTGCCGCCTCAGGCTGC
>NZ_BKCL01000006.1:0-149620 GCF_008579125.1 Iodidimonas gelatinilytica | reverse complement strand
GTGGCCAAGGCCTAACTTGACAACTGGACCACTTAATGGGGGCAGGCCAGTTAGCCACATGGTAAAACCATCGGGACTTTGAGCGCCTGAGGTGGCCGGGGTATGTATTTTCCTCTATATATCTGTTTTTAAAAGGTTATTTTTGAATCGCAAAAAAAAAAGACTTTACAAGTTTGTATAATTTAGATAGGAATCCTAATTATGAGTAACTTCGATGATATTTCCGATCCACTTGGGCAGCGTCTTGCAGACGGTCTGGAACGTTTGCAAGCCGTTGCCCGCCAATTGGACTGGCAGGCAGCGGACGCCAAACGACTGACGCCAACACAGGCCGATATATTGCGCTTTGTTGCGCGTCGGCCCGATGGTGTGCGCTTAATGACGGCTGCAGCCCATGCGGGGATCAGAAATGCGACCGCAAGTGAGGTCGTCGGTGCATTGGAGCGTAAGGGCTATGTAAAAAAATTGCCGGACCCTGAAGACGGTCGCGCCGTTCTTATCAGGATAACCGGCGAAGGGGCCGCCCTTGCCGGGGGTTGGCCACAAAGCTACGGCACGGTTATCGAAAGCCTTTCCAAAGGCGAGCAGGAAGAACTGCTGGCACTAGTGGTGAGGATGATAAGGGATTTGCATCAAAAAAACCTGATTGCGCCGCAAAGGACATGCGTGACATGTCGGCACTTTCGGGAAAACCAAAGGCCCGCAGACGACAAACCGCATTATTGTGCTTTTGTCGGGGCTTATATGGCAGACAGGCATTTACGTATCGACTGCACCGATCATGAGGAAAAAGCAGCCTGAACGGACTTGATGTCTTTAGGGCGGCATATTGAAGAGATGGCGCTTTATATAATTAGGATTCCTAATAATATAAAGCGCACACCCAAAACCTGTTGACGATCTAAGGAGGATCACATCATGACACTTTTCGCTAAGAAATACATCGCAGCTCCTGTCATAGCAGGGCTTTTTGCAGGGACGGCCTTTGCCCACGGTCCGGATGACGGCGGGATTAAGGCGGAAAAGGGAAATGCTGAAATTGCATCTTTCGACATTGTTCATGCGAAAATCTCGACCGAAGGCTCAACGGCTTTGTTCCATATGGGCGTATCGAAGAATGCCGGTAAATCAAAGCCGGCCCCGACCGGTCAGCTCGCAGGATCGGATGTTTTTTCTTATGTCTGGCCGACGACCATAAATGCCTATGAAGTGGGCTTTGATAAAGATGCCGGGATCCTGGCATTCGCCGTGACCTCGCACCCCGATTTTGACGATACACCGCTGTTTGATGAAAATGGCGATGGCAGGCTCGATAATGACGGCGACTTATGGCACAGCCATTGGGTCGTTTTGACGCCTGATGAGGCCTGCGGTCCGGGTAGCCTTAAAGTGAAGGATATCCCGGAAGGCGCAAAGCCGAGACTGCCGAAAACATGGCCCGGCTTACCGCTTCACATCGATAGCCCAGGCTGGTCGCCTGTCATAACCGGCGATACCGTCGAAGTCCGGGTGCCGTTTGAAAATATTGGTGCTGTCGAAAATACGTCTTTTGATGGTGTCACATCGGGCTTGCGGGTCAATGAAAGCGTCCATGCGCCTTTGTTGTGCGTCGTCAATGTCTTTGATGTTGCTTCAGGCGATCTCAGTCTTTCAGGCAAGGTTAACCAATAAACCTTAAGACTGAGAGACGGCCTTGCTGATATATGTCTATGTCGGCAAGGCCGCTTTATGTTGTATATATCCATGAAAGACATAAGCTTTTGTCGGGTGCAGCAGGCAGAGTTTCGGGGCGGATGCGATGGAGAGTGTGATCCATACGGTTTTAACGGGTCGCCTTGCACCCCTTGGCAAGCACGCGGTACCCAGCGGGATTTATAAGACGGCTCTTACAGGACCGATTCATGTCGCCCGCTTTGGTCTGTCGGGTGATGAGCAGGGCGATAAAAAGCATCATGCGGTCCGGAAAAAGCCATTCATCACTATGCATTCGATCATTATGCACAATGGTAAAGCGAATATCCGCAGCTTGGCGAGACCCTGAAAAAACCGGGGGCATTCGGCGAAAATATTTCCACAGTGGGGCTGATTGAATCTCAAATTTGTATCGGTGATATCTTTCATATGGGCACAGCCCTTGTGCAGGTGTCGCAAGGCAGGCAACCCTGCTGGCGGCTGAACGAGCGGTTTTCTATGCCCGCCATGGCGCGAAGGGTGCAGGAAACGGGGCGTACTGGCTGGTATTATCGGGTACTGGAAGACGGAGATGTTACAGTCGGCGACAGGCTGGTACTGGTAGAGCGTCCTCTGCCGGATTGGAGCCTGTCGCGCATTTTGCAGGTGCTTTATCGCGATACGGATAATAAATCGGCTCTCTCGGCGCTTGCCGATATGGAATTACTTGCGGACTCATGGCGGTCGCTGGCGCGTAAACGTTTGGAGCGTGGCGGTGTCGAAGATTGGGCGCAGCGCCTCAATACACCTGACAAATCGCCGACTTAGATCGCGTTTAATGCTTGCGGACAATAAGATGACGTAAGGCCCAGTTCCTTTTATTATATGTTGGCTTAGAAAATCGTCTTTATGCCCCATGGAATTGGCGCGATTTAAAAAGCCGTTCAAAAACCGGTCTGATGGCGCACTGCTTTTCACATCACAGATGCATATTCGATATCAAGGCAGATCAGAGGGCACTGTAAAATCGTATCGCGCGGACTGGGGCGACAAAGAGATGCAAATTCTTCCGTTGTCTCAACACCCTGATAGTCCAGTTTTTCAGGCAGCCGTGATCCGCGAGCGCGAACACGGCACGTTGGAGCATCTGCTGGTGATGCCGGTGACATCGGGCGAGATCATGCTGGCGAAGGTCTGGGCCAATGGTCTGGTGATCGTGCTGTCGGCGGTGCTTTTCCGCTTTCGCGCCACGCTGGCCGCCGCGCGATAAGTTGATCTCGAAGGGCCTGAGGAGGCTATGAAATTGTCTTGAACGATCGTTCTGGACATGCGAGGCACTTGGGGCTTCAACCAAGGAGATGATCCCCATGGCCCGAACCGGCAATAATGCTTTCGCACATATGTTCAAGATGCCCAAATTATGGTCTTTTCCCTTGCGCATGGCAGGGGCGCTGTTCGGGGCATTGGTGTGTATGGCCGCTTCGGCCATGGCCGGGGATCAGGACACTTACCAAAAGGCGCTCGATAGCGTGGGTGGCCGCGCGGCCATAGAGGCGATTGCGCGGGTTGAGGCGCGGCTGAGCGGCATCAATTACGAGCCCATGGAAAATGTGGTGGTGGAAACGCCCATCCACACATCCGATGACAAGCTGCGCATTCTGTGGGAGCCCGGCTCCAACCGCTTCCGCCGCGAAACCGTGCTGGAAACCATCTTTCCCTTCAAGGGAAGCTGGACCTATCAGGAGGTCTTCAATGGCTCGGCCGGCATCTTGACGGGCCGCGACGGCTTTCGACCCAGCGCAGAAAAGCAGCTGGCCGCCGCGCGCATCGGGGCGGACCTCAAGGAATTCTGGCTTTTCAATCCGCAATTCCTGCTGGCCCATGCAAGGCCCGTGGAAGGCGCGTCGTCGCAAGGGTCGAGCGCGGTTGAAATCACGCTCAGCCTGCCCGACAGGCCCACAAGCTGGCGGGTCCGCCTCGATCGGGAGCGGATGCTGCCCGTCCGGCTTTCGGTCACGGAGCAAGACCCGGTTTTCGGGCCGGTGGAGGTGACCGCGACTTTCAGCGACTGGCGCGAACTGGATGGGATCATGACGCCCTTTCGGGTCGTGAAGCGGGTGGATGGCGCTTGGTGCGTCAGGAAATCCGCGAAGCGGTGTTCTATCACAAGACCGGCGAAAGCGATGCCTTCAAGCTGCCCGACGAACCGGCGGCCGAGGCTTTGGATGCCTCTCTCACAAGCTGGGGCTGGGACATGGCGCATTGGTTCTTGCGTCGCGCCGCCATGGCCGCCCCGGCGGACGCCGATCAGTCACATCCGGTCGAGTTTCTCGAAGTCGCCGAAGGCGTGTTCCAAGTACTCGGCAGCAGCATCATAATCTGGTCATTGTCGGCTCGGACAGCTTGGTCGTTGTGGATGCACCGCTTTATGACCGGCGCTCGCGGGCGGTGCTGGCCGCGCTGGCCAAGCGTTGGCCGGACAAGCCCGTGCGCGATCTGGTGCTGACCCATCATCACAATGACCATATCGGCGGTTTGCAGCCTTATGTCGCGGCGGGCGCGCGGCTTGTCGTGCCGGGGCGCGACCATGGCTTTTTTGATGCGCTCGTGCGCCGCACTCTCGGCATCGAGGCGGAAATCCTGCCCGTGAGCGCGCCCATGACGCTGCGTGATTTCAGCAAGGAGGTCTCCTTGCATTTGGTGCCCAATTCGCATGCCAATGACATGCTGGCCGTTTATCTGCCAGAAGATGGGCTGATGTTCGTGAGCGATCTTTTCTCGCCGGGGCGCAGCGCGCAGAACCCGCTTTTGGCATCGGAATTGCTTAATGCCATTCGCTTTCAGGGCCTGGCGGTTTCCCGGCTTGTGGGTGGCCATGGCCGGGGGGTGGAGCCGCTTTCGGCGCTGGAAGCCGCCGCCAGGCGCTAAGGCTGCGGCCAATCCTGCAAGGGGGGTGCATGACCGTTTCGGACATGTGCGTCCGTCTGGCTGAAGTAGAAAATCATGCCGTGGATCAAGAACTTCGATGAAGCAGAGGCTCTGGAAAAAGCCATGCAGGCTTTCTGGGCGCATGGTTATGAGGCCACATCAATGCAGAATTTGGTGGAGTGCACCGGGGTCAATCGGGGCAGCCTTTATGCTACCTATGGCGGTAAACGCGCGTTCTTTTTGGCGGCGCTGCAGATGTATGACCAGAAGATGCGCCGTGAATTGCTGGCCGGTTTGGCGGCCCGCAACAGGCCGCGCGAAGCCATAACCGCGCTGTTCCGGACTTTTATGGAAGATCTTGCAGAAGACGGCAGCAATCGCGGCTGCCTTCTTACCAATACGGCGTTGGAATTATCGGCCCATGATCCCGAAATTGCCCGGATTGTCGCCCATGCGCAAAAGCAGACGGAAGGCTTTTTCGCCCGCATGATCATAAAGGGGCAAAAGTGCGGCGAGATTGCCGGTCATGTGGATGCAGAAGGGACCGCACGGGGCCTTTTGGCCAGCCTGCTCGGCCTTGTGGTTTTGGTGCGCAGCCGTCCGGACACGGCCCTTCTTCAAGGCATTGTCGCCGATGCCCTACGGCGGCTGGATTAGTTCCCGGCCATGAGCTTCTGCTTTGCCACGCTCTATGACCGACGCGACAATGCGGTCGCACCGGGCACCATCGAAGCTGAAGGCTTCTCCGATGGTGATGTCCATGTCCTGTGCCAGGCTTTCGCGCAGCAGGCTGCGGGCCCTGAAGAAGCGGGTGCGGACGGTGGCCTCTGGAATGTCCATTGCCTGTGCCACGTCTTCGACGCTCATTTCCTCGATCGCGCGCAACACGAAGACCGTGCGGAATGCTTCGGGAAGTTGATCGATGCGCTGTTCTATAAGTTTTCTCATTTGCGACCGTTGTGCTGATTGTTCAGGGGCGCGTTGAGGGCCATCGGTCAATGCGGCAAGAGTTTCCGGCGCGGATGACATCATGGCGGCGTCTAATGGAATGACTTGCGCGCGTTTTCTTCGCAATCGCCCTAGCGCTTCATTGGTGGTGATGCGGACCAACCAAGTGGAAAGCTTGCTTTGTGCGCGGAACTTGCCAAGAGCCCGCCACGCGCGGAGATAGGATTCCTGAACCACATCCTCGGCTTCGGCATCCTCGCAAACAATGCTGCGGGCCGTACGGAACAAAAGCTGGTTGTGGCGCCGCATGATTGTTTCAAATGCAGCCCCGTCCCCTTTAATGGCATATGCAATCAAGTCCGTTTCCGAAGCGGTTTCCACATGCCGTGCTATCGCTTGATAAGTTGAAAGGTTCATATGCATCTCTTATGCAAGGATCCAAACAAGAGACTATGTAGTCTCACATATTTTCTGATGTACGGTCCCGGCGCTGTTATTGTTTTCGCAGGCCAAGAAATTCACGCCGCAGGGCTTCATTTTCAAGAAAAGCCCCACGCATCACCGAATTTGTCATGACCGATTGCTCATCCTTGATGCCGCGCCAGTGCATGCAGAAATGATCAGCTTCCATCACAACCGCCAGCCCATCGGGTTTGATGCGATGTTCAAGCTCGTCGGCAAGCATGACGACGGCTTCTTCCTGAATTTGTGGGCGGTTCATGATCCAGTCACAAAGGCGGGCATATTTTGAAAGCCCGATCAGATCGGAATTCGCGTTTGGTAAAACGCCGATCCAGACCCTCCCCATGATGGGACATAGATGATGCGAGCAGGCACTGCGGACTTTGATCGGCCCGACGATCATCAATTCGTTAAGCTGCGATATATTTGGAAATGTTGTGATCGCGGGAGCATCTTGATAGCGGCCGGCAAACACTTCATTGATGAACATCTTGGCGACACGCCGCGCAGTATCGGCTGTGTTATGATCGTTTTGAGTGTCGATCACGAGGGCTTGCAACACCTCATTCATCCGGTCTTCAACTTCTAAGCGGAGCTCGTCCAGTTCGCCGTCTTTGATGAATTTCGAGATATTGTCATTGGCAAGGAAGGGCTGCCCAATTCTGGTCAACCGATGCCGAATACGCTCGGACACCGTTTCGTTTGAAAGGCACTCTGCGTTATTTAGTTCCTGAACGAGTTTCGTGTTGAACATGATTGGTCCTCAGTCGGCGGCGGCGTGCATCGGATGGTATTTGATTGGACCAACTGCTGTTTATCGCAGTTGTTGAGCAGCGAGGGCAATCATTCTTGATCCTGCCCAACGCCATAGCCATAGACCAGTTTACCGCCCAGCCAGCCGCCAATTACAAGGGATAGAAAGCCGCCTGTGTCGAGCATAAGCGACAGTGCATCCGGGGCGAGCGGTTGCAATTCATCAAGCCGCAACAGCAAGCGAAGGGCGAAGAATGTGAAAGCACAAAGCATCGCGCCCATATGCGCCAAGCGTGCCGCATGGCAGCGCCTTCAGGCACACGCGAAAGCTCTATCATGCCAGCCAACATAGCTGGCAGAGCCATCGCGCAGCCTATGGTGAATAGCCCACCCGACCATCGCCACGCAGCCTCTTCCAGCCAAATACTGGCAAAGTCGGCGAAAACCGCAAGCGACCAGCAAGTGACCGGAAAATGCACAAGTGCGGGATGTAAAGGATGGCGCATCGTATCAAATCGCCTGGGATAGGATGACCAGAAATCCGGCCACAGCAACCCCGGCATGGATGATCACAACGGCTTTTGGTGGGAGGTGCTTGCGCAGGTGAAATGATGCCAGAAAAAACCCTCCAAGGGCTGCGATCAATAAAAGTGCAAAACCGATCAATACTGCTTGGGCAGTCGACCCCTGAACCATCAGGGCGATCAGCAGAATGAGACCGACTGCCCCCAATGCCGCATGCAGCATGGATAATGCCCAGGGAGCAAATTTATCACGCAAGACATATGACGCGAGGACAATGCCGCCAACGGCAGCGATGGCAAAGGCGATTAGGGCATATATAAGCATAGCTATTCCTGCTTTGGATACGGGAGGTGTCGATCATTAGATGCGGCAAGGGGTTATTGCGTTCCCGAAAATTGGAAAAATAATTCAACGCCCAAATATTTGAAAAATAAAAAGGTTTTCCGGATTCGTCAGAGACGGCCTATTTTTGTTACCGCCCGTCTTTTGACCGGGTGCGTATCTGGCGGTGGGTTATTCGTGGATGTCATTCTTTAAACAAAAAATGAATGTAAAATATAGTTATATACCAATTCACTAGACCAGAATTAAATTAGTGGCCTAAATATAGCGTTGACAGATTGTGGTATATTGGTCAATTCTGGGAGGGTAAAAAATTGACCATATAGGGGAGGAGTGCCGTGAGGCAGACAATAACATTGCCACGTCTCTGGAACGTCGGAGAGAAAGCCGGAATATGTCAGGCGCTTCTGCTTTCCACGGCATTGGTGGCTTTAGTGGCGCCTATGGCGCATGCGCAGGAAGAGCCTTCGATAGAAACGATCGAGGTGACAGGCACGCGAAGCACTATCCGGAATTCTATCGAGGTGAAACGCGATTCCGCGGCGATCGTCGATGCGCTTTCGGCTGATGATATTGGTGATTTGCCGGCGCTTTCGATCGGTGAAGCCCTTGAAACCCTGACCGGCGCTTCGTCTCATCGTGAACAGGGCGGTGCAACGGAAATATCCATTCGCGGGCTTGGTCCGTTTCTTGGGTCAACGGTGATCAATGGCCGCGAAGCAACCAACGGATCAGGCGACCGTTCTGTGAATTTCAGTCAGTTCCCGTCAGAGCTTTTCAATAAGCTCGCGATTTACAAAACCCAGCAAGCAAACCTTATTGAAGGCGGCGTTTCGGGGCAGATTGCGTTGGAAACCCTGAAACCACTGGAATATGGCAAGCGCCGTATCCAGGGCGAAATCAAAGCCAATTACAACCCGGATAACAATAATATCAGCCCGCGAGAGAGAGATTTCGGCTATCGCGGCACTCTCAGCTATGTGGATCAGTTCGACCTTGGCTCCCTTGGTAAATTCGGGCTTTCCATTGGTGCGCAGCGCAATGTGACCACCAACCCAGAACAGGAAGCGCGGTCGACAAGCACGTTCCGCGATTGCCGCAACGACCCGTCGCGCGACGGCGACGGCGTGTTCCGCGATAACAATAATTGCGATTCCGGTGGCGGTAATCTTGATCTTGTTGCGGATGAAAATGGCGTTGTTCCTGATGAAAATGCGCCCTTCGTTATGGCTGCAAGTTCTCGTTCATTCCGCCAGAATATTACCGATGATGATCGTGATTCCGTCTTCGGGGCTTTTCAATGGCGGCCGACAGACCGTTGGGATATCAATTTTGATATTCAATATTCGGATCGCGTGTTTACCGAGGTCCGCAATGATCTTGTGTTCGCAGAAAACCGCCGGATTGATGAGCCCGGCTTTGTCCGTGACGGAAAGTTCGATGTTCCCTTGACTGTAGGGGAATTTGGATCGCTGCAAACCTTTACGAACAATCAGCGCATTGAAACCAATAGCACCTATCAAGAACGGCTTGAGGAATATGTCGGCGGCGGATTGGGGCTTTCTTATATGCTTACCGATCGTCTGATTGTTTCTCTTGATGCCTCTTATTCAAGAACGGAGCGGCGCGAAAACATTATCCAGACGCGCCTTCAATCGGAACCTGTGGATATTTTCGGCAATCCCGTTCCGGGTGCCGCAGACAATGGCCGTGTGGAAACAGCCACGCTGATCGGGCAAAATGGGTCGGATATTCATAATTTCTTCGTGCGAAATTTCGATGTAACGGACCATGATCTTTTCGCCGATGCGGCGCGCACGCGCGTTGATCTCAATCAATTTCGGAATAATGAGATCAAGGCCATCCGCGGAGACTTCGATTATGAAACCGGTTGGGGCCTGATCAATAATATCGAAGGCGGTATGCGCTATTCCAAGCTGGAATTTAATTCCGTCCCGCAGATCCGGGATGAATTCACCTTCGATGATAGTGCGATCGCTGCCGTTAGTCAGGCATGTCGCTTCGGCAGCTTCCCGGAAAGCGGGTTTCTTACATCGGTTTCCGGCGGGCAGCCTTTGATCACAAATTTCGATGATGATGCAATGTGATCGCCCAAGGGACGGGAAATGGATTTGCCGCATTCGATCCGCTTTGCCTTGCTGAACAGTTCCTTGGGAGCACGCCTCAAATTCCGGATCCGGCACAGGATATTGCGAATGTGGATGTGACGGAAAATACCATTGCAGGCTATATGCAGGCCAATTATGCGGGTGAATTGGGCGATTTGCCGGTGCGTGGCAATTTTGGCTTGCGTATCGTGCGTACCAAAGTTGAATCCACGGGCTTGCGGGGCGAACTTTTTATCGTTCCGGGTGCCGAGCCGGGTGAAATCGCCGATATTGATGTGGATACAAGCACGGTCACTGAAGTTGTGGGCGGTGGTACCTACACGAAATTCCTGCCGAGCTTGAACGCAGTGTTTGATCTTCGGGACGACTTGTTGGTTCGCGGTGCCGTATATCGGGCCTTATCGCGCCCCGATCCAGATTCTTTGGGATTTGGACGGTCCTTTTCCGGCATCACGGATGATTCCGAAGGTGAAACCGATATTTCAAATGTGGTTGCGCTGGCAACGGCAAATGGCAATCCGTTTACCGATCCTTTGATGTCGTGGAATTTTGATGCGGCCATTGAATGGTATCCAAATGACGACACGATTTTGGCCTTGGGGACTTATTACAAGCGCTTTGATGGCGGGTTCGATACGGTTGGCCAGATTGAAGAGTTTTTGATCGATGGTCAGGCGCTGCAAACGGTTGTGACCACCACGGAAACAACGGGGAACACCAGCGAAATTATCGGGATGGAGATAACCGCCGCGCATCGGTTTAGCTATTTGCCCGGTCCGCTGAGTGGTCTGGGTGCCAAAATCAGCTATAATTACGCGGATTCGAATTTCGAGTTTGAAGATGGGCAATTCGGGGAAGGCGTTGTCCTTGTTGATGGCGAAGAGCGCCGTCGTGCGGGGATTATTCCGCCGGCGGAAATTTTCGGATTTTCCAAGCATGTCCTTTCGGCGCAGCTTTACTACCAGATCGGGCGCTTGATATTCAGGGCATCTACAAATACCGCAGCGAATATTTCCAGCAATTTGTTTCGACGCCGGGAAATCTTCGTTTCATCGGTAATACTGGCGTGTTTGAAGTGCGCGTCACTTATGATCTGACGGATAATATCGAGTTGAAGTTCGAAGGGCTCAATCTCAACAACGAACCCCGCAAACAATTCAATCCGACCCGTGAAAACCTTGCCGAAGTGAATGTCTATGGACCACGTTTGTTCGCAGGCGTTCGGGTGAAATTCTGAAGCTTTTCCAGGCATAAAGGGCGCGGTCCTATGGGGCCGCGCCCTTTATGCCTTGCGGGTGGAGGTCGTTGCTGAATGATGGCTGGAAATTGGTATATGAAATTGATATAGATGTGTCTGGTTTGTTTTGTGTGGCGCTAATTCAGTGAGTTTTTATGGCTGAGAAACGGCTTTATCATTCTGTTGCAAGGCAGATTAAGACATTGGTGCAAGAAGGGGCCTTTCCTCCGGGGAGCAGGCTTCCTGGCGAGCGGGATTTGGCAGAGAAATTGGGCGTTAGCCGGGTAACCGTGCGTGAAGCGCAGATCGCCCTTGAAGCGGTTGGCCTGCTCGATATCCGTGTTGGGTCAGGCGTTTATGTTTTGCGTCAGGCAAATGAGTCCATGCAGGAAATGCCCGCTGTCACCGCGTTTGAGCTGACGGAGGCGCGGTCTGCCATCGAGTCTGAAGCGGCGGCCCTTGCGGCGGTATCGATTTCTGATGAAGAGCTTGATGCGCTTGATGATATTGTCGCAACGATGGCGGCGGAAACCGATGCCAATGAGCCTTTGGAAGCCGATGCGGACAGGCAGTTTCATCTGTCGATCGCCCGGGCGACCAAAAACAATGCGATTATCGAAACCGTTGAGCGCTTGTGGCGCATACGCACCGATAAGCCGGATATCAAGCAGGCTTATGACCAGATCTGTGGCATCAACCCCGATATGCGGTTGACGGAACATCGGGATATTGCGCAGGCACTTCGCGCGCATGATCCAGAACAGGCCCGCAGGGCCATGCGGACGCATTTCAAATGTATCATTGAAGCCATGCTGAGCGCGACCGAGGCGCAAGCAATCGAAGAAGCACGGCGGAAAACGCTGGAGAGCCGCGAACGCTTCCTGAACAAGACCACAGCGGTTTTTTGAGTTTTCTGGCTTCAGGGTATCTATACCAAAAAATATGACCGATTTTGATAATTGGACTATATTAAGCGTTGTCCAATTTCAATTTCTCCCATATGCTTCTGCGGGCGTTTCCGTGAAACTGCGCCGGATAATAAACAGGAGCACGCTATGGGCATGTCGATCTTCCTATCTAAATCTTTCACCAAAGCGTTTATCGGTGCACTTGGATATGCCATCGCTGTACTTCCGGTCAGCGCCGCCAATGCCGAAAATTATCGTGTAACGGATCAGGCCGCTTACAAAAAAGCGGTCAAGGCATTGCAGCCCGGCGACACCCTTATTTTGGCCAATGGTGAATGGCGGGATTTCGAAATGGTCTTCGAAGCCCGTGGGACAAAAGACCAGCCCATTACACTGAGGGCCGAAACGCCCGGCGATGTGATTATTACCGGGCGATCAAATCTGCGCATCGGTGGCGCGTATCTCATCGTTTATGGTCTTACCTTCAAGGACGGCTATAGCCCCGGCAAAGAGGTCGTGTCCTTTCGGAGGGATTCCAATACGCTTGCGCACCATACGCGGTTTACCGAAAATGCGATTATCGACTTCAATAAGCCGGATCGCACAAGCAATGACCAATGGGTTGCGCTATTTGGCAAAAATAATCGCGTCGACCATAATTATTTTGCCGGAAAAACCAATAAAGGCCCCACATTCGCTGTTCGTCTGAACACAGAGGAAAGCCGCGCCAACAATCACCGTATTGATCATAATTTCTTTGGGCATAGGCCGCCTTTGGGCGGAAATGGTGGCGAGACTATCCGGATTGGGGTGAGCGATTATTCCCGCACCCGTTCAGATACGCTTATCACAAGGAATTATTTTGAGCGGCGCAATGGTGAAGTCGAAATCATTTCGGTAAAATCCGAAGGCAATCGCATTTCTGAAAATGTTTTCTATGAATCCCGTGGCGCGGTGGTTCTGCGCCATGGTGGGCAGAATACCGTGTCCCGCAATGTGTTTTTTGGAAATGGCGTTTCCGATACGGGCGGCATCCGCATCATCAATGAAAATCAAACGGTTACAGGGAATTATTTTGAAAAGCTGCGCGGAACGAAATTCCTGAGCGCCTTGACGATTATGAATGGCGTGCCGAACTCCGCCATCAATCGCTATCATCAGGTCAAAAATGCGCTTGTGGCGAACAATAGCTTCCTTGATGTGGCTTCGGTGGGGTTTGCTGTCGGCGCAGATGAAGAGCGCAGCGCACCACCTTTGGACAGTGCGTTCAAGAATAATTTGCTTGTCACCGACAGCGATATGCCTGTTTCTGTTTTTGATGATATCAGCGGAATCAGTTTTAGCGAAAATATCTCCAACAATGCGGCATTCGCCCCCTATGGTGCTGTCATCCAGCCAGAGATTGATCTTGTTCGCGCCGAAAATGGCTTGCTTTATCCGCCACAGACCGGAAAATTTTCTTCAGTAGGAGCGCCGCGCGATCTGGTGCCGGTCAAGCGTTCTGAAACGGGCCCGTCATGGCTGGAAAAGCCCGCGCAAAAGATCAAAGACGCGCGCGTGATCGATGTGTCATCCGGCTTCGAATTAAGCCAGGCCGTTCTGCAATCCTTGCCGGGTGACAGCATTGTCTTGTCAGGGGCGACTTATGATCTGGAGGCGCCTTTGGTCATTGATCACGCGCTCACTCTGCGCGGGGCGTCTTCGGCGTCGGTGAAAGCACAGCTGAAAAGCCACGGGCCGTCTATTTTTATCTTGAAAGAGGGGGCCCGTCTCACCCTTGAAAATCTCGTTCTAGGGGCGACTGATAACAACAAGGCATTGCTTCATGCAAAAGCGAAAAACTATCGCGGCGCATATTCATTGGCGATGACGGACATTGTGGTGGCAGCCCCGGCAGGGGAGGCCTTGCCCATTCCGGTTCTTGATACCGATGCGGAAACCTTTGCGGAACAAATAACCCTGGATCATTTCGTGATCCGCGATTGGGGCGGTCCCGTTCTTTCCCTGAGCGGTGAAGGGCTGGCGGGGTGGTATCTTGCCGACGATGTGACAATCACCAATTCGGTGTTTGAAAATCTTGGCGGGCCGCTGGTGATATTTGGTCGTGAAGGGCGCGATGAAAGCACCTTTGGACCTCGATTTTCCCTTATCGGGTCAACTCTTACGGATGTGGGGCAGAAGGATTATGCGCTTTATCTCAATGCCATCGACGGTCTGATACTGCGCGACAATCACATTGTGCGATCCGGTGCGGTCTATATCCGGCGGCGTGTTCTTGGGATGCCGTTCTCCATTGCAGACACTGTTTTTCAACAGTCGCCAAAGCCGCAAGTTTTTGATGAAGCCGGAAAGGCGATGGATCTGGTGCAAAATGGGGCCGGAAAATGAAAAGGCTTCGCGCTTTATTGGTGGCCATATGTGCGGGAACAATGCTTTTCACTATGGTGGATGCAAAAGCTGCACGACCGTCCCTTATACTTACCGCTGAAGGGGTCGAGGCTATCCGGCAAAGCCGCCAGACCAGGCAAACATATTCCCTTTTTGAAGCGTCGCTTGAAGATGCAAAGACCCGTGTAGAGCGCAGCATCGCAGAAGGTGTTCTTGTTCCCACGCCTGTGGACCCGGGCGGTGGCTATACCCATGAACGCCATAAGGAAAACTATAAAGTTATTCATGATGCAGGCATTTTGTTCCAGCTTTTAGGGGACAAGCGGTATCTGCGCCATGCGACGGATCTGCTTTTGGCCTATGCGGAAATTTATGAAGATCTGCCACTGCATCCTGCGCAGAAGCGGCAGTCTCCGGGGAAGCTGTTTTGGCAAAATCTCAATGAATCCGTCTGGCTCGTCCATGTGGTTCAGGGATTTGATGCCATTGCCGATGCGCTGTCCGACAAAGACCGTGCGACCATCGAAGACCATTTGCTGCGGCCGGTTGCGGATTTCCTTTCGCTGCAAAATCCGGAAACCTTTCAAAAGATCCATAATCACGGAACATGGGCTGCTGCCGGCGTTGGCATGACAGGATATGCCTTGCACGATCCATCACTGGTGGAGCGCGCTTTGCTCGGGTTGACGGGCGATGGAACCAGTGGGTTTCTGGCGCAACTGGATCAGCTTTTTTCGCCCGACGGGTATTATACCGAAGGGCCTTATTATCAGCGATATGCCTTGATGCCGTTCGTTCTGTTCGCGCAGGCGATCGATCATAACGAACCGGATCGGAAGATTTTTGAACATCGCGATGGCGTTCTTCTAAAGGCGATCGATGCCACTATCCAGCAAAGCTATGCGGGCAAGTTTTTCCCGATCAATGATGCGATCAAAGAAAAGGGCCTTGATACGCAGGAACTTGTTTATGCGGTGGCGGCGGCCTTTACCCGAACCGGGCGCAATGATCTTTTGTCTATTGCGGACTATCAGGGAAAAACCGTGCTGACCGGCGATGGCTTGGCTGTTGCGCGGGCTGTAAGCGAAGGAGCAGGGCAATCCTTTGCCTTTCGCACCATGATGCTCCGTGATGGACCGGATGGCGATCAGGGTTCGCTGGCGATTTTGCGCATGGGCGACGGGCCTATGGCGCAGACGATTGTTGCGAAAAATACGTCCCAAGGCATGGGACATGGCCATTTTGATAAGCTCTCTTATATTCTTTACGACAATGGCCGGGAAATCCTCACGGATTATGGCGCGGCGCGGTTTCTCAATGTTCCGTCAAAAGATGGCGGCCGCTATCTTCTTGAAAACCAAAGCTGGGCGAAGCAGACAATCGCCCATAACACGCTTGTGGTGAATGAATCCTCGCAATTTGGTGGCGATTGGAAGCGCGCGCAAAAGTATTGGCCCACTGTCCGATATTTCGAGGCCGGGGAAAGGCTGAATGTTGTTTCTGCATCGCTTGAAAATGCGTATCCGGACACGGTGATCGAGCGAACGGTGGTGCAGCTTGACCATCTGGCCTTTGCGGCCCCTCTTTTGATTGATGTGATGAGCGCTTCATCGCAGGAAAAGACCACATTCGATCTCCCGTTTTATTTTGACGGGCAGATTGTGGATTTTTCGGGGGCGTTGCAGGCCAATACGGAGTCCCGCAAACCCTTGGGGCAGGCGCATGGTTATCAGCATCTATGGGTGGAAGCGACGGGGCAGCCCACCGATGGTCCGCTCCGCTTTTCATGGTTGAACGCCCGGCGATTTTACACATTGCATGCGGTGGCGCCTGAAAAGACAAAACCGGTTTTTGTGCGCACAGGTGCCAATGATCCGGATTTCAATCTACGGGATCAGCAGGGGCTTATTCTTCGCAGCAACGGGCGCAAGGCTGTGCGGTTCTTGTCGGTAATCGAGCCCCATGGGATCTATAATCCGGCGGCGGAATTTACAGCAGGCAGCGATAGCCAGATTGCCCGCATCGACCATGTGTTTGAAGCCGGTGCCGATCTCATAAAAATCGAAATGAAAACCGGTGAGATCATTCGTCTGGCGATCTCGAACGATCCGGATTCTGAAAAGACACACCGCATTCTATCGGCAGGCCATGAATGGGCTTGGCGCGGATTTGTTACGGTTTTGGAGGAGGAATGAATGGCGTCCCCCGATGTTACACAAAAACGCAAAGCGAAGCCTGCCCATGAGAGTCCGGCCTTCATAATGGGAGATAATGCCCTTGTTGAGCAGTTGGAACCGGGAATCCGCCGGCAGCTTTTGGGGTTCAATGACCAGACCATGGCGGCGCGTGTCTGGTTCGAGAAAGATGTGGTGGGCAGCATGCATGCCCATCCCCATACCCAGCTCACCTATATCGAGAGCGGGGCCTTTGAGGTGACCATTGGTGACATCACCAAGCGTCTGAGCGCGGGCGACAGCTTCTATGTGGCACCGGGCGTCAATCATGGCTCGGTATGCCGCGAAGCCGGTGCGCTCGTCGATATGTTCGCGCCCATCCGCGAAGATTTTTTACAAGGGGGGGATACACCATGATGAAGAACCGCTTGAGATGGTGCATTGTCAGCCTTGTGGCGCTGGCCACCATCATCAATTACATTGATCGCAATGCGTTGGGGATCATGTGGCCCGAAGTCTCGAAAGATCTGGGGCTGACCACCACTGACTATGCCATCATCCTGAATGTATTCACCTTTTCCTATGCCTTTGGGCAAAGCCTTTTTGGCAAGATATTCGACTGGATTGGCACACGTTTGGGATTTGTGTTGTCCATCGTCGTCTGGTCGGTCTCCATCATGCTACATTCGGTCGTCCATTCTTTGGTGTCATTGAGCATCGTGCGGGCCACATTAGGGCTTTCGGAAGCAGGCAACTGGCCTGGTGCCACCAAGGCAAATGCGGAATGGTTCCCCATCAAGGAGCGCGCTCTGGCACAAGGGATCTTTAATTCCGGCGCGGCGGTGGGCGCTATTATTTCGGCCCCTATCATTGCCTATCTCTTTGCCTTTTTCGGTTGGCGGGCGACATTTCTGATTGTCGGAGGGGTCGGCTTTTTGTGGCTGGTTCCGTGGTTGATCCTTTATAAATCCGGGCCCGAAACGCATCCTTGGCTCGCCGAAGAAGAGCGCACTTATATTCTAACGGGCCAGCGTCCTGCAAAAGATGTGTCCGCCCCCACATATGCGCCCGCCACGGCAGAGCTTTTGTCGCGGCGGCAAAGCTGGGGCGTTATTCTGGCATCGTTTTTCATAGATCCGATCTGGTGGCTGTTTGTTGGCTGGTTGCCGATTTATCTGTTTCAAACATATGGCTTTGGCGTCAAAGAGATCGGCCTTTATGCGTGGGTGCCCTATGTGGGCGGCATGTTTGGAGCTTTCTTTGGTGGATGGCTTGCGAGCAATCGTCTCGCCGCCAATTGGTCGGTCAATAAAACCCGAAAATTCATCATCACCTTGGGCGGCGCAATCATGCTGCCTGCATTGTTGCTGACAATGGTTGCCGCCACGCCTTTGCTCGCGGTGTTGCTGATGGCGGTTATCCTGTTCGGGTTCCAGACCGCAATTGGCAATATCCAGACATTGCCCAGCGACCTCTATGGCGGAAAATCCGTTGGGTCTTTGGCCGGATTTGCTGGAACCGGCGCGAAACTTGGTGTTGTCGCGCTCAATTTTCTTATCCCGGTCATTACCGTCAATAGCTATGCGCCAGCCTTCATTGTTGGCGCCGCCCTTGCGGTTTTAAGCGTCCTGAGCATTTGGGTGCTCGTGGGGAAAGTAGAGCCCTTGACGCCGCAATCATCTTGATAACCGATCCCCTCCGTTTTCTTAGATAAGGAACTGATATGAAAAAGCTTGATGGAAAAACTGCAATCGTCACAGGTGGCGGCAGAGATATCGGCAAGGCTATTTCTCTTAAACTTGCGAAACTTGGCGCCAATATTGTGGTCAATTATTATGGTGATCAGGATGCGGCTGAAAAAACGGTCGCAGAGATTACCAAGGCGGGCGGAAAAGCCATATTGTTCCGCGGCGACATGACAAAGCAAGACGATGTGCTGCGCATGATCGCGCTGGCAAAAGAAACATATGGCCCTGCTATTGATTTGCTTGTGAATGTGGCCGGCGGGATCGTGGCGCGCAAAACGCTGGAGGAAATGGATGAGGATTTCTTCAGCGCTGTTGTCCGGCTGAACCTGAATTCTGCATTTTTGACCTGTAAACATGCAACGCCGCTGATGAGCGCCGGGGCATCGATCGTGAATCTTGCGTCCCAGGCTGGCCGCGATGGTGGCGGCCCCGGAGCCTCTGCCTATGCCACGGGAAAAGGCGCGCTCATGACCTTTACGCGGGCCATGGCCAAGGAGCTGGGTCCAAAGGGCATCCGTGTGAATGCGGTCTGTCCCGGTATGATTGCCACCACCTTCCATGATACCTTTTCGAAGGATGAGGTCCGCAAAAATGTTGCCGCGGCAACGCCTTTGAAACGGGAAGGACAGGCGGAAGAAGTCGCCGATCTGGTGGTCTATCTTGGGTCTGACGAGGCATCCTTCATCAATGGCGCCTGTATCGACATCAATGGCGGTTTGCTTTTCTCCTGACCCATAGGCATTCGAGCCGCTTCTTATAGATGTGATGCATATGATCAAAAAGTTTGAACAGCCCACTGTCTATGCCATTGGCGAGTGCATGATTGAATTTTCACGCACCAAGGACGGCAGTTTTCAACGGTCATTTGCAGGCGATGTCTATAACACCGCCGTCTATTTGAAGCGCCTTGCGCCCGCAGGGGTGACTGTCGCATTTGTGAGCGCTGTCGGTGAGGATAAAATCTCCGGAGAAATGCTGACGTTTTGGCAAGGCGAAGGCATTTCGGTCGACCATGTGGCCCGCCTTCCGGGAAAATCGCCCGGGCTTTATGTGGTTGATACCGATGAGCAAGGAGAACGCAATTTCTCTTATTGGCGCAGCCGGTCGGCGGCACGCAAGTTGATGGATGCGGTGGGGGGGATTGCCATCGAAGATTTGTCGGAAAAAGATATTGTCTATTTTTCCGGCATTACCTTGCAATTCTCAGCCCGCCGGATCGAGAGGCGCTGTTCGCATTTCTTCAAAATGCGAAAGAAAAGGGCGCCCTCATCGCATTCGACCCTAATTACAGACCGGCCTTATGGGAAAGCCGCGATTGTGCTGCCGCCAATACAATGGCCGCTTATGGCCTGTCTGATATGGTTCTGACCGGTGAAGAAGAAGAGGCAAATCTTTTTGGATGGCGGTCCCAAGACACAGAAATATCCGAACTGGAACGGATAGGCGTGGCCGAAACGATTGTGAAAGCTGGTGAGCGCGGCATTTTTGGTAAGGTGCGTGGCGGGCAATTCCATGTGCCCTTTGAACCGGCAGATCGTGTTGTTGATACAACGGCTGCCGGGGATTCTTTCGCCGGTGCCTATTTGGCTTATCGGTTAAAAGGCCAAGAACCAGAACAGGCCGTGGAAAGTGCTGCACGCATTGCACGTATCGTTGTGTCATCGCCCGGCGCAATCATTGAACGGGAGCGTTTTTTTGCCCAATTACGCTCCGATAATGTTTTGGCTCCAGAGCATTCCAACGTCACCTGATAAGCGCTCCCGTGCGGGATGTCTTTCATGCGGATGGAGGGGTTTTGCGCTGGCGGTCTTTCAGCCATGCAAGGCTTTCTTGATAGTCAAACACCAAGGACACAAGATCAACCGCGACAAGCACCCAAAGATAGGCATCATATAGCCCCGTTGCTGGCGGTCTGGCGAACAGGATCAGATAAACCAGGATCGTCCATGGCAGGATATGCGGCAAGGCCATGGCGTTCGTAAAGCCGCGTTCATAAAGCATGATCGGCAGGTTCGACAGCATGGCGATATTGGCAAGGATTGCAATCCATAGTCCCATGGGCTCGTTCAGGAACAACAGGCTGGCCATATTGACGGGGACTAAAATCAGGGCGACCCAGAATTGCACCCAGAGCGGTTGGGATCGGTAAGAAATCCAGATATCACGTAACACAGTGGTTTCTTGGTGGGACGTTCTGGTCATGCGCTATCTCTCTATGGTCGTGGTGCCGTAAGGGGTCCGTGATCGCATACAGCCGGTTTGCTGGCCTTTGAACCAATGATTATGTGGGCGATCCTGCGCGTGAGAAAGATATGGTTGCAATTTTTGTTTGCAAACCTTGATCAGGGTGGCGGTGATCCCACTTTCTGAAATGGCGCATCTTGTTGTTTTTACCGCATTTGTGCGCTTTTCTGGTCGGGAAGGCAAAAATGGAACGGGAGCCAAGGTCTTTCTTTCCTTTAGGCTATTTCCTAATTTCAATAATCCCTAATGCTGTTGCAGCGCTGTTCAGGAGCCCATGAGTATGACACAGACCGATAAAACGAACCGCCAATTGGTTCTGGCCGCACGGCCAAAGGGCGAACCCACAAAAGACACGCTGCGCCTTGTTACGGGGGATATCCCCTCTGCAGGAAAGGGCGAGATGCTGTTGCGCACCGAATATCTCTCGCTTGATCCTTATATGCGGGGCCGGATGAGTGATGCGCCCTCATATGCTGCGCCGGTAGAGATCGGGGATGTGATGATCGGTGGCACGGTGGCGCAAGTGGTCACCTCAAATCTGGACGGTTTCGCGCCGGGTGATTGGGTGCTGAGTTTTAATGGCTGGCAGGATTATGCCCTATCCAATGGCGAAGGCGTGGCCAATCTGGGGCGGGCGCCGCGCATCCGTCTTGGGCGCTGGGGATTTTGGGGATGCCTGGCTTTACGGCATGGGCGGGGCTGAAACAGATCGGTGCGCCCAAGGCTGGCGAAACCATTGCTGTGGCCGCAGCAACCGGGCCTGTCGGGGCCACTGTTGGTCAGATCGGCAAGATTTTGGGATGCCGTGTGGTTGGCATTGCCGGTGGGCCGAAAAAATGCGCCTATGCGGTGAATGAACTGGGCTTTGATGCCTGTGTCGATCATAAAGCGCCGGACTTTGCGGACCAATTGGCCAAGGCGAGCCCGGACGGTATCGATGTCTATTTTGAAAATGTCGGTGGTAAGGTTCTGGATGCGGTGCTCCCGCTTTTGAATGTGAATGCGCGGGTGCCGGTTTGCGGGCTGGTGTCGCAATATAATGCCACCAAATTACCCGATGGGCCGGATCGGATGAATTGGCTGTTGGGCCAGATTTTGCGCAAGAAGATCCTGATGCAGGGCTTCATCATCTTTGACAATTTTGGCCATCTCTATCCCCAATTTGCCAAGGAAATGGGCGGCTGGGTGGAAAACGGCAAGATCAAATACCGCGAAGAGATCATTGATGGTCTGGAAAATGCTCCCGAAGCCTTTATTGGCCTTCTGCGGGGTGAAAATTTCGGCAAGCGCGTTATCCGCGTTGGGCAAAAGAAATAAGCACAGCTCTGAACGGCCCTGATGGTGCTCAGACCCTGCCATCAGGGCTGCGATCTTGATGAAAAGACCGGTTAAAATTCCGCTAGATTTGCTGTGAAGTCTCTATGCCGCGCCTTTGGCCAGAGCACGTGTTTTTCAAGATAGATTGCTACCCTAATCTTTTTATCTGGTTGTTCCGGTAAAAGCGTTGTTTTTTATAGGAAGAGAATTTGAAAATAAAATTGGCCGGCACTTTGTAAAAGCAGGCCTATAACGAGGGGGAATGCCATGGATGCCATTATTAGCATCGTGGGGATCGTAGGGCTTATACTGTTTTTTGGAGTTCTTATCGGCTTTTTTGATCGAAAGAATTTTTCTCCAGTTTGGCTTCTTAGCGCTGTTCTTTTTGTCGTGCTTAACGATTTTTTCCTTACAAGAGGCTACGGAATTTTGCCCCGTCTCTTGCCCTTGAGCGAGTGGAACTGGCAAGGGAAAGTCCTTGCGCTGATAGTCACGCTGCTGCTGGTGGCTCTCCCATATATCGGGCGGCGACAGATCGGTCTTGTTTTGCGGCAGAAAAAAGGCAGTTTGGGAGCGGCGATTCCCGTTACAGTTGCTTATATTGCATTTTTTGTAGCACTGGCATTTGTTTTTCCAAGTGAAAATGCATCAGTTGAAACGATCGCCTTTCAACTGACAATGCCGGGGCTTGAAGAAGAGATTTTTTATCGAGGGCTTCTGCTTTTTGCGTTTGATCGCGCATTCACAGGACGCACTCGGTTTCTTGGTGTTGATTGGGGGTGGGGAGCATTTTTCTCATCGGCCGTATTTGGTCTTGCACATGCCTTTGGATATTCCGACGGAGCGTTTTCTTTCGAGCCGATGATCATGGCGCTTACGGCGGTGCCATCTTTGCTTGCCGTGTGGTTGCGTCTGCGTACGGGAAGTCTTGTACTGCCGATCTTGCTTCATAATGCGGGAAATTCAATCTCTTACTTTGTGTGAGACTTGTCTGCGATATGCAGATGAGTACAAAAAAAGCGGCCCGACATCCTTGTGTTAACCTGTTTTCAGGTTTTTAGGATGTCGAGCCATTTACCCGCAAATAGATGATGTGGCGGGAATAACCTTAGCGGCGGTGTTTAATAGCTGTAGCTCAACTCAAAACCAAAGCGCCGCCGTGCGCCGGGATTGAGAAAGGGGCCGCCGAATTCTGGCGCACCGATCACTTCTTCCACATAATCGGTCTTGGTTACATTGTCGGCAAAGAAGAGGGCCGACCAGTTTTCCGATTGAAACCCGGCGCGGAGGTTCAATGTTGCGTATGTATCGCGCCGTGTTTTGGAAAAATCACTAAGCCCGAAC
Organism: Iodidimonas gelatinilytica; assembly: GCF_008579125.1. Classification (NCBI taxonomy): domain Bacteria; kingdom Pseudomonadati; phylum Pseudomonadota; class Alphaproteobacteria; order Iodidimonadales; family Iodidimonadaceae; genus Iodidimonas; species Iodidimonas gelatinilytica. Next base: position 126,502 of record NZ_BKCL01000006.1, on the reverse strand, counting down.
AAGGAAGGTTGCTGATTTTTCTGAACCGTATGGAACCATGTGGGGCCGATGATTTGAGTGTCGGCACGAACGAACAGTTCAACCCAATCGGCCAATGGCTGGGTCCACTGACCACCTAAATTGACATTGAAGCTGGGCGTTGCCGGGGATTTATTCCCTACCGTATCAGGGCGTCCACTGTTCACCTTGATTTCGCTGTCGATGATGCTGCCATTGACCCAGGTTTTAAAGCGATCAGAGATCGCCCACGAAACCGAACTTTCAAGCCCGTAAATATCCACATCATCGATATTGGAAACCACCCGCAGCAATCCGAATGTTCCAACAAAGAATTCGAAGAACTGCATATCGTCTACATCGGTGTAGAATGCGGCTGTTTCATAATGCACAGCGCCATCGAAGACTGTGCCTTTTAGCCCCACTTCAAAGGCTGAGGAAGTTTCTTTTTCAAAATCATCCTCAACATTAACGGTGCTGCCAAAAGCTGCATTGATCTGGGTATCGACGGTGGCTTTCGAGCCTTGATTGTTGAAGCCGCCGCTTTTGAACCCAACGCCCCAATTGGCAAAGGCCGTAAGCCCAGGCGTTAGATGATAGGTGGCAGAAATTTTGGGTTGGAACTGATTGAAATTGCGATTGCGCTCGTCGATCTTGCCCTCTGGATTAATCAGCGGGTTCAGCCCAGGATTAAGAGGTGCTCCACCGGTAAAAGGTGCGCCATCGAAATCAATGAACTGTGTCAAGGCATCGGTGGGAACCAGATTGTTCACCGTGCGCTCTTCGCGATCATAGCGGCCAGCAAATGACAAGATGAATTTATCTGTCACGTCATAGCCAAGTTCGCCAAAGACAGCATAAACATTGGTGTTGAAGCGATCATGCAAAAGCTGCTCTGTGGGATTAGGCTGGCCTTGTGGCACAAACAATTCCCGCGTTACCCCATACCCGTATCAATGCCAAGGTTGACCCCCACCGTGCGCTTGAGATCAAGGAAATAACCGCCAATACCCCATGTCAGGCGTTCACCCATGGTGCTGCCGCTCAAACGTGCCTCGATACTGAAATCCGACTGATTGCGTTCTTGATATTGTGTGCCGTCGCAAGTGGTGGGGGTGAAGGGGCCAAGCAAAGAGGTGGGAAAACCCGGGGTCGGTCCTAAAAATTGAGGGCCGGGTAGGGTAACGCCTTGATCGAATAGATCTTGCGCCGAATTCTGACAAGTCTGTTCGTCAGTAAAAAACCCGAAGGCTCCTGATGTCCCATCGGCACTGAACGAGTTATCAATATCAGAATAGAGCGACCAGATAGTGAGGTCTCCAAAATCAAAGGCGTAGTCGATCTTGGATGAAATTTCCAGAGCATCTTGTTTATTTAAAGGGTCGATATTGGCTTGAAAAACGAAGTCATGATCATTCACGTCTTCGAAAAATAGGGGCTGGTTGAATGCATCGGCCAATGCCGGAATTTCAAAGGACGCATTGAATGTGATGGCCCCAGCGGTAACTTCACCATACCGTACCTTCGTATCGATGCTCAACCTGTCGGTGGGTTCGGCGACCAGCCGGGCATTGATATTCCAGTTTTCAAAATCATCGACGATAGGACGGTTGTCTTGAAAGCTGTTGCGGTAAAAGCCATCAGTCTCCCGATAATCGGCACTTACCCGCAAGAAAAGTTTATCTTCGACAATCGGGCCTTCCACGGATCCGTTTAAAAAGAGCGTGTCGTCTTCTGCATAACTGGCTTTACCAGAAGCATGAAACTCGTTGCCCGGTTTGCGTGTTGTTACCACAATGGCTCCGGCGGCGGCGTTGCGCCCGTAAATGGCCCCTTGTGGCCCCTTCAGGATTTCGATTTGTTGAAGAGCTGTAAATTCGCGATTAAAGGCTGCCGGGTTGGTGTAGAGGATGCCGTCCATCACAAAGGCAAAGCTGGATTCCGCATCTCTGGTTCCGTTGATGCCGCGAATATTAACCTGTGTATCGCCAGCCTCGGCAGCATTTACAAGACTGACACCGGCGGTCAGGCTGATGAAATCTTCTACGCGTTCCACCCCGGCATCATTGATGGTGGCACTGTCGATCACCGAAACGGTGGCAGGTACATCTTGAATGGATTCAGCGAACCGGCGTGCTGTAACCACGATTTCTTCTAGAGTTATAATGCCATCGGTTTCCGGTTGCATTTCCTGGGCCAAAACAGGCCCGCCGGCAAGGAGGGCGAGACATCCTACAGAATTCAAAAGCCGTCGTGTTGTGGTTGGATTAGCCATTATTGTTCTCCCTATTTATTAAATTTCTTTTGTGATGAACGCTTATTGCTGCGATCCAAACAGTGATTTTCTTGCATCATCGTCTGGATTCCCGATTTTCATCACGTCCCCCAAAACAGCCATGCCACGCTGTACAGCGGGGCGGGACTCGACTGTTCTTGCCCAGCGTTTTAAGTTCGGATAGTCGTCGATATTCATATGATGAAGGTCGCGGATAACCGGTGCTATCCACGGATAAGTGGCCATATCTGCGATGGAATATTCGTCGCAGATAAATTCTCGAGATTTCAGCTGACCTTCCAAAACGCCATAGAGCCGCTTTGTTTCAGTGTGATAGCGGACCTTGGCATAAGGCACATCTTCAGGGGCATATCCCAGAAAATGCCCGCATTGCCCCAGCATTGGCCCCATGCTGGCCACCTGGAAATAAAGCCATGTTTTCACATTCCACCGTGCATGCGCTTTGGTGGGCAAAAAACGACCAGATTTTTCTGCAAGATATTCAAGAATCGCACCAGATTCAAACAACGTAATTGGCTGTTTTTCGGGGCCTGAGCGGTCCACAAGCGTGGGGATTTTGTGATTGGGATTGAGTGCGAGGAACGTTTCCTTGAACTGCTCGCTTTTTAAGATATTGACTGGGTGGACTTCATAGGCGAAGCTCATTTCCTCAAGCGCGATAGATGCTTTATGACCATTGGGTGTCGGCCAGTAATAAAGTTCGATCATAGGGACGGCCTCCCCTGAGAAGATAGAACTTCATTGATCGATTTTTTGAAAAACTCGGGGCTCTCGTCAGCTTCGAAATCCTTGTTCCAAAACCATTTTACAGAATCTCGTTGCGTTGCCTCATCGAACCATGCACTTAATGCCGGGCGGTCTTTACGCCAATTATAACCGGGATTGACTGGATCGGCGTCGCCATAGAATTTGTTGCGAAAATCGGTGTAGGAGATCATTTGCAACATGCTCACATGTCCGATGTCAAAGCGATCCCAGCCTTTTTTTGCATCATTCTCCAGATGATCAAGGCCACGTTCGATCTTGGGCCAGATCCATTGGAATATTTTTAGGTGCTGCTCTTTTTCCGGGTACCAGCCTTCCATCACCATCTGGACCGTTTGTTCGAACATTATGTCGGCAAGGGCGAGGCGAGTGATCGCCTCCATGCGGGTTTTGCCGTTATTAAGGGTGATAGAGGGGAATAAGGGGGCGCCAGACACACGCTGGCTATCGAGATATTCACATATGGCCTGACTACCAAAGATAACCTGCCCATCGGCGAGCGCGAGTGTTGGCACTTTATCCAGTGGATTGATGGGAGCCAGAGAATATTGACCGCTTACATCTTCACCATCGCGATTTCGGAAGGGAAACGTAGGGACAAGGCTGATCTTATCTTGAAGGCCCGCTTCATGCGATACCACCAATGCCTTGTGGATGAAAGAATGGAAAGGGGAATAGAACAGTTTCAAATCAGCCTCCTTGCGGTCGGATATTTGTCATTTTTTATAAAAACTATATCATATCAATACGTTATCTCCGCTCATATAGACATAGACCTCTTGGAAACGGTCGCCGCGAACGCGCCAAAAATTTGTGTTATGCAGCAAATTGGTGCGGCCATCCTTGGTTATCAGTTCGGCGGTGAAACTGGCGCAGATCCGGCCATTGGCGGGATCTGCGGTACATTCGAAGTCACGATGAATGATCCGCTCGAAACTGCTGAAGAAATCAGCAAACATGCGCTTGATAGCTGTCTTGCCGGCATGGGTTGTAAAGGAGGTTTGGACTGTCAGTATGGCTTCGTCATGAAAACAGACCAATGTGCCGTCCATGTCTTTTTTATCGACGCTGCCGAAATACCGTTTCACGGCAAGATTTATCAGCTCGTCTCCTGAAAGGTCACTTTGATATTGCATGATTATATTCCTAAACTAGAAGGTTTTCACCGCTCATATAAACAAAGACGCGCGTAAATTTGCCGTCTTTCAAATAAAAAAGATTGCAATTTTCATAGCGATGTTCTTTTGATCCAGCTGGCTTTATTTCTACACTGAATTGAGAGCATACGGATTGTCGGATAATATCAACTGTATGCACAAAATTTCCGTGCCAGATACGATCATTATTTGATAAAAGATCTTGGAACATACGGCGAATGCTTGATCGCGACCGTCATGTCGGGTGTTTGATGTCATTTCATGGATGAAAGCATCTTCGTGAAAACAATCGAGGACTAAATCCAGGTTCTTGTTATCCACGCCGTGGAAATAACGCTTTGTCACAATATCCACATAATACTCGTAAGGAGCGGTTCCATCTCGCTCTTTAGGATACTTGCTTCCTAGCCATGCAACATCGAAAACCATGTCAGGATCTCCTTGCCAAAATCTCAGAGTCTTTCGGACATTCAGGTGTGGGGAAGGCTCGCTTCGAGTGGGATAGCCCGCATTCAAGCATCAGTTCGCACATTTTGTAGGCGGTTAGTCCGGGATTGATTACCGGCACCGGTAGGCGTTCTGCCAGATAACCGTGGCTTTGATGCATGGTGGTGGACCCAAGAACGATCACATGGGCGCCATCCTTTTCGACGGCCGCGAGACTTTCGCGTTCCAGCTTTTCAAACACCACATCTTCCTTGCCTTCGAGCAATTCAGAGAGGTCCGGGCGTGTTTTAATGGATCGCATGGAGCCAGACGGCCCCAAAGTCCATATTCAGTAAGGATTTTCCGATAGAGCGGGAACCATTCATCCCACATGGTGATGATCGAAAATTTGTGCCCCAGCATGGACGCCATATGAAGGGCGGTTTGCCCCGGACCGACAACGGGGATCGAAAGACGCGAGCGCAGGGCATAAAGACCGCTATCGGATACAGTGTCGACACAAACGGCATCATATCCTTCTTCTTCCGCCTTTAGTCCGGCCTCGAAAACGGACATATCCATCAGCAGCATATCGTAATAGCTGTCGCCGAGTGCTGCGCCGTACGAGACTGCCTCGAAGTCCACCTCGTAACTTGGCGCGATCTGGCTGCTAGGGAGTTGTGCGGCACGATTTTCAACACCGCTCTCGTCCATTGGGATGGGTACGATTATCTTGATACGCGGCATCGTTTCTGCCTCCTCCCAGCTTCCTACCTTTACGGTGAAATTATAGTTCGCTAGAGTTTCTGAGAGGATGCTATTGTATACAGAATGGCGCGTCAAGCACAACTATGTGAACGACGCTGTATCCAACTTGATGAGGTGAGCGAGATATGTCGAAAGCGTCGGAAAAAGCATATCGAGAATTGCGAGAGCGGCTTTTGCGAGGGGAGTTCACCCCCGGTGATCGCTTGGTTGAAGATGAATTGGCGACCCTTTGTGGGGTGAGCCGTACGCCTATCCGTGAGGCGCTGCAAAAATTAGCTAACGATATGTTTGTGCAGCAAATTCCAAATCGCGGCACCTATGTTATGGAGATATCGGAAACAGATCAGGAAGACCTGTTCGAACTGCGTGCCGTATTGGAGGGAGTCGCGGCTGCGCGTGCGGCAAAAAATGCTGATGAAGAGACTTTAGCGCTTCTTGATAAGCAGGTTGCACGCATTGATGAAGCCTTGTCTGATAGCGATGGGTATCAGTTGGATACTTTTTTGGATGCCAATCGCCGTATACACAGCTTGATTATTGATATGGCAGGCAGTGCGCGCTTACGGGTCTTTTTGCAAAATCTAACAGAACAGCCGGTGCTGATCGGTACATTGCAGCGCTATTCTATGGCCAATCTCAAACGTTCCAATGAACATCACCGGGAAATTGTTGAGGCCTTGCGCGCGGGAGATTCCTCATGGGCACAATCGGTGATGGTGTCCCATATTCATGCGGCCCTTCATAGCTTTAACCGCGAGAAATAAGGCTTTCCATGAGGCTTAGAGCTTCATCAAGAGGGACGATATCGGCATATTTCTGCCCCAGATCGAATAGATTGGCTTGTTGCACCTGAGCATTCCGGTCGCCGCACGCTTCCGGCACAACCAAGGGGATGAAGCCACTTTGCATGGCGTCAAGGGCTGTGGCCCGTACGCAGCCTGATGTGGTGAATCCGCAGATAAAGCAGCTGTCCACTCTCATTGCGCCCAGAGTGGATGCGAGCGATGTGCCGAAAAAGGCGCTGGCATATTGCTTTGTCACCACCAGTTCATTGCCGATGGGGGCCGGGTGATCGGGAAATTCTCCCATAGGGTTCCCGCTTCCAACACCTTAAGAGACGCCACTTTTCGGAAAAACAGGCCGCCATCTGCGCCGCCGGGTGTATAGCGCACATTGGTGAATATCACGGGAATATTGGCCTTTCGCGCGGCATTTACCAAATTCCCGGCGGCTTTGGCAGCGGGTTCTACATTGGCATAAAGCGGTGAGGCAGGGTCCAGATATGCTTTGACAATATCGACCACCAAAAGGGCTGGGCGATGCCCCATTCCAAGCCGGTTCCCAAAGCCGGCGCTGGCATAATCCTGTTCATGATTTGGTTGCCGGGTCGCGGCCATCAGATCACTCCATCTGCAGACAGGCGGGCGAGCTCTTCGCGGGTTTTTCCGAGCAGTTTGCCATAAACTTCTTCATTGTGCTCGCCCAGTTGCGGGCCGGGCCAGGCAATATGCCCGGGCGTCTCGGACAGGCGCGGGGTAACATTCTGCATCCACAGATTTTCGAACTGCTCGTGGGGGACTTTAACCAGCGCTTCACGGGCCTTGTAATGCGGATCTTCCAGCATATCCGGTGCTTTGAATATCTTGCCCGCAGGAACGCCATATTCTTCCATTAAATCAAGAAGTTCTTTGGATGTGAATGTGCATGTCCATTGGGAGATCAGGTCATCCAGTTCTTCTTGATTGGACCTCGGGCGCTATGGGTCGCATAGCGTGGATCCTGAGCCAGTTCGGGGCGCTTCATGGCCTGGGCAAAGCGTTTGAATACGGTGTCCTGATTGGCGCCAATCAGCACCTCTCCATCCTTTACAGGATAGGCGTTGGAGGGGGCGACTCCGGGCAAAACCGAGCCTGTGCGTTCCCGTAAAAAGCCTTCAACGGTATATTCCGGCACGGTGGATTCCATCATAGCCAGAACCGATTCATAAATTGCACTATCTACCATTTGCCCTTTGCCAGTGCGTTCCCTGTGATGTAGGGCCATCAACGCCCCCATGCAGGCAAAGTTTGCGGCCAGAGAATCGCCAATGGAAATGCCGATACGGCTGGGAGGCCGGTCCGGGTGGCCCGCCAGATTGCGCAGCCCTCCCATGGCTTCACCGATCGAGCCGTATCCGGCGCGTTTGGCATATGGTCCTGTTTGCCCAAATCCGGAAACCCTGATCATGATCAGGCGAGGATTGATGGCGCTCAGGGTTTCATAGCCAAGGCCCCAGCGTTCCATCGTTCCGGGACGAAAATTTTCTAAAAGAAAATCCGTCTTGGAAACCATTTCCTTTAGTAATTCCTGGCCTTTTTCGGTGCGCAGATTGAGTGTGACAGACTTCTTGTTGCGCGCAACAATGGGCCACCACAGGCCACTTTTCTGCCCCCATTGGCGCATGGGGTCTCCCCCTTCAGGCTGCTCTACCTTTATGACTTCGGCACCATGGTCGCCCATGATCTGGGCGCAAAAAGGTCCGGCGAGCAATTGGCCCATTTCGATAAGACGTAAGCCTTTTAGTGCGCCTTGGGGCTCAGTTTTCACTGCATCCATCCTCTCTCTCCTGACCTGCAATGCCAAATTTATACACAACCACGTCGGATAACTGTATACAATTGATTTTTCTTATTGCATACAATTAAACGGACTCACAAGGGAAGCAGGAGAATTCTTTTATGTCAGTCAGAAAGCCCGTCACACTTATTGATGTGGGGCCGCGTGATGGCCTGCAGAATGAAACTGTGGCGGTAGGAACGGCGGATAAAGTGGCCCTGATAAACCGCTTGATTGACGCTGGCGTGAAACGGATAGAAGTGGCCAGCTTTGTTCATCCAAAGGCGGTGCCGCAAATGGCAGATGCTGAAGCCGTGGTGGCTGCTCTCCCTGTTCGGATGATGTCAGCTATATTGGGCTTGTGCTCAATGAACGTGGATTTCTTCGGGCTTTGGCCACGCGGGAAGCCGAGGGTGCTTCTATTGATGATATTGGCTGCGTCGCTGTTGCCACCGATACCTTTGCGGGGAAAAATCAAAGGCAAACCTGCATGGAAAGCGTGATGCTGGCTTGTGACATGATCCGCCGCGCCAAGCAGGAAGCGATGAGTGCACAAGTAACATTATCAGCAGTGTTTGGGTGTCCGTTTGAAGGTGAGGTGGACCCGGTGCATGTTGTGGATATGGCCAAGCGCGTGGCCGAAGCCGAACCTGACGAAATTGCACTGGCCGACACCATCGGTGTGGCGGTCCCATCGCAGGTAAGCGATCTTGTGGGACGGGTGCGAGAGGCCGTTGGGCATATTCCTTTACGGGCGCATTTTCACAACACGCGCAATACCGGCATTGCCAATGCCTGGTCCGCTTATGAAGCGGGGGTGGATAGGCTGGATGCCTCCATCGGTGGGGTTGGGGGATGTCCTTTTGCCCCTGCGGCTACCGGCAATATCGCTACGGAAGATCTTGTCTATTTGCTGCAACGATCCGGTGTGGCGTCGTCCATTGATCTGAACAAATTGATTGAAACTACAATATGGCTGGGTGGTCTCTTGGGCCGGACCTTGCCGGCGCAAGTATCGCGGGCAGGTATTTTCCCCGCCCATGAGGAACAAAAGCAGCGGAGGAGTGTCAGATGAGCTACCGGCTGGGTGTCGATGTCGGGGGAACTTTTACCGACGTATTGGTGGTTGAGGATGCATCAGGTAAAACATGGCGTGGGAAGGTGCCTTCTACGCCCGATGACCCGTCCCGTGCGGTGATCAATGGCGCGCGCAAAGTATGTGAAGAAGTGGGCGTGAATCCTGAAGATGTGAACTATTTCTTCCACGGCACGACGGTTGCTACCAATGCCGTTCTTGAAGGCAAGGGAGCCCGTGTGGGGCTGGTGGTTACCCAAGGTTATCGACAAATTCTGCAAATTGCCCGGTCCTTTGTGCCCGGCGGTCTTGCGGGCTGGATTGTGTGGCCCAAGCCCGAACCGATGGCGGCTTTGGAATGTACCATTGAAGCCCCGGAACGGATCGGGGCCGACGGATCGATCGTGCGCGAGCTTGATGAAACGACCCTGCGCCAGCGGTTGGAGGCATTGAAGACAGAAGGCATTGAGGCGCTAACCGTTTGCTTGATCAACAGCTATGTGAATGACGTCCATGAACGGCGGGTCGCTGCAATCTGCGCGGACGTTTTTCCTGATATTCCGGTGACCATCTCTGCCGATATTTTACCTGAAATGCAGGAATATGAGCGCACGCTTACGACGGTTGCCAATTCCGCGGTGCGTCCGGTGGTGGCCCGTTATGTGCAGCATCTGCGTGAGTCCCTTGTGGAATGGGGCATGAGCGGCCAGCTTAATCTGCTGCGTTCCGATGGTGGACTGATGTCTGCGGAGAAATCTCGGGAAGCGCCGGTGAGCTTGCTGATGTCTGGTCCCGCAGGCGGTGTTGCCGGTGCGTTATGGGTGGCGCGCAATGCCGGGATCAATAATTTGCTGACATTGGATATGGGGGGCACATCTACGGATGTGGCGCTGATTGAAAATGGCGAACCGCGTTTGCGCCGTGAAACATCGGTTGGAGATCTGACGGTACGCGCCAGTTCTCTCGATATTCGTACGGTAGGCGCGGGCGGTGGGTCGATCGCCCATGTGCCGGAATTGACAAAAGCCCTGCGGGTTGGCCCGGAAAGTGCCGGCGCTCTTCCTGGCCCTGCGGCTTATGGGCGAGGAGGAAAGCTCCCCACTGTAACCGATGCCAATGTGGTGTTGGGATATCTGCCGGAAAGCCTTTTGGGCGGCGATATGGAGTTGGACCGAAAAGGCGCGTGGCTTGCTGTGAAATCCGTGGCCGATGCGCTTGATATTTCGGTGGAAAAAGCAGCCGAAGGTATCATCGATATTGTGAATGAGCATATGTTCGGGGCTTTGCGACTGGTTTCGGTGCAGCAAGGTTATGATCCGCGTGATTTTGCGTTGATGGCCTTTGGTGGCGCGGGTCCTTTGCACGCCAATGCCTTGGGACTTCTCATGGGCTCTTGGCCTGTGGTGATTCCGCCAAGCCCCGGCGTTCTGTGCGCTTATGGCGATGCCACCACGCGGCTTCGGGCGGAAACACAGCGCAGTTTCAATCGGACCAATGATCAAACCAGCGACGAAGAAATTGCGGCTCTACTTGATGAAATTGGCTCGGAAGTTACGGCAGATCTGATTGCGGAAGATATTGCGCAGTCGGATATCATCTTGCGCTATGAAATAGACGTGCGATATCGCGGTCAGGCCTTTGAGGTGCCCCTTGCAATCGAGGCGGAAACCTTCCGTAAGGGAACCGGTCTTGCAACACTGATCCAAAGCTTCGACACCGAACATAAGCGGTTGTTTACCTTCAATCTGGATGTGCCGCGCGAGCTGGTGAATGTGCGGGTAACAGCCCTTGGTCCTTCTGGTGAGTTGAAACCTGGGGTCATTCCTTCAGGGAATGGTGATCCTTCAGGGGCCAAATTGCGTGACCACAAAGTGTATATGGGGGGCGAGGAAAAAGCGGCGGCAATCTACGCCCGTGACCGATTGCGGGCAGGAGATCATATCGTTGGTCCCGCTGTTATTATCGAGATGGATTCCACCACCTTGCTTCATGATGGCTGCGTCGCGGACATCGACGATCACGGCAATATCCTGATCGTGCAGGCCTGATCGGCTCGGCAAGCCCAGATAATTCGGAGATTTTTTATGACAGCACGTATCGTGGAAACCAATCTGACGCCTTTCAATCCCTGTGAGGTGGATCCCATCACATTGGATATCGTTGAAAATGCGCTCAAAAATGCGCGTAACGAAATGGACGCGACGGTGTATCGCACGGCCATGAGCCCCGGCATCCGTGAACAGGGCGATTCCTTTCCGCTGATTGCGGACCGTAAAGGCCGCATGGTGGTTGGGCAGTTTGGCAGCTTTATTCAGGGATTCCTCAATGGCTTTGAGGGGGATATTGAAGATGGCGATGTGATCTGGCTCTCGGATCCCTATTCTTGTGAAGGGGCGGTGAGCCATAATAATGACTGGTTGATTTTGCTGCCTATTTTCCGCGATGGACGGTTGGTCGCATGGGCCTCTCATTTCGGACATCAAACCGATGTGGGGGGGAAGGTGCCTGGATCGCTCCCTACGGATGGTGGATCGATCTTTCAAGAAGGCATCCGTATTCCGCCTGTGAAGCTTTATAAAAAAGGCGAATTTCAAGAGGAAATTCTCAATCTGGTTCTGCATCAGGTGCGTATGCCCGAATGGTGCCGATCGGATTTGAACGCTCTTTTGGCGGCTTGTCGCGCTGCTGAACGGCGGGTGCATGAAATGTGCGCGCGGTTTGGCGATGATGTGTTTGTTGCCGCCAATGAGGAATTGCTGGCGCGCAATTATCGGGCCATGGAGCAGCTTATCCAGACGACGGTTTCGGAAGAGAAGCTGAGCTTTACCGATTATATTTGCGACGATGGCAGGGGATTTGGTCCCTATAAGATTCATTGCACCATGTGGCGTGAAGGAAATCGGGTGATCCTCGATTTTGATGGCACCGACCCACAATCGGAAAGTTCGATCAACTTTTATATGAATGAAAACATGTTCAAGATGTTTTTTGGCATCTATATGATCATGGTGTTCGATCCGCAGATCCTGTTCAACGATGGCTTTTATCCACTGGTGGATGTGCGGATCCCTGATGGCTCGCTTTTAAAACCGAAATTCCCCGCGGCGCTGTCTTGCCGCACGCATGCCTTGGGCCGGATTTTTGATATTTTGGGCGGACTTTTGGGGCAAAGACAGCCGCAGTTTCTTAATGCTGCGGGCTTTTCCTCCAGCCCGCATCTGATGTTTTCCGGGTATAATCCCGATGGGAGCTGGTTTCAGCTTTTCCAGATTGGCTTTGGCGGTATTCCGGGGCGGCCCTTTGGTGATGGTCCTGATGGACATTCTTTATGGCCGGGCTTCACCAATGTTCCGAACGAATTTCTGGAACGTTATTACCCTATGCGTATCGAGCGTTATGAAACCGAGATCGACAGCGGTGGTGCAGGCAAGCACCGGGGAGGAAATGGTATCATCATGACCTATTGTTTCCTGAGCGAAGGCACCATTTCTATTCATGATGATCGCTGGTTCATTCATCCTTGGGGCGTCAATGGCGGAACACCGGGCAAGCGTGCCCGCAAGATCCTTGAACGTGCCGAGGGCACCCGCACGGTGATCGGAAATAAGATCGACGATCTAAAGGTTCATGATGGCGACCAACTCCACTATATCACCTGGGGCGGTGGCGGTTGGGGCGACCCTCTGGAGCGGGATGCGGACCTTCTGGCCCTTGAATACAAGCGCGGACTGGTAAGTCGTGAAGGGGCCAAGCGTTATGGTGTGGTGTTGGATGATGCCGGTAAAGTGGATGAAGCGGCTACCAATGCGTTGCGCGCTGATATGCAAGCCAACCGTGAAGACATTCCGGTGTTCGACTTTGGTCCGCCCATCGAAGAGCTGAGGAAGAATGCACTTGAGGAAACCGGGCTTGCTGCCCCCCGGCCACCCCGCCAGAAAAGCCTTTAGGGAAGGGGATTATAATAGCGGATAGGCGAGATTTCCCGTTCCTAGAACCGGGTGATCAAAGCGTTCATCGCGTGCCAATGGGCCAAGCTTTAGTGTTTGGGCGGCCTTTTCTTCCGGTATCGCGGCGCAATCGGTGAGAGTCATTGTTTGCGCCGCGCCAAGTCCGAGTGCATGAACTCTTCGATGCCACGCAGCCAAGTGCGCGTCTGGCCTTCTTATAGCTGGACAGGATGTGAGAAAAAACCACCCCTCCACGTCGGCAAGGCCGGGGCGGGTACCTTGTAAAAAGGGTCGGCCATCGGCAAGTTGTCGCGCCAAAAGTTGAGCATGGGCCAAAAGAGTTTCAGAGTTTTGTTTGCTAGCCCGTATCGCATGGGCGCTCCAAAAGCCAAGCGCCAAAGGCATGCCGTTATTACCATTGGGGAACAATGTCGGCTCCGGACTGGCAGCTTCTAAAGCCAGCGTGGCCAATTGCGCCCCGCTAAAAAAACGCCGACCCCATTGGATATAAATGCCAGCTTCGCCCTTGTCGAAGGGGTCTCCATTCTCGGTCAATCCATAAGCGCAGCCTTTCAGCGCGAGAATTTTGCGCAATTTAAGCGCTAGGGAAGATGAGGGATGAGCATGAAGAACAAGCATAGCAGGCTGGGGCTCCTTTCTTCTAAGTGCGGACTTTCATCACAGATTATATTCATGTTTATAACAAGCTCTTTTCTCTGGTGCCGTTCGGTAGGAATTGAGGGGGCGTGGCGCGGCAAATAAAAGAAGATTGAAGATGCTCTAAAAAATATTCTAATAATTGGAGGAGACTATTATTTTTGAATAAATTGAAATCTGCGCGAAGCAAAAACGCTGCAAAGCAGTGTGGGCATGGGGACATAAAATGCGTGAATATGCTTCAAGGCTTGTCTTTAGTTTCTTCGTTTTTCTAATGGCAGGCTGCGCGTCCCCCGCGCAAAAACAAAATATGATTGTCGACCAAAGCGCGCTTGTGAAAGAGGCAGAAAACAGCCGCTTTTCACAATCCCTGATGATCACTTCCGTTTCCGGGGGCGAAGAGACAAACCCGCTTTGGACGTCTGAAATTGATTCAGATGCCTTTCATGGAGCGTTGACGGATTCGCTAAAGCATAGCGGATTAATAGCGGAAACACCGGAACAAGCAAAATATGAATTACGCGCGATTCTTGCGAAAGTGAAACAACCGTCTATCGGATTCAATTATACCGTTACATCAGATATAAGCTATCTCATCACCGAAAAAAGCTCTGGAAATTTGATCTTTGAAGAAGAGATTTCAACCCCCTATACGGCATCTTTAGGGGAGTCCATTTATGGGGTTAAACGCTTGAGATTGGCAAATGAAGGATCTATCAGGGAAAATATCAAGACCTTTATTGCGCGTATTTTGAGCACGGAATAAGACTTGGTCGCCGTTTATTCTACTTAGTCAGGTATTAAATGCGATTAGATTGCCGACTAATTTTTCGCGTTACTCAGGCGCTGAGCAAGGGTGATTATAACGCGATCCGCCATGCCAAGGCATTGTTCATCCTCAAAGGGGAGCATATCTTGAAAGCAGGGTGCAAAGGAGCGTTCCAAAGTGCTACGCATCCATTGCCGAGCGCGATATAGCCGTGTTTTTACTGTTTCTGGGCGAATTGAAAGCAGCTCGGCGGTCTCATTTGTACTCATCCCCTCAATGTCGCGCAAAATGAAAACCATCCGTAGGGGCGTGCGTAAATTGTCTACGGCCGTTTCTAGAATTTTCTGGATTTCATGACGGACAGCCTGTGCTTCGGGGCTGGTAGGAGGAGGGGACGTGGGAAACACGACCAGTGTCGCTCCTGAAGGGGTACGGGTTTCTTCTGCCAATTGTGATAACTGAGCTTTGCGACGGCGATTTTTTCGTAAACGATTTGAAGCTTGATTGAGGGCGATATGGGTTAACCATGTGGAAAAAGCAGACTCATGGCGGAAGTCTTCAAGTCGTGTAAAAGCACGTAAATAGGTTTCTTGTACAATGTCTTCGGCTTCCGAATCGTTGCGCAAAATACCGCGTGCAACGCGAAAAAGTTGCTGATTATACCGAGTGATAAGAGTCCGAACGGCCCGTTCATCACCATGTTGCACTCGGGCTAAAAGTGCATCATCCGAAGTACTTTGCGCTGCACCCAATCCACTGCGCTTGGCTAATCTCATTGCGCAGATTCCGCATGGATTCTTCCTCGCGCCAAAATATCGTGCACGCTAGGGAAGGCATCAAGGGCGGCTTTTGGAAGGTCCGCATCATTCTTCCAAGTCACGTCTTTCGGTGTACCAACGACAATGCGCCCCACCATTCCAGCTTGTTCATGGGGAACGCAGAAATAATCGTAGACGCCTTCTTTTTCGAAAGTGAAAGAGAATGTCTCGCCAGGCATGAGATAGTCGGAATCCCATGGCTGCGCGGTTTCAGGGATGCGCTGCGGACGTTGGAAATTTGTCGGGTGATAGGCCGTTGCGGTGTGGGCATTGCCCGGGTCGTGGTTGATCCAGCGAACGGTTTGGCCCGGCATTATGTGAAGGCCAATGGGATCAAACCAGACATATCCGCCATTGAGGTTACCTTGCATGGCAACCTCAATGGCGGCCCCAGCGCGCAAAAGCCGAGACGGCACGATGAGGACGGGAGCGATGACCCCTGCCGCCAAAAGCACTGTGCGCCGGGGAATGCTCATTTCGCCACGCGAGATTCTTTGTCGGCAGGGATATGCCACATCACGATATGCGCGTGAGGTTCGCCAACACCGGGATGCCCGGCATTGTAATACACATCTACGTGGTCCACATTGCCGCCGGGGGCACTAAGATTGTCGAAGCTGTTGTCTGGATTGATGTCTTTCAAAGGCACCATATAAATCGTGCTGACCAGCTTTTTATCATGGTCATAAGCAAGAAATGGCCCGGCGGGAAGGGTGGCCGGATCAACAAACAACTGCCCCATACCTGGCAGAAAATCGGGCAACGGCACCAATTTGCTTACCTGCTGATAAGGCGAGGCGGGAGGGGATTTCACAATGGATTTATCAGCACTTCCAGCGAATGCTGTCAGACTGACACTCGCCAACAATGCGCTGGCTAACGATAAGGCTTTTTTCATCTCCAGTCCTCCGGTTCCATAAAGCGCTTTTGGGCGCGGGATATTCATTGGATGCCGGACAGCCGAAAATGTTCCCGATTTTTAAGAAAAAGAGAAAAGGGCGGGTCGTGTGGCGATTGTTCCGCTCATGCAAAAAGCTGTTCCAGAATTGGGCAATGGGTGTCGTCGCCACCCTCGCAGCTTTGGGCGAGGGTGTTTAACGCCCGTTCCATGCGTTTGAGATCGGCGATTTTTGTGCGGACGGTCCGAAGATGCGTGGTGGTTTTTTCTTTGACCTCGCGGCAGGTGCGATTGTCATTTTGCCGAAGGTCCAATAATGTCCGTACATCATCCAATGAAAATCCCAATTCTCGGCACCGTTTTATAAAGGCCAGTCGCTTTCGGTCATCTTCTTCATAGATCCGCTGCCCGCCTTCACTGCGCGGCGGTGAGGGGATCAGCTTGATCCGTTCATAATAACGGATGGTTTCGATTTTTATGCCGGTGGCTTTGGCCAAGGCACCAATGGTTGCTCGCTGCGCTGCCATTTGCCGATCCTTTTCCCTTATACGAATTTAAGTCTTGAACCTGTAGTTACTACAGGGATTAGGCTGCCTCTTCAATGAGTCGTTCAAAAGGGTATCGTTCGTGGCCATTGCTGTTTCTTCTGCGTTTAAAATCAAGCGATTGCCGCACCGTCTCTTCGGTTTCGCGGGCGGCCTTGTGCTGTTCGGCTGCGGCGCTGCTTTTGCCGCGCCCGTTACGTTCAATACGGCTTTGCCCGTTGGCAAAGGGGCGTTTGTTTTACGCAATCAGCTTATATACAGCGAGGCGAGCCGGAACGGGACCGGGCTTTCGGACCTTCGGGATGTGGCTTTGCTGGGGTATGGCCTGTCGCCGGATTTGGCGTTATTTGGCTCTGCATCCTGGTTGCGGCGTGATGTTGACACGGCATCTGGCCTCGGCAGAGAGGCCGATGGCTTGGGCGATGTGCAGGTATTTGCCCGTTATACCGCCTATCGCCATGATTTTTCCGGTGGGGCTTTTCGGGTTGCTCCGTTTTTTGGGATAGAGTTTCCCACCGGGGAAAACCGCAAACGCGATAGTTTGGGACAACTTCCACCGGGTCTTCAGCCCGGGTCCGGCTCTGTGGATGGGTTGGCGGGGGCCGTTGTTTCCTGGGCATCTTTGGATATGAATATCGATGGCCAGATTTTCTGGCAGGAAAACACCAAGGCCAATGGCATCAACAAAGGCGATGTGTTCAAAGCCGATGCGGCCTTTTATCGCCGCGTTTATCCACGAGAGCTATCGGCCTATACCAAGGGCTTTTTGTTCGGCGGGCTGGAAGTGAATTACCGCCATGAGGGGCGCACCCGGATGAACGGGGTGATCGACCCCGATAGCGGCGGTGAAACGCTTTTTCTAACGCCGGGGCTGCAATATGCCCGCAGGCTTTGGATGCTGGAAGGGGCGGTGCAAATCCCCGTGGCCCAAAGCACCAATGGCAGCAATCTCAGGCAAGATTTTTCTGTGCGCATCGGTATTCGGATCAATCTTTGAAACAAGGAAAAAACAGATGAGAAAATTTGGATTTGTGTTGGGTGCGCTTTTATTGGCCGCCATCCCTGCCGTTGCCAAGGACGCGCAATATGTGCTGCATATCGACGGGATTACCTGCCCGTTTTGTGTAGCGACATCTGAAAAGGCCCTGAAGAAAATCGACGGGGTGAAATCGGTGAAATCCAGCCTGCGCGATGGCACGATCACCGTGTGCGCCGATGATGAAAAAGTAACCTTCACCGATGAACAACTGCTCGAATTGTTCAAGGAAAAAGGCTTTACCTATCGCGGCAAGGAAGAAACCGGAGCCTGTACGGCATGATCGAACGGCAGTCTGTGCTCACTTGCCCGGCGTGCGGTTTTGAAAAAGCGGAACCGATGCCGGAAGATGCCTGCCTGTTCTTTTATGAGTGCAGCAATTGCAATAGTTTGTTGCGTCCGAAAGCAGGTGATTGCTGCGTGTTTTGCTCTTATGGATCGGTGGCATGCCCACCAATCCAGCAAGAGAAGGAGTGTACCAATGGGTGCGCCTGATATGGACGCCGGCAAAATGGCAAGGCCGCGAAAATGGGGCTGGCTGATCCTGCTCAGCAGCACCACTACATTGGTGTGTTGTGTGATCCCCATTGTTCTGGTGAGCCTTGGTTTGGGGGCAACGGTTGCCAGCCTATACAGCACTGTACCATTTCTTTCTTCCTTGGGGCTGCACAAGGAATGGACCTTCGCGCTAACGGCGCTGGTGCTGTTGGCGGCGGCCTGGGCGTTGTTTCGGCCTGGCCGGGCGTGCCCTGCCGATCCGGATCTGGCCAAGGCTTGTCAGTCCGCTGATAAGTGGAACCGGCGATTGTTTTTCGGCTCGGTCGCTTTGTGGGGCATCAGCTTCTTTACAGCCTATCTGTTGCTTCCCATTGCCCTATGGCTTGGTGTTTTTTAGCATTCTTCACGTATCAAGGCGCACGGTGCGTAGCCGCAAGGCATTGCCGATCACCGATACCGAAGACAGGCTCATGGCCGCTGCGGCAAAAATCGGTGACAGCAAAAATCCGAATAATGGATATAACAGCCCGGCTGCAAGGGGAATGCCAGCACCATTATAAATTAACGCAAAGAACAGGTTCTGCTTGATATTGCGCATGGTGGCCAAGGAAAGCCTGCGCGCCCGAACGATGCCGCCCAGATCGCCCTTCACCAGCGTGAATCCGGCGCTTTCAATGGCTACATCGGCGCCTGTACCCATGGCGATCCCCACATCTGCCTGTGCCAAAGCCGGAGCATCGTTTACCCCATCACCCGCCATGGCAACGCGGTGCCCGTGGGCCTGCATGTCCTTGATGATCTGCGCCTTGTCAGCGGGCAGAACATCGGCGCGAATTTCATCAATATCCAGCTTTGAAGCCACAGCCCTTGCCGTGCGGTCATTATCGCCTGTGGCCATGACAATGCGAAACCCCAATTTACGAAGAGCCTTGAGCGCTTCCGAGGTGGTTTCCTTGATGGGGTCTGCCACGGAAACCAGCCCGACAATGGTTTCTTCAACCGCCAAGAACATCACCGTTTCACCATTGTCGCGGTGTTTATTGGCGGCCTGTTCCAAAGACTCGGAGCGAAGCCCGAGCTCGGCCATCAGAGCCGCATTGCCCAGAGCTACAGCCTTTCCGTTCACCATGCCCCGCACGCCTTTCCCGGTAATCGCCTCGAAATCGCTGACGGGTGATGTATCAAGTCCACGCTCTGTTGCACCTGCCAAAATGGCTTCGGCAAGGGGATGCTCTGACCCCCGCTCAAGACTGGCGGCAAGGCACAACACGTCATTTTTCTGCCAAGCCTTTGCCGTTGTGATGCTGGCCAGCTTGGGCTTGCCTTCTGTCAGGGTGCCGGTTTTGTCCACAATCAGTGTGTCTACCTTGGCAAAACGCTCCAATGCCTCAGCATTTTTGATAAGCACGCCCATTTGCGCGCCGCGTCCGGTGGCGGTCATGATCGACATGGGGGTTGCAAGACCAAGTGCACAAGGGCAGGCGATGATCAACACCGCAATGGCCGACACCAGTGCATAGGCATAAGACGGTTCCGGCCCCCAGATCGCCCAGACGATGAAGGAAAGAATGGCTATGGCGATCACGGTGGGCACGAATTTTCCGGCCACTGCATCTGCCAGCTTTTGGATGGGGGCGCGGGACCGCTGCGCCGAGGCCACCATTTCCACGATGTGGCTCAAGGTGGTATCGGCACCAACCCGTTTTGCCTCGATCACCAAAGTGCCGGTGCCATTCAGCGTGGCTCCGGTAACCTGATCCCCTACGGTTTTTTCCACCGGAATCGGTTCACCGGAAATCATCGACTCATCCACCGACGAGCGGCCTTCGGTCACAACACCATCCACCGGGATTTTCTCGCCGGGACGCACGCGGATATGGTGTCCTACCGCGACGTCCTCAATGGGCACATCCCCTTCCTGGCCATTGGAGTAAATGATCCGTGCTGTTTTTGCGGCCAGACCCAAAAGTGAGCGGATGGCATCGCCCGTGCGGTCGCGGGCTTGAAGCTCCAATATTTGCCCCAAAAGCACCAGCACCACGATGGTTGCCCCGGCTTCAAAATAAACCCCCACAGCGCCCTTGGCATTGCGGAAGCCTTCGGGGAAAATCTGCGGGGCAATGACCGCCACCAGACTGAACAGATAGGCCGCCAAAACCCCCATGCCAATCAGACTGAACATATTGAGATTAAAGGTTTTAAAGGATTTTACGCCGCGCACCAGAAAGGGGCATCCGGAATACAAGATCACCGGTGTGCTTAGGACCAGTTCCCCCCATAAAGCCGTGCGTGCGCCGATCCAATGGTGCACGGGCAGCCCCAGCATCGGTCCCATGGACAGGATCATCAAGGGGATAATCAAGACAAGGCCAAGAAGAAAACGGTGCTTGAAATCGACCAGTTCCGGGTTCGGTTCATCGCTGATGGTTGTCGCATCCTTTGGCTCCAGCGCCATGCCGCAAATGGGGCAGTCGCCGGGGCCAATCTGTTCGATTTCCGGATGCATGGGGCAGGTGTGCACCGCGCCGGGAGACGCCTTTGCAACACTTTTCGAGGAGGTGTGGGATGAACAGCAATCTTGGGCCATGAAATGCTCCCGGTGATGGTACATCGTGCGGATCACACGTCATATGCGTTCTTTCAGTGACAAATACAACGTGGCGGCCGTGATGCCGTTTGTATTTACATATTTTTTTGGATTTTTGTGTGAGGGCAAGCCGTTTTGGAAAGACCATTTGGTTTTGAAAATATTCTTCATGAGTCTGTAAAAATACGTTTCTGATATGCACATAAGTTTAGTGCTTTGAGTAGAATTGCGCGCAAAAGATGTGTAATTATCAGATTGCATGAACGAAGGCATTCCAAGTGTGTTTTTTCCGCAACATATAATTCTATTTATCGAGCGCAGTTATATAACTTCCCATTTATTCCTTGCTCTTGCCCATCGCTAAGATTTAGTGACGCTAGGCAGCCTAACGGCCCGCAAGAATGAAAACCTCTCTGAATAACTATCATTTCAGACTGAAAGGGAACAAATGCGAAATGGGGATCGGACTATGATCACAAAATCCAAAGGGCGTGGCTCTCTGCAGTCGCGTAAGCCATCGGTTTTTCGCCAGCGTGCACGTGCTATCTCTGCTGCTGGGGTGACCGGTCTGGTGGCGCTCGGCTCTTTTGCGCCGGCCGCAACTCTGACGGCATTGCTCGCTTCAACTGTGATGACGCCAGCGGCGGTCGCGCAGGATTTTACGACTGGTCAGCTTGTTGGTGTGGTTACTGATACAGCGGGTAATCCCGTTTCAGGTATCGCTGTGACCATTTCAAACGACCAAACCGGTTTTGACTCGACCAGCACGACCGATGCAGAGGGCCGGTTTAATTTCGCCCGCTTGCCGATCGCCCAATATAAAGTGGTGGTCGATGCGCCTTTTGGCGAAGATCCGTCTGATGAAATCCGGATCCCGGCTGGTTCGGTTCAGCGGCTGAACTTCACCGTTGCCACATCCGAGGTCGAGGCTGCAGGTCTTGAAGAAATTATTGTTGTCGGAACGCGTGCAACATCGAGCCGGAAAGACTTTCTTGGGCAAGAAGGCGGCATCGTTGTTAATACCGATGATCTCGTCGCTCGTGTTCCTTTGCAGCGCACCGTTTCTGATATCGCGCTGCTGGCTCCCGGAGCGAGCTCTGGTGACTCGGCCTTTGGTAATCAGCCGTCTCTTGCTGGTTCCTCGGTTGCTGAAAACCTTTTCTATGTGAACGGTTATAACGCAACGGATACCCGTGATTTCATCGGCCTGATGAACACCATTCCGTTCGAGTTCTTCCAGCAAGTTGATATCAAAACCACTGGCTTCCAGGCTGAATTCGGTCGCACGACCGGGAGTGTTGTTAACCTCGTTACACGTAAGGGGACCAACGACTTCCATGTGGGTGCGAATGCTTTCTATACGCCGGAAGGGCTGAGAAGCAATTCCAAGAAAAGAGACACCACGGACGGGTTCCGCTCAAGCGATAAATTGACAGAAACCGAAATCAATACATGGATTAGCGGTCCGCTTATCAAAGACCGTCTCTGGTTCTATGGTCTTGTGAGCTTCCGCGATAATGATCTGGAAGATTTCTCCAATAGTGCTTTCACAGATCGCAAGGATGATGATCCGGTCTGGGGGATCAATATCGACGGCATATTGTTAGACAACGATATGTTCGGGTATCATACCTTCACCTATACCCATATTGATGACAAACGGGATATCGTTGACTCCATTCAGCCGTTTGATCGTGATACCGGGACAATCGATCGCGAAGCCGATACCGTTACCCAGACTTTCGAACGTGGTGGTACAACGGATATTCTCAAATATACCGGCGTGATCCGCGACTGGTTGAGCATTTCCGGCTTGTTCGGTGAAAGTGACAGCCGCGGACGTGATTTGTCGAACGTTTCCGACATCCCTCAGATCAACGACCTGCGGTCCGGCACGAATATCGTTACAGGTAATACCGGTGGTTCGATTGTTGATGCCATTAACAATGATAATCGTCGTATGTGGCGTGCCGATGCGGATATCACCGTCAATGACTTCTTCGGTGATCACCAATTCCGGATTGGATTCGACCGGGAAGTTCGTAAATCTGCGGAACAGACGTCATTCTCTGGTGGTTTCCGATATGTTGTTTTCGCTGACGGAAGCGGCCTTGGCCGTTTCGACGCCAATGGCGACGGGATCAGCGACACCGGAGTGGATCTGAGTGCTCCTGTTATTCGTCAGGACTTCAGAACGACTGGTGGATCGTTTGAATCGGTTCTGAAAGGTTACTACATTCAGGATCGTTGGCAGACTCCGATCGAAAACCTGACATTGAATGTCGGTTTCCGTCTCGAAGACCAGACATCCAAGAATGTGAATGGGGAACCGTTCGCTGAGTTCAACGGTGGGTTCGATTTCCGTACCGGCTTTACTTATGAACTGGATGAAGGCCGGAGCCGTGTATATGGCTTTGTTGGTAAGACCCACTTTGCCATTGCCAACAACACGAATATTCGCCTTGCTGGTGAGGAAATCTTTAACGAAGACTTCTTCCGTCTCGTATCCGATACGATCGATCCGGCAAATGTGGATGCTGCAATCGGTGAATTCATCGGTCGTGACATCGTTTCACCTCCGGGTGTTCAGCCAGCATCAACGCTGGTCGATAAAGATCTGGAAAACCAACGCCAGATTGAATACTCCCTTGGTTACGACTTCTCGGTCGGTAGCAACTGGACCTTTGGTGTGCGTGGGGTGTATCGCGATCTTGGTCAGGGCCTTGAAGATGGGTCAATGGATGCCGGGTTCCGTCAGTTTGCTGCGGACAATGGTCTTGATGTTGATGCAGCGGCAGCTGCCTTCACTGGCTTCCAGACTTTCGCACTTTTCAATCCCGGCAGTGATGTCACGCTTGACGTCCGGACGGATCTTGCACCTGCAGACATGGTCGCTTTCCTTGGCGGTGATGCCGATGGTGATGGCCTGGTCGAAGCCACTTTGACGGCAGAGCAGATCGGTGTTCCGAAAATCTCCCGTAAGTACAAAGCTCTTGAATTGACCTGGGAACGTGCGTTTGTTGACGGCTGGTCCTTCCAGGGGTCTTATGTGCTTGCTCGGTCTAGCGGTAATACCGAGGGCGGCGTCAAATCTGATAATGGCCAAGGTGATACCGGCCTGACTCAGGACTTTGACACCACCGGTTTGACGGATGGCGCAAAAGGGCGCCTGCCAAATGATCGTCGACATACGATCAAAGCATTCGGTAGTTATGCTGCGACGGAGCAATTGACATTCGGTGCGAATCTTACCGTCCAATCCGGACGTGGATTTGGCTGTCAGGGTGTCCATCCGACAGATGGAATTGCTGCTCAGTTCGGTGCGGCCTCGTTCTTCTGTAAGTTGGACGAAAATAACCGGCCCAATGCAGATGTAGAGTCGCGCTTAACCCCGCGTGGTTCTGTTCTTGAGAGCGGCTGGACCAAGCAACTCGATGTATCTGCAGTGTTCAAGCCTGATGTGGATTTCCTCCCCAATGGCGTTGCGCCTGAGTTCCGTATTGACGTGTTCAATATCTTTGACTCGAACGATGTTACCGACTTGCAAGAGTTTGGTGAGTTCGATTCCGGTCAGGTGCGTTCGACATTCGGTGATCCGACGGGCTTCATTCAGGCACGTACTGTTCGCTTGAGTGCCCGTATCGAATTCTAAAATTCGGACTTGAATGGACGAGTGAATACTCGTTGAGATAAATGAGAAAAGACGGACTGACCGAGAGGTTGGTCCGTTTTTTTATGTGGTAATTTTGTGGATGTTAGGCGGTGAGTTGCCGGAGGCGATTTTCACTATGTGGAAATAAGTTTAGCTGGAAAGAGTGTGATTCTGTGAAGAAGAGCAGGTTCGGCGAGGAACAGGTCATCCGGGTGCCGCTGGGAGGGGCAAGTGACGAGGTGCTGCCGGTGCCGGATGCTACTTGCGGTATCGAGGAAAGCATCTTTTCTGAATGGAAGAGCAAGCATGATGGCTGGAATATCTCGGATATCTGTCGGAGCTAATCTCGCATAGGGTTCTGCGCTGGCGCTAGAATAGTGCCGTATTCTGCACCATGCCGCAGACGACTTTGTCGTTCGCACCTCAATGGTGCTGTGTGGCGACTGTTTGATGAGGCCTTGTGTCGCCAACCATGAGGAGGACGGCTATGTGCTGGCTTCATAATATGTCTGGTTCACTCTTGTGTTGATGGACAAGGCGTGGAGCCATGTTTTCCACGGCGAACGATCAATTCTTTAATAGAAGCTATATCAGTGGAGGCATAAAAAAGGCGCTCTCCCATATTGGGAAAGCGCCTTCTTGTTTGCTGTTATCAGATGATCAGAAACGCATGGTGGCATTCATGAAGAAGGTGCGACCAAACAGATCGAAACCAGAGGACGTCACCGCATTGTTACGGTTGGGGCCTTCTGTTGAATCGATCAGCGGCGGGTCCTGATCGGTGATGTTGCTGACGCCGAATGTCAGGGCGAACAGATCGAAATCTGCAGACAGGCTGAGATCGTTATAGAGACGACGATCTGCCACAGCATCATCGAATGTCAGGGCAGATCCGACAAAGTCCGTGCTGTCACGAGGAGCTTCTTCAGGATTTTGGATGTCCTCGTCGAACTCGGTCTGGCCAATATAGCGGGCTTGCCACAACAATTGATAGCGATCCCAGAGCAGTGAGACGGTGGAATTGAACTGCCATTTGGGATTGCCGATGCGCCCGGCATTATCCACCAGATCATCGCGGGTAAAGGTCAGGCGATTTTGCTCGAAGAGCCGGTTGGCACCGACCGACCATGTGAGATCCAGAGACTGGCCCATCACATCATCGAAATTTTTGTGGAACCGGGATTCGATATCGATGCCGGTCACGGTTTCAAGGCCCACATTGATGAACGAGGCATCCACGAGGGACAGGGCGTTGTTTGCGCGATTACCGGTATCGGCACGGGTTACGCGATCACAGAACGGGCTGGCCAGATTGGGGTCATCATTGAAGCAGCGGGAAATGATGACACCTGCATCCAGTTCCGAGACAGTGTTTTTGATTTCAATGTCGTAATAGGTAGCGGCCAGATCCCAATCAAAGCTGTTGAACCAAGGCTGGGAGAACTGCACCGTTCCGGTGACCGATGTGGATGTTTCAGCGATCAGGTCGTCAGACCCGCCTACCTTGACAGGAATGGTTACCACGCCGGAATTGCCCAATTGTGTGGTGTCTGCGCCACTGAGTTCACAATTGTTGATCAGCAATTGGGTTTGTGGATCTGAGGGGTCCAACTGTGAAATGGCCTGGGCGCGGCATGGATCCAGAGCACCCGACACCCCTTGCCCCTGATCGGCAAGGAATTGTTCGCGCAGATTGGGGGCGCGGAAAGACGTACTACGTGAGCCGATGAAGGTAAGATAGTCCACTGGACGATAGGTGCCCATGATGCGCCATGTGACTTCCGATCCGAAATTTTGTTCTTCGGTATAGCGAACGGACCCATCCAATTGCAGCAGCTCTACAAAGCTTTTGTCGCGCATGAGCGGAGCTGTGAACTCGCCGTAAATGTCATAGATCCAGCGCTGCCCTTGCGTGATGCCTTCTTGCAGTGGATTTTCCGCAACATTCAGGCCCTGAACACCGCCAATGTCGTTTTGTGAATTGATGGTGTCCTTACGCCATTCAAAGCCGACGGCCGTTCCCACAGTATCGCCGCCCGGAATGTCGAACAGGTCGCCGGTGAAGAATGCGGATGCATTATATTGCTTGGTGACGGTGCGGTTTGTACGCAAGCCGATCAAAAAGTCCCGTTCCGCATCGGAGGAGAAACGTCCTTCGCCATCTTCGAAAATCGAGGGCGCGAAGAAATTGACCGGCACGCACTCATTGGGGGTCAAAAGGCCGTTCTGGTTGTTTGTCAAAGGCACACCGCAGATCACTTCGCCATCTGCGTTCATCCGGAGTGTTTGTGTGGCCAAAATCAGATTGGGTTCAAACAGGATGCTTTGGCTCTGGTGTCCCGTGCCGCGATCATAAGAAAAGAACATGTCATAAGACCAGTTCTTTTCCTTGAACCAGCCCGCACCGATATCGCCGCGCAGTCCACCAACAAAGCGGACCTGTTCCACATTCACATTGAAGTCCTGTGGGTTATCATCAAGGGTGATGATGGGCGCGACCGACATAGGGAAGGGGTTAAGTGGATTATCCACGAGAATGGGTGTACCATCGGCATCGACGATGATATTGCCATTGGCGTCCTCTTGCGGGATCATTCCTGCAATGTCGGGGAATATCTGTTCCTTTGATGCAATCACATTGTTTTTGCGATTGAAATAATAAGATTCGTAATAAAGCTCTTCGTTATTTCCCCAATCCATATTGAGATGGCCATTGGTCACAAAAGAGAAGGTTTCCGCCGGACGGATCAGATCTGCGGCACGGCGTTCGTCCTGATCGTTGAAGAAATCAAGGAAGGGGAATACGGAACCGGCATCCGGATCTTCCCCGGGGAAAGTCCCTACTTGCGGATCACCTGCAGCGGGAAGGCCAAAGCCGGTGGAGAAATTTGGAACCCCAGTATCCGATTGACCCGGAGTATAGAAAAAGAACAGTGAGTCGAAGAATGTTAAGCCATCAGGTCCGGTACCTGGGATTTGTGCACCGGGTTCAAAGCCGGGCAGAAAGTCGTCGCTGATCACTATGACATTATCGAAAAATCCGCTGCGGCACGGGTCAAATCGTTCACCGTCTTCGGATACCTCAATACTACGCAGGCAACTGCTGAAATCGCGGCTGCCGGTGGATGCGCGTTCTTGTTTGCGATATTCAAAGCCAAAGGTGATATTGCCGCGATCACTGGCAACGCCGCCCACAAGAGACGTTTGATACAGCTCACCGCCCCCTGCTTCGGGCAGTTCGACATTGCCGAAAACTTCCAGCCCTTCAAAATCAGATTTCAGGCGCACATTGACAACGCCGGCCACCGCATCGGCACCATAAATGGTGGAGTAACCGCCGGTCAGCACATCAGCCGCTTCCACCATTCCAAGGGGAATCAGGCCAATATCGGGCTGTGCCGGTGCACCGCGCGCGCCGGCCACACCAAGGCGACGCCCATTCACCAATACCAGCGTGCGTTCTGCTCCCAAGCCACGCAGATCAATATTGGAAGATCCAATGCCGCCATCGGGCGGCGCTTCTGTGGCATTGGAATTGCCAGCATTGGAGTTGAAGGTGCCATCAATTTGCTGACCGCTTGCTGTGGTTGAACGCTGAAGCATCTCGTTCAAGGTGCTGACGCCCAGCTTGCGATTTTCAGAGGCATCCAGCACCTGCGTTGGCGTGTTTGCCGAAAAGGCGTCGCGGCGAATACGGGACCCAGTGACGACGATTTGCTCGACTTCGCCTCCGATATTTTCGTCACTATCGGCTTCTTGGGCAAAAACATGCTGGGCATTTGCACCAAAGATAACTGTGGAAAGCGCGATCGCGCCCACAGAGCGAAGCCACAATGCCCTTTGGCATTGCCGTTTTGTGCTGTGTATCATGGTTTCTTCCCTGTGTGGAGTTTATATTTATGTCATAAGTCTATGAAATTCAGACTTATACGTAAAGAAATAACAGCAGCAGAAGAAGAAATAAATACCGTAATTTTATGTATAAAGTTCTATAGCATAATACATAGAGGATGCTGCTGGATCACCTATTTCAGGTTGTTCGGGGTGAGATAAACAAACGAGGGGTGCCTTGCCAAAATTTGGAGCAACCCAAAATCTTGAGCCAAAACCCCACCTTCTTATGGGTATTTGAGCGACGTTTCTTGAACGAATTGCTTATTTTTGTCGTTTAACCCGCACGGTTCGTTTGGCGATCCGCATTTTGAAAGATCCCCAAAGGCCTTCTTCGATATGAACGGTGGTTCCTGCTGCAGGCGGAGGAATTTGTGCGCTATCTGTTTGGAGCCATAGTTGCCCGTTTTCCATGGTGAAGGCCCACCGGCCTTTATGGTTTTTATCCGCAGAGGCAAGCACCATGCTGCGGGATTGATCTTCAACCGGCTTGCGAACAGGCTTTTCCGGTAAACCAAATTGATCATCTACCAAGCTTTTAGCGCCAGACGTTGATGATGTAATGGGAGCCGCTGAAGGGGCTGCAGGCGTGGGCGGGGAAGCAACGGACGGCACCTTTGGTGCGGTGATGGAAGGTGCCGAAGATTCTGGCGCAGGCATCGGGGCTGTGATGGCTTGTGTCTGTGCGTTTTGAACGAGATTTTCAAAACAGGACAGCCGTTGCGACTGGCTTTCAATCGCCATGCAGACTTGTAATTCATCCAGCCCAACGGTTTGGCTTAATGCGGGAGTGCCAAAGGTGCTGCCTATGATGCCAAGGGGAATAAGTGATTTGGAATAAAGGCGATATTTGTATTTCATGGCGCGTGTTCCCCGAATTTGTTTTTTTGCTTTTTCAAAAGCCAGTGCCGTTCTTTTTACAATGGTCATTCTGCAATCAAAAGGACAATCTATGATCATGATAATTTTATAGGCGAGTATCCAAGAGATATTTTCTGTCGCCTGTAACAACAATGTTACACTGTGAATTATCCTTAAATATGCTATCAGAACAAATGGATAGTCGCATATTTCTGTGGTTTTTAACGGTTTGTATCCTTTTGGTGTCACGCCAGTGATACGTCTGGCTGAGCCTTTCAAGCGGCAGAGAGATTTTTCGAAAAATTATTCGTTATAAAACAGTTTGTTATGGAATTTTCCTGACTTGGCCCGGCTTTTGCTGTGTTGGGGGGACGGTGCCGGGGGCTGGCAAAATCCTTAAACGCGATGAATGACCCCAAGGGCCGTGTGATGCACCGCCAATCCGGCGATTTGCAATGAAATTGAACGGAGACATGCAATGACACGCTCTTCTTTTTTGAAAACAGTTTCGGCCATTGGTCTTGGGATCGCATTTTCCTACGGGGCTGTTGCGCAAGAAGTGGATGAAGACGAAAATCCAGATATTGCTTTCCAGGCAGACAATGGTTCGCAAGGCGCTGATGACGCGTCAACCAACCAAGGCTCCGGGACCGGCAGTTCAAATAACGGATCACAGCAAGGGGATGGCGGCAATAATTCCGATTCCGGCAACAACAACTCATCTAATGACAACAATTCGTCAAACGATGACAATTCGTCGGCAGACAACAACTCGTCAAACGACAATAACTCGTCGAATGACTCCAATAACGACAACTCATCCAATGACGACAATTCGTCGAATGATGACAACTCCACCACCGACGATAATTCCGATGACGATATGATGGATAGCGATAATTCCTTCAACGACAGTTCATCCAATGATGATAATTCATCCAATGATGACAACTCGTCGAACGATGACAATTCCACCACAGACGACAATTCCGACGATGACGGGATGGATAGCGACAATTCCTTCAACGACAATTCATCCAATGACGACAATTCGTCGAACGATGACAATTCCACGGTCGACGATAATTCGGATGATGACGGGATGGATAGCGACAATTCCTTCAATGACAACTCATCCAATGACGACAATTCCACGGTCGATGACAATTCGGATGACGACGGCACGGATACAGACAATTCGAACAACACGACAGACTCGAACAATTCCACCACGGACGACAATTCCGACGATGATGGAATGGATAGCGATAATTCCTTCAACGACAATTCCACCACGGACGATAACTCCGATGATGACGGCACCGATACGGACAATTCCAACAATGACAATTCCGATCGTTCGGATGCTGACGGCACGGATACCGACAATTCCAACAACGACAATTCAACAACGGACGATAACTCCGATGATGATGGCGTCGATCTGGACAATTCTCTGAACGGATCGTTCAACGATCAAAGCGATGACGATGGCCTGGATCTGGACATCACCACCGGTGATATCATGGTCAGCAGCACCACGCTGAGCACCACCGTCAGCGGGATCAATCTGACAACTGCTTTCCCGGATGATGGCCAAGGCGCTGGTGGATCAATCTCCACCGGTAATATCAGCAATAACAGTGTCAGCGGCCTTAACGGATTGTCCCAACAGCAATTCAACACAGGTTTTGCCAACCAGAACGCTGTGATCAATGTGAATGCCAATGTGACCAATTCCTTTGGTGGCCAATAAGGGTTCTACCCCGGCAAACTCGGGCGGGCTTCGGCCCGCCCTCTTTTCCAGTCTGGCTGCGAAAGGGTACATCATGGCTATCAGGATCAGCAGTCGCGTCTTTTTTGTGCTTACCGGGCTTGCTTTTGCGACCACCAGCTCGATGGCTTTGGCACAGCAGGCTTGGTCTGCGTCCGATGAAGCGCATAAGGCCGATAGGCCAGTTTTGTCCGCGACCGTAGATGCCTCAAAAACAGCACAGGTGTTATTAGACAATACGCCCGATCCGTTTTCGGATTTCCAAACCCTTGATGAAGGCCAATTGGCCGGTCTTGAAGGGGGAGCCTCTCTCGATCTGGGTGATATTGCGGTAAATTTATCGGATCAAACCGCTGGGATCTCCGATACCAATATGTCCGGCCAATTCACCAATGGTGCTATCGGGCAAAACAGCATCGAGCAGCTTTCGGGGATCAATTCCCTGATGTTCAACACCGGGAATAATGTGAATTTTCAAAGCACAATTCAGGTTAATGTCTTTGTGAAATAAGGGGGGCTTGTTATGCGATCGCACAAAATGCGGCGCTTTTGGCTCATGACCGGGGTCTGTGCAGCTTTTTCTTTTGCCAATAATGCGGTGGCCGTGGCCGGATCTGTGGATATGCCGGGCTTTGGTGGATATTTCCGTGTTCCGGTGGAATCGCTGAAGGAAGCGCGCTTTCGCAATCTTGTTCCCCAACAATATGATTTCAGTTGCGGATCGGCCGCCACCGCCACCTTGCTGAGTTATCACTATGATATAGCCGTCAGCGAAACGGATGTTTTTAAGAAAATGTTTGAAGTTGGCGATCAGGACCGTATCCGGCAGGTGGGGTTTTCTTTGCTGGATATGCAAAGCTATCTCAAAACCCTTGGATTGCGCGCCGATGGCTTCCGGCTGACATTGGACCGTCTGGAAAAAGCGGCTGTTCCTGCCATCGTGCTGGTGAACACCTTTGGATATCGCCATTTCATCGTCTTGAAGGGCATTATGGGCGACGAGGTTATGCTGGGCGATCCGGCTTTGGGTATGCGGGTTCTAAGCCGCACAGAATTTGAAGGCATCTGGGACGGCATTGCGTTTGTGATCCGGGATCGGGTGTCTTTGGGGCGCAAGAATTTCAATAGTCTCGATGATTGGTCCGTTCGGGTGAAAGCGCCTTTGGGGAATTCCTTGTCCCAAACGGCTTTGTCCGATTTCACCGTGCAGCTTTGGCGCGGTGCCAATAGCTTTTAAAAGGATTCTTCGATGCGTCATGCACGCACATTGGGTTCGATGGCTCGGCCTTTACAATCGGGATTGGTTGTGGGGTTGATGCTTTTTGCCGCCATACCTTTGAACGGTCAGGCGGAAGATGATCCCTTTGCTGCATTGACGCCGATGGGAGACGAAGAATTGGAAGAGGCGCGCGGCGGTATGCGCTTGGGGGCGTTTGATATTGCCTTGGGGTTTGCCATTAGCAGTCTTGTGGATGGCCAGCCGGTAGCGATTTCAAATTTTTCATTGAATGATAATGGACAGTTCGTACCTGTTCTGGCATCGCGGATTCAGGCCATCAATGAGGGTGCTCCGGTGGTTGTGGGCGCCGACCGCATTGTGATCGGGTCTGATGGGGTGAATATTGCCCGCCTCAATGGTTCTGGCCAGACAGATGAGGCGTCGTCCTTGCCGCTGGGAACCCGGATCATCGAAAATACCTTGGACGGTGTCGGCATTGTTCAGGTGTTTGAACTGACCGTGGTGATGGAAAATATGCAAGAGGTCAGCCGCACCGGACGTCTATCCATGCAATTGGGGGATATCGCCCGCCGCGCCGCGATGGAGCAGATGGGGAACTGACTGTTCCCCCGATGCCGGCCTCAAACTCAGCCAATATTTGGAAACGGCACATCAACCTAAAATCTAAAGGGAATACGCAAGCTGATGCGCACATCGGGGGCATCATCGGTGACCCCCAATTGGGTATTCAGATTCAACCCGATATGATCCGTTAATCCCATGGACAAGCCAAAGAGAAAGCTTCCCACTTCCAGACTGCTGGTTTTTTGTCGAGTATCGGCGATGAAGGTTTTTGTGCCGAACACATGGTTATGCTCATATCCCAAACTGAAAGACAGTGTGTCGTTCAATCCCACGCCCAAACCAAAACCGGCGCGAATGCTATCGCCGGGATTGACGCGGTCGATCAGGGTATCGCCAATCAGGGCATTCACCGATTTCGACAGATTGAACAAATAGCCCGCATTCACAAATAACACAGCTGGATCAAGGCTATGGATCATGGTGAGAGAGGGTTCAACGGTCCAGAAACCGGATCCCACTGGCAGATCAAGTTCAAGCCCGTCTTCATCGCGTTCCACAGCGAATGGACCTTTTCCCAGATCGGATTTTCCGCGCACATTGGCAATGAACACCGGATGGCCTTTCCCGGCGCGGTTGATCTGGTAATGCAACCCGATTTCCGCATCGCCAACGCCATTGCCGCTGAGCTCGCGGATCTGGCGTCGGTTATCAAGGCCGACCACCTCATTGGTGATGCGGTCATTGCGGTAAAGATAGGGAATTTGTGCGTCGATTTCCCACCGATCGGTGATCCCGTAACGGGCGGTGAGCGAAGAGGTAACGGTATCACGGTCCGCATCGGTCAGTTCAAACAGACCCACAAGCACCACATCGACAATTTCCACCCCTTGGAAGAAAAAGCGGTTTACGCCTGATTGGGTGTAATCAATACGCGGTTCCAGCGAAAAATGCCCTTTGGGGGTAAGCACACCTCCCACATCGGCGAAAATTGACACCTCTGTCGCGCGGGCGTTGGTTTGGGATTGCGCTGCATTATCCGCTTCCGCTTGTTGTCCGACGGTTTCGGTTGTTGCGGGAGCCGGGGCGGGGCGGGGCTGATTTTGTGCCTGTTGCCGAACCGATGGCTTGGTTTCTTCCAATGGTGTTGTTTGAGTTGATGGCGAGGCTGATGCAGATTGTCGGGAGAGAACCTGCTCAATGCGATTGGCCTGCATTTCAATGACTTGTCGTTGTTGTTCAAGCTGCTGCGCTTGCTGGGAAAGCTGCTGTCTTTGCCGGTCGATCTGCTGCTTTAGCTGTTGCAACTCGGTGCGATCTGCCGCTTCAAGGCTGCTATCCGGTTCGCCTGTGCTTTGGATTTGGTCCTGCGCCAAAGCCATGGTGCAGGGAAGCAAAAATGCCCCGCCGATGACGAGTATGGAAATGGACGTGTTGGATTTATGAAATGGTTCAGACTTGAGTATCCCTGTCATGGTCTTTTCCCCCGTTGACCAGTTGCTTATGATCCAGATCATGGCGCTTGAGCAGGCGATACAACCCCACCCTTGAAACGCCTAATTCCGTTGCTGCGCGGCTGATATTGCCGTCGAATGTTCGGATAGCCTTTGATAAAAGGGCGCTTTCTGCCTCGGCTCGTGCCCCTGCCAAGGTTTGCATCGATGGATCAGACGCTGTAGTCCGCGATAATCCTAAATGCTGCCGGTCAATTTTTCCGCTGCTGTTCAGGGCCATGGCCCTTTGGATGCAATTTTGAAGCTGGCGCACATTGCCGGGCCAAGAATAGGCGAGAATAGCGCGTTCTGCTTCTTCCGTTAAGCTGGCGGGTTTTAATCCGTGGTTTTGTACGGCCATGGCGATGAAATATTTGGCAAGCAAAATGGCATCGCCTTCACGTTCGCGCAGTGGCGGCATCATCAAGGGCAAAACGTTCAAGCGGTGGAACAGGTCAAGCCGAAAGTGTTTTTTCCGAACCGCTTCTTCCAGATTTATATTGGAGGCGACAATGATCCGCACATTGGTTTGGCGTGGTTGGTGCGCCCCCAAACGGTATATCCGACCATCTTCCAAAACGCGCAAAAGCTGCGATTGAATATCAAGCGACAGATCTGCGATTTCATCAAGAAACAATGTGCCCCCCGATGCCTGTTCAAAGCGGCCCGGTCGGGCGCTGATGGCATTGGTAAAAGCCCCTTTTTCATGGCCGAATAGTTCAGAAGCTGCCAATTGCGGAGGGATGGTCGCGCAATTGATAGCCAGAAAAGCCTGATCGGCACGGCTGGAATGTTGATGAATGTCGCGCGCGACCAGTTCTTTTCCTGTTCCGCTTTCTCCGGCGATCAGTACAGGCAAATCGGTTTTGGCATATTGGGAAATCTGCTTGCGAATGTTGTCCATCGCCGGGCATTTCCCCAAAAGCTGATTTTGGCACGGCATGGCCGTGGTGCGCCGGATGCCTTTTGGGCGCGATTCATGCTCGAAAATACCGCGCAGATGCCCAATGGTAAAACACAGCCGTTCGTGATCGATGGGCAAGGTATGAAAATCGTAAAGCACGCCATCGCGCAGCAGCCGGCAGACCCGGTTACGGCCTTGCGAGCTTTTATCAATCAAGGCGATAACGCGCATGGCCCGGGCAAGACGAAGCAATTGCTGATACAGGCGGTCAGAGATGTGCACATGTGCCGTAAGCGAGATCACGGCGCAGAAATAGGTGTGGTGAAGTTTGGAGATGGGTTTGTCCGGGATGGTGTAAGCAATATCGGACAAAGGCATCAGGCGATGAACCTGATGGGCAGCACCGGAGGCGTCTTCTCGCGCAGGGTCGATGATTAAAAGGCGTTTGGATCTATCGCCACGATCGCACGCTGCTTCCTTGCGTACTTCGTGCATTGAAAAATCTCCCACCACAGTATTTCACTTGCTACGTTAATCATAACATATAAGAAAAAATATAAATAAAAATAATGATTGCAGAGTATATAGTATTTAATTGTTACAATAAAAATAAATGTATTTAATTAGACTAAGTCAAATATATGAATGGATCTGCATTTATTCTTTTTTAAGGATGATGTTTGCCGATCTGATTGATCTGCTTTTATAGCACTTCCAATAGAAACGGGCGTCTTTCCGTTTTGTTCCGGAAAGGCTGCTGCAAAGGGTGGTCTTTGAAAGGGAAGGGGGGGGAATGGGTCGGGGAGACAGGATTCGAACCTGCGACCCTCTGCTCCCAAAGCAGATGCGCTACCAGGCTGCGCTACTCCCCGACGGCTGAGTGTTTAAGGAATGCCGCCGTCTTGCGCAAGAGGCATCTTGCATGTTTGCCTCTTTCTTTCGAATGTGTTTGCGGCCACGCTCTGCCCATCACAAGGATCGGCCTAGACAGAGGCGGGTTGTGGCGCTACCCCTCTCGTGATTTATCAATTGATCCGTTTGAAACGATAGACGACTCCACAGAAAGAAGGGGTGTAGATGACACAGCGCAGGCAATATGGCGGTTTACAAGTGGCCTTGGGCCTTGATGATCTGGTGGCACGCGCCCTTCATGGATCGGATGGCCTGGATGTGGCCGGTTTCTGGGCGGCGTTTGAAGCCATGCACACCGCTTTGGCTCCCCGCAACCGCGCTTTGTTGAAAACCCGTGA
Source organism: Iodidimonas gelatinilytica (assembly GCF_008579125.1). Lineage (NCBI taxonomy): Bacteria > Pseudomonadati > Pseudomonadota > Alphaproteobacteria > Iodidimonadales > Iodidimonadaceae > Iodidimonas > Iodidimonas gelatinilytica. The sequence continues at coordinate 90,042 of NZ_BKCL01000006.1, read as the reverse complement.
TGCCATGCAAGCGCAGCTTGATGAGTGGCACCGCAATCACAAGGGCGACGGGTTCGATCTTGCGGCTTATCAGGCATTTCTGGAAGAGATCGGCTATGTGCTGCCCGAACCGGAGCCATTCGCGGTCAGTACCGATCATATAGACCCCGAAATTGCAAAGATTGCCGGGCCGCAGCTTGTGGTTCCGGTGATGAATGCCCGTTTTGCCATCAATGCCGCCAATGCGCGTTGGGGCAGCCTTTATGATGCGCTTTATGGCACAGATGTGCTGCCCGAAGCGGATGGTTGCGCGCGCGGCAGCAGCTATAATCCCAAGCGCGGGGAAAAAGTTATCGCTTTTGCCAAAGGGTTTCTGGACGAGATCGCCCCCCTTATGGACGGCAAAAGCCATAAGGACGCCACGGGTTATGTGGTTGAGGATGGTGCGTTGGTGGTTCGGCTTTCTGGCGCAGCATCCACAAAACTTGTCCATCCGGAGCGCTTTGCGGGCTATCGCGGCGAAGCAACTGGGCCTGAAGGCATTTTGCTGCGCCATCATGGCTTACACGCAGATATCGTGATTGACCGGTCCCATTCCATTGGCCGCAATGATTCCGCCGGCGTGGCGGATGTGGTGATGGAGTCGGCGCTCAGCACCATCATGGATCTGGAAGATTCCATCGCGGCAGTGGATGCCGAAGACAAAGCGGCGGCCTATGGCAATTGGCTCGGCTTGATAAACGGTGATCTGGCCGAACGCTTTGAAAAAGGCGGTCGCACCATAGAACGCAGATTAAAGGCGGATCGCAGCTATCATGCGCCCGATGGATCGGCTTTTACCTTGCCGGGCCGCAGCCTGATGCTTTTGCGCAATGTGGGGCATTTGATGACCACATCCGCAGTGCTGGACAGCGAAGGCCATGAGGTATTTGAAGGCCTTCTGGATGCCATGATAACGGTGCTGATCAGCATGCGTGATGTGGCCGGTACGGGCCTTTATCGCAACAGTCGGGAAGGCTCGATTTATATCGTTAAGCCCAAGATGCACGGGCCTGATGAAGTGGCGTTTACCAATGATGTTTTCAGCCATGTGGAAGCCGCATTGGGCTTGGCCCCGAACACTGTGAAAATCGGCATCATGGATGAAGAGCGTCGCACCAGCGCCAATCTGGCCAGATGTATTGCTGCCGTGCGCGATCGGGTGTTCTTCATCAATACGGGCTTTCTGGATCGCACCGGCGATGAAATCCATAGCGCTATGGAAGCCGGTCCCATGATCCCGAAAGCACAGATGAAGGATGCCGTTTGGCTTAAGGCTTATGAAGACCGCAATGTGGATATCGGCCTTCAATGCGGTTTGCCTGGTCATGCCCAGATCGGTAAGGGCATGTGGGCAAAGCCGGACCGTATGGCGGATATGCTGAAGGAAAAAATAGGCCATCCCCAGTCCGGTGCGAGTACCGCTTGGGTGCCGTCTCCTACGGCTGCCACATTGCACGCCTTGCACTATCATAAGGTGGATGTGACAGAGTGGCAAAAAGTTTTGAAAGACCGTCCCAAAGCCGGGCTTGGACCTTTATTGACCCCTCCGGTGGAGTGTGATGCACGTTATTCGCCGCAGCAAATCCAGCAAGAACTGGACAATAATGCGCAGGGCATTCTTGGTTATGTGGTGCGCTGGGTGGAACAGGGGGTCGGTTGCTCGAAAGTGCCGGATATCAATGATGTGGGCTTGATGGAAGACCGTGCGACTTTACGGATTTCCAGCCAGCATATGGCCAATTGGCTGCATCATGGCTTGTGCACAAAACAGCAGGTGGTCGAGACCATGAAGCGGATTGCCCGGATCGTTGACAAGCAAAATGAAGGCGATCCCGCTTATCATCCCATGGCCCCGGATTTTGACAAGTCCATCGCCTTTCAAGCGGCGTGCGATCTGGTGTTTTTGGGCCTTAATCAGCCCAATGGCTATACGGAGCCCATTTTGCACCAGCGGCGGCAAGAGGCGAAAGCCCGCGCTCTGGGCTGTTAAAGCCCATGCGGAAAAGTGGCGTGATATTGGGGGCTTTGTGCTTGGCTACGCCCCCCTGTCCCCCGCTTTCTGCCCAGATAGTGGACGAAATTCGTGTCACGGCTACGCGCCTTTCCGATCCTGAAGCCCGGCGGGTTTACGGGGAAAGCGTGCTTTTGGCCGATGATTTCGCCAAGGCCCCCACGGTTCATGTGGATGAAATTCTGGGGCAAATTCCGGGGCTTTCGCTGTTTCGCCGGGCATCGTCTTTATTGGCTAATCCCACAACCCAAGGGGTCAGCCTGCGCGGTATTGGCCCCAATGGGGCCGGGCGGGCGCTGGTTTTGTTGGATGGCGTGCCGCTAAACGATCCCTTCGGTGGCTGGGTGTTCTGGTCGGCGCTTGATCCTCAGCGGATTGCGCAAGCAAGCGTGGTGCGCGGCAGCGGGGCAGGGCCTTATGGCAATCAGGCGCTGACCGGCGTGATCCGCCTTGAGAGCAAAATGCCCGCCGATTTTACGCTGGACGGTATGGCGGAGATCGGCACCCGCGGCACAAGGCTTTTGTCCTTGGGAATAGGCGATCGCCACGACAAGATGAGCTATGCGCTTTCCGGGCATTATAGAAAAAGCGATGGCTTTATTTTACGCGACAAGCAAAGCCGGGGCGCTGTGGACGTGCCCGCAAAAAGCGATGTGGCACGGATTTCCGGTGTGGTGGAAACCGCCCTTTCCGATAGTGTCACCCTAAGCGGGAAAGTGGGGTGGTTTGAGGAAAACCGCTCCAATGGCACAATACTCACCGGTAATGATACGGAGGTGCTGGATGGGTCCTTGCGTCTGGTACGCGATGCCGGGCCGTCGGACCTGAGATATGAGCTGACCGCCTTTATAACGGAACGGGATTTTTCCAGCCGCTTCAGTGCAGTTGATGCAGGGCGTGCCTCGGAAAGCCCTGTGCTGGATCAATTCAATGTTCCGTCGCGCGGGGCGGGGCTGCTGGCGGTGTTGCGGGTGCCTTTGGCGGATGGCCAAAGCCTTGATCTGGGCGGGGATGTGCGGCGGCTTGAAGGGGAAACCAATGAAGCTTTTCGCAATCTAGGCGACGGCTTTACCCGGGTGCGTCGGGCGGGCGGCGACCAATGGTTGGCCGGGCTTTATGCGGATTATGCGGGCACGGTGTTTGATCATTTGGGTCTTTCGGGTGGAATACGACTGGATTATTGGCGCACATTCAACGGCGTTCTTACGGAAAGCGATTTGGCCGATGGAACGCTGGTGCGTGACGATGCCATTTTGGACCGCGACGGGCTTTTGCTGAATGGCAGATTGGGGGCGCGCTATCGCCTGACCGATGCGTTATCGGCCCGTATTTCAGGCTATAGCGGCTTTCGTTTGCCCAGTCTCAATGAATTTTTCCGGCCTTTCCGTGTGGGCAATGATATCACCGAAGCCAATCCGGATTTAGAGCCGGAGCGGCTTTATGGCTTTGATTTGGGCGTACAGTTTCAGCCGCTGAATAGCATCAGTCTGGGGGCCACATATTTCCGGAACTGGCTGCATGACGGAGTGGGAAATATCACAGTGGCCCTTGGCCCCGGCATATTTCCGCCCACCGGCTTTGTGCCTGCCGGCGGGTCTTTGAGGCAAAGGCAAAATATCGACCGGATCACCGCCGATGGAATAGAGATGGAAGGCCGTGTGGCGGTGGGCGGGCAGCTTTCAATGGTGCTGCGCTATCTTTATGTGAATGCCCGGATCACAGATGCGGGCGAGATTGCGGATCTTGCGGGCAAACGGGTGGCACAAAGCCCCAAACACAGCCTGACAATGGGCGCAGACTGGACACCCACCCCCAAATGGTCGATCAATTTCGATGGCCGTTATCTCGGCGCACAATTTGATGATGACGGGAACAGCCGCTTTTTGTCGTCGGCTTTCACGCTTGATATGGCCATCCGCTATAGGCTGAGCGCGGATGTGCAGATGTTTCTTGCTGCAGAGAATATTTTTGGTGAAACGGTGGAAAGCCAAACCACCGGTGACGGGGACATTCTGCGCGCCCAGCCGCAGCTTTTTTCCCTTGGTGTGGAATTGTCTTTATAACAATCATGCACGCGGCACGAAATATATTGGGGAGAGAAGAATGAATCCCATCCGATCCATATTGATGGCCACAACGCTGATGTTAACAAGCGGGGCAGTTCACGCCCAAACGCTGGAGCAATTGCGCACAGCCCCCAAATCGGCGGAGCGCAATACAGAAGCGACAATCGGCGCCTATGCTGCTGGATATAAGGCCGGTTTCCTGTGTAGCGCCTTGTTTAATGGTGGCAAAACACTGGACCAAATCGAAGCAGATGAACTGACCGGCATCTATCCATTGGTCGAGGATCAAGCACGGCAATTGCAGGCGGAGATCGATTATCAGGCCAAGCGGGTCCGTGTGGCTTATGACATGAATATGCCGCCGCGCATTTCTGCATGGCGACCGCATTTGGGCTGTGTGGATTTGCCGCCGGGGGCAAGGGTGGCAGCTTTGGATCAGGTGCTTTCGGTAACACTTTCCACCGCGGATGAAGCAATATGCCCGACACCGGCTTGCCGTGGACCGATCATGCACCGGTGAACGGCCCTTCAGGCAATGATCGGCTGGATAAGGTGATCGACAAGGCGTTCACCACGCAGTTTGGTTCCGATAGCCGCACCAGTGCGGTGCTGATTGCCACCCCTACTGCCATTTTGGCCGAGCGCTATAAGGAAGGTCACAGCCCTGTCACCGCACAGCGCACATGGTCTGTGGCCAAAAGCATAGGCGCCAGTGTGATCGGCGCAGCGGTTGAACAGGGCCTGATTGATGTAAAAGCACCCGCCCAAATTCCCCAATGGCAGCGTTTGGCCGACCCGCGCCGGGCCATTACATTGGAAAATCTGCTGCATATGGCGTCCGGTCTGGACAGCAATATCGCCGGGAACCGCACCGACCGCGTGTATATGGGGGGCGGTTTGATGGCCGATGAAGCGGCCACCAATGCATTGGAAGCCATGCCGGGGATGCGCTGGAAATATGCCAATAACGATACCATGCTGGCCATGCGCGCCGTGCGGAGCGCTTTTGAAAGTGAAGATGCCTATCTGCGCTTTCCCTTTGAAGCCTTGCTGCATCCCATTGGCATGACACATACCCGCCTCGAGACGGATTGGGCGGGGGACTTTATTATGTCGAGCCAAGTTTGGACCACCGCGCGCGATCTGGCACGGCTTGGCGTGCTGCATTTGCAAGATGGTCTGTGGGACGGCAAGCGCATTTTGGCAAAAGGCTGGGTTGATTATGTTTCAACGCCCGCACCTGCGCAGCCGCCTTTACAAAACAGCGATGGCAGCCCCCGCCCCGGTTATGGGGCGCAATGGTGGTTGCTGAACGCTTATGACCCGGCGCTTCCCAAAGACAGCATTGTTGCGGCCGGCAATCGCGGGCAATATCTGGTGGTGATCCCGTCGCTGGATTTGGTGATCGTGCGGCGGGGCTATGACATGGTGGGCGGAAGCGGCTTTTCCTATGTGGATTTCGCGTCGCAGATTGTGGCGGCCTTGAAAGAAAACTAAGCTACCGGTTTATCAACAAGAAAGAGACGCAAAGGACGTGAGGTCCTGTCCTTATTTGGGCTGCGTCTCTTTTTCGCTGTCCCAATTGTTGAATATGGGATGCAGCACCCGATCACCGGGTTTGATGCCCAGTTTTTTCGCAGTGCCTTCATTCAGTTCCAGTACGCCCAGAACCCGACCCCGTGATTGCACCGGCGGGCTGATTTGATGGGGAACGCCCGTGCCGATATTGGCAATGGTTCCATCGGTCTTGATGAAAATAAGATCCAGCGGCAAATCGGTGTTTTTCATCCAGAAGCTGGCGCGTACCGGCATGCCCATATCGAAGAGCATGCCATGATCTTCGGGCATTTCCTTGCGGAACATCAAGCCGATGCTGCGTTCTTCCGGATCATTGGCGAATTCAACGGTGAAATGATGGGTGCCATTTTCGCTTTCAACGATTAACGGCATGGTTTCCAGGGATTGCGGTGTTTGTGCCGCCCCCATAGGGGCCAAAAGCCCGGCCCAAAGCCATGTAAGAGCGAGGCTTACAAGAAACTTGACCAAAAGCATGGGGGAAGGCTTGGCCGAAAATTGGGCTGGCATGACACTGTCCATTGAAACGGTTGGAAAGGAACGGAAGCCTTATCCATCCAATAATATGATCTCGGATGCAAGGGGGCCGCGTTCTCCCTTGCCGATGGCGATCCGCACTCTTTGCCCCGGTTGTATATCGTCGATCCCTGCTTTTCTAAGGGTTTCCATATGGATAAATACATCCTGCGTGCCTTCCCCCTGCGACACGAAACCATAGCCTTTGATGCGGTTGAACCATTTCACGACGCCTTCGCTATAGGCGCCGGATTGATCGCCGGAATGGCGGGCAAAGCCATTGGCCTTTTCGGGCGCTTGTTCGACATCGGGTGCCGTTACGGTGGAAAAATCCAGGGTGATTACACGGGTTGCTTGTCGCCCGCGCGGGCGTGTCACTGCTTCACAATGAACGGTTGTTCCTTCGGGAACGGACCGTCGCCCCACCTCGCGCAGGACGGAAAAATGCAAAAGAACATCGCTTCCGCCATCGTCTGCGATCACAAAGCCGTAGCCTTTCACCGCATCAAACCATTTGACGACCCCATGCACCTCAACGGTTTGTTCTTCGGCCATAGGTTCGGACGCTTCCCCAAGTGCCATCATCGACTGCTCCCCATTACGCACATACCATATTAACACGGCTCTATAGCGAAGCAAAATCATGCCGCAAACAGGTGGTCATTGCCAAGCCTTTGTATTTGATCTTGCTTCGATGAAATGGGATGGAAGAGAGAGCGGCCCGTATCATATACAAAAGATAGCGCACCATGCGTCCCTGCGGTCGATGGAACATTGGAGAGCAGACGATGAAACTTGAAAGCGAAACCATCATACCGGCACCGCGTCAGATCGTGTGGGACGCCTTGAACGACGAAACCCTGTTGATCGAATGTATTCCCGGTTGCGAAGCGCTGGAGCGGTTGGCAGACAACCAGCTGGCCGCATCGGTGACGGCCAAGGTGGGGCCGGTGAAGGCAAAATTTAAAGGCGAGGTGATGCTGGAGAATGTGTCGCCGCCCCATGCCTATACCTTGGTTGGACAAGGCAAGGGGGCTGCCGGATTTGCCCGCGGGCGGGCGGATGTGGCCCTGCATGATGTGGAAGGGGATAAAACCCGGCTGGCATGGTCCGTAGAAGCCAATGTGGGGGGCAAGCTGGCGCAGATGGGAGCGCGGCTGATTGACAGCACTGCGAAAAAATATGCCGAAGACTTTTTTACCTGTTTTTCGGACCTGATTGTGGAACGGATGGCGAAAGAGACCCCTTCAGGCCCCACGGCTCCGACGACAGAGCAGCCCATCCCTGCGGCAGAACCCATTGAGGACGCCCAGACAGAACCAAGTGCAGCGCCTGCACCAACCCCGCCGACCCATGATGTTCCGATTGGTGAAGATCGGCCCGGACTTAAGCCTGTTCTATGGGTTTTTGCCCTGATCGCACTGGTTTTGGGCCTGCTTTATTTTCTGGCCCGATAAGAAGATGGGGCATAACGAAACATCCGGCGCGCTCGATCCGCTTGAAACGGCTTTGGCATGGGCCGAGGCGGGGCATGGTGTGGCCTTGGCAACGGTGATATCCACATGGGGCTCTGCGCCGCGTCCTGTGGGAAGCCAGCTTGTGATCCGCACCGACGAGCGTTTTGAAGGCTCTGTTTCCGGCGGTTGCGTGGAAGGCGCGGTGATTGTGGAAGCGCTGGATGTGATCGCATCGGGGGGCACACAGGAAATGTCTTTCGGTGTGGCCGATGCCAAAGCATGGGAGGTGGGGCTTGCCTGCGGTGGGCGTATTTCCGTTTATCTGGAGCCGGTGAGCGGGTCTCAGGCTCCTCCTGCTGCTTTGGATATGCTTCGGGATTTGGTCGATGCCCGCAGTGCCCGAAAAGCGGTGGCGCGCATTACCGATCTCGACGGGGGCGATACAGCCCTGTTTCAGACACAGGAACAAGATGTGGCGGGCCAGATATCCCGCCGGTTCAATGTGGCGTTTCCCGGGCATGCCTTAGCGGATGCTTTGCGTCTGGATCGGTCGGGTCTGGTCGAAATCGATGGGCGGCGCTTGTTTATGCATGTGTTCAATCCGCCCTTGCGCTTGTTTGTGATTGGCGCGGTGCATATCGCCCAAGCGCTGGTGCCAATGGCGCAGGGCCTGGGCTATGATGTGGCGGTGATCGATCCGCGCGGAGCCTTTGCCACCAGCGCCCGCTTTGGATCAGTGCGCCTGATAGAAGACTGGCCCGATACGGCATTGGTGGCCGAGCACCTCGATGAACGATCCGCCGTGGTTACGCTGACCCACGATCCGAAACTGGATGATGCGGCGCTCAAGGAAGCGCTCGGCTCCAAAGCCTTTTACATCGGATCACTAGGAAGCCGAAAGACCCATAAAGCACGGCTTGACAGACTTTTTTCCCTCGGTTTTTCACAACATACACTTTTACGAATATATGGGCCCGTTGGGTTTGCAATCGGAGCGAGAAGTCCGGCGGAAATCGCCTTGTCAATCATGGCGCAGATCACCCAAGTTTTGCGGCAAGGCGCGATAAAACCCGATTCTGCAGCCTGAAACCGCCTTTGAGGGAGTGATGTCTGCTTTAGCACATCCTGAGTCGCACAGATCCCGGCCAGATGGCCAAAATATTGCCTGCGTGATTTTGGCAGCGGGTTTATCGCGGCGTATGGGCGGGGGAAGCAAAATGCTGGCTTCTTTACAGGGCGTGCCCATGATCGTGCATAGCGTGCGAGCCGCGCAAAAGGCCCAGATCGGTCCGGTCCTTGTGGTGGTGGGGCATCAGGCGGCGGCCGTGCGCCAATGCCTTGCGGGAGAAATGGTCCGGATTGTCGAAAATCCAGATTATGAATGTGGGCTGTCTGCATCGGTGAAGGCCGGCGTGCAGGCGGTGCCGGAACATTGCGCGGCGGCGCTTTTCATGCTGGGGGATATGCCAAGGGTAGCGCCGGAAACTCTGCGCTCTCTTGCCCAAAGCTATTGGGCCGCAGAAAAGCCGCCGGCAGTGGTGCCATATTATCATGGCAAGCGGGGCAATCCGGTTTTATGGGACCGTTCGCAGTTCTCTGCTTTGGCGGCTCTTCAAGGCGATCAGGGGGCACGGGGGCTTTTGAAAGCGTTTGGATCAAAAATCCGGGCGCTGGATGTGGAGGATCAAGGGATTTTGCAAGACGCCGATGATCCCGCAAGCCTTGCCCGGCTTCACGCGGCTTTCGAGCGCGATTGATCCGCCTGTGCCTCTTTGGCGCGGTTGTTTTGGCCTTCGCGGGTTTCTTGCCAGATACGTTTCAGGGCATCGAACATGCTGGCGCGGCTGGCCTCCAGATAAAGGCTGTTATCGGGCAGTTCCTGCACCAGTTTGCGGTGGGCCTTTCCCAAAGCATGATAGGGCAGCGACGGGAACAGATGGTGGGTGGCATGAAAGCGCAAGCCCACCGGCGCCCATAAAGGGGTCCAGAACCGGTTGCCCGGCACATTCACGGAATCGAGAAATTCTTCCGCCGTGGTCATGGGGGCATCGCCGGGATTGCGATAAGCATGGGCGCACAAGGTGCGCAAGGAATTGAACAGGAAAATCAGCACGGTGACCAGATACCAGATGGCCAGCACCTTCAAGGGCAGGACACCGGTGACAAACAGCGCCAAAAACCCGAAGGCATAAAGACAGGTGGCGGCTTCTTGCCAGCGCCAGCTTTTATCGTCGCGCTTGGCGGGGGGCGGGCGGCGATAATTCATGTCGATGGTAAGGGATGAGGCCCGTTCCCATGCCCAACGGCGCACCGGCGGCACCACATAGCTGATGGGGGTAAGCAGCAAAAACCGCCCCACAAACAACAAGGGCAGGAAAAACGACAACAGAACATAGCCCACAAGCCCCAATGGCGAGCCTGTGGCAAAAGGTACATATTCCCCATCTTCATGGGTGCCATATATTTTGCGCAAATGGTGGTCGGTGTGCACACCGGCATAGGTAAAGGACGGCACCAGCATGGGAAAACCGCAAATCAGATTCCAGGCCAGCCGGAACAGTTTGAAGGTGCCGCGTTTTAAATGCGACAATTCATGGATGAAGATCACGGCCCGATAAAGGGCGAAGGTAGCGACAAACAGCGCGGCCAGTTGCACAGCCCCGAAATTCGGGCTGATCACGGCCAACACAAAGGCCCCCCAGCCAAGGGCGGCACTGATAAGAAAATCAGGCCAATAGATCCACGGATTGGGGCGCGCCAGACTTTTTACAATGGCACGGGCTTCTTTCAGCGGAAAATTTTCGGCGTTGGGGCGCGCCATATCTGTCATCCATCTTTGTCTCAGGTGGCACGAAACTGTCAGTGCACATTTGGCAGTGGCACCCTTTTAAAGGGAAATCAAGGGACCGCAAGGCCGCAATGGATCATCCATGCTGCCAGATATGGGGAGATATCCCCAAATTACAAAAGAAAGGCCTGTGTGGCACCGGATTTCATGGACATGGCCTTTTCATCGTCGCTTGGGAAAAGTCCGAGAAAGTGAGGGCAAATCAGGACAATCCCCCATCATCGGGGTCGGCAGGAAAATCGACTGCATCAATGATCGGGGCATCGCCATCGCCAAACAGTGCCTCCAGTTCTTCTTCCGTGTCTGCGGCCAGAATCTTGCGGGCAATATCATAGGAAAAGCCCGCTCTGGCAAAAGCGGCAATCTCTTTATTTTGCCGGGCGTGCATGGCGCGTCGATCCGGCGTTTCGGGGGCGCGGTCTTTCATATCGCGCTTCCACGGACCGAGGCGGCGTTTGCGGGCAAAGCGCATGGCGGCCAGATGATCGGGATCTGTCATGGGGCCGATATCGTCTGCCAAGGCATTGAGGGCGGCATCAATATCCGCTTCGCTGACAGCCCGCGCTTTTAACCAATGCTGGATGCTCCGTTTGGGTTTTCCGCGCAAATGCTGGCTTCTGGCCATGGCTTCGGCATAGGCGCGATCGTCCAATAATTGCAGGCGGAGCAATTTTTCGATCAGCGTGTCGATCCATTGTTCCTGCTCGGCGGATGGGGGGGCAAAGGACGCATTGCGCCGACGAATTTTTTGTTCCAAAACACGGCGGAGATTTCCCGCGCTTGTGGCAAAGCGTTCCAGATAATGATAGGCAGCCCGCTCCAGCCTGTCGGGTGTCATGGGCTTGGCTGCCGATTTTTCATAAGGGCGCTTGGTCATAGGCTGAAAATGCCGCTCAAGCGCAGCGTTTCGCAAGCCCTTAATCATGAGGAAGACTTTGAAACCCATTGCAGCGCCATCTTTGGTCGATTTTCTGGGCCTTGCCGTTTTGGCCCTGACATGGGGCTCGTCCTTCTTTTTTGTGGAAATCGCCCTGGAAAGCTTTGGTCCTTTGGCCATCGCGGGCAGCCGCATTGCCATTGCCGCCGTGTTTCTAACCATCGTCGCCCGCCTGAAAGGCCACCGATTGCCCGATAATGCGCGGGACTGGAAGCTGCTGTTTCTTGCCGGGGCCATCGGGACGGCGATCCCGTTTTCGCTGATTGCTTGGGGGCAATCTTATATCAGCAGTTCGGAAGCGGCGATTCTGATGTCCTTCACACCTTTGGCGACGCTTTTCTTCGCCCATTGGATGACCGATGATGAAAAAATAACCGGCGGTAAAATTGCCGGCCTTGTGGTTGGGCTTCTTGGTGTTTTGGTTCTTGTGGGCGGCGGCGCTGCGGGCGATTCTTCATCCGGTGTCATGAGCATTGCGGGAAAGCTGGCCGTCTTGATGGCAGCCATGGGTTATGGGGCCTCGGCTTTGTTGCTGCGCCGGGCCAGCCGCATGCCCACTTTTGTCGGGGCGGCAGGGGTGTTATTGGCCAGTGCTCCCTGATTGTGCCGGTGGCGCTGATTTTTGACAATCCGCTCAGCACATCTGCCAGTTTCCGCAGCATATTGGCGGTGATCTGGTTGGGCGTTTGGCCCTCGGCCATTGCCGTTTTGGTGCTGGTGGCGGTGATTGCCCGGGTGGGCGCTACATTTGTGGCCCTGAACAATTATCTCGTGCCGGTGGTGGGCAGTTTATTGGGGGTGTTCATTTTGGGGGAATCCTTTGGCCTGTCGCGGGTGTTTGGCTTGCTCCTGATTTTGGTCGGTGTGCTGATTACGCAATATGTGCAGCGCCGCCAGATCCATATGATGGCGGAAAAAAGCAGCGCCGCGGATGCCACCCAAAAGGGCTGAGTGTTTATGCGCGGTCTGTTGCCTCAAGAGCCGAGGCTTTCAAGGACGTGCATGAAACGCTCCAGTTCCTCTTCGGTATTGTAATAATGGGGGGAAACCCGCACCGCGCTGTCTATGCCGCGGGCTTCCAGATCCAGTCTTGTGTGCACCACCGACGCCACCTGCACCGCAATGCCCTTCTTTTCCATTTCCGCCTTGATTGTCGCAGGGGACAGCGTGGCGTGGCGGAATGTGACAATGGCCGAATGACGGGTGCCGGGATCGGTGATCCGGATCGGAGGATGCTGCTCCAGCAAGGTCCGCAATCGGGCCGCCAAGGCATTGGAGCGCTGGAATAAGGCATCAATGTCAAAAGACAACAGATAGTCCAGAGCCGCGCCAAAGCCCAGTTGGGCTGCCAAATTGCGCTCCCATGCTTCCATCACTTTTGCATCGCCCCTCAATTCATAGCTGGTCGCCGATGTCCATGTGGCGGCTTGATTGGTTAGCATCACCGGACGCAACTGGGCCTGAAAGCTGTCGCGGATATACAAAAATCCAACGCCGCGCGGGCCGCGCAGGAATTTCCGGGCTGTGCCTGTCAGCATATGGCAGCCGATATCTTCCACATCCACCGGCAGTTGCCCCATGCTTTGGCAGGCATCCAGCAAAAAGGGCACGGCGTGTTTGCGGGCGATTTCACCCACGGCCTTGACAGGATTGATTTGCCCCGATGAGGACGGGACATGGCTGATGGCAATCACTTTCGCGCGATCATCAAGTGCGTCGTTCAAGGCCGCAAGATCCAGATTGCCCTGTGCATCGGGGCCGATAACCACAATCCGGGCGCCGGTTTTTTCGGCGCGATCCAGCATGGCCACATAATTCGAGCAATATTCGTTAAACCCGGTAATGATCCGGTCCCCCTTTTGTAAAGGGAGGCTGTAAAAGGCGCGATTCCATGCCTCTGTGGCGCTTTGCAGAAAGGCGATTTCGCTTTGATTTGCGCCAATCAAGCGAGCCAAAGCGCCGTAACTTCGTTCCAATTGATCTGCCATGCGTTCATGGGCCACATAGCCGCCCACGGCAGCTTCCAATGCTACAGTGCGCTGGATTGTGTCCACCACAGGGGCGGGCATCAAAGAGGCCCCGGCATTATCAAGATGCACACGATGTCCGGTTGCGGGGGTATCGGCACGCAAGCGTTCAAGGACGGAAAGGGGAAGGGCGGCGGGGGCTTTGGTCATGGTTTGGTCATATTTCCCTTTTAAGCGGCGACCTCGGATCGGTCTTCCAAGACAAAATGCTTGCGAATTATCTTCCATCTCCTGTAATTGACCCCAAGGGGCATGTGAAGGGGCCGATGCGGTCGGGGCGTGCTTGTTGCATAACTTTCGTTGAAAGAGTGGGATGTACCTGAATATCTTTCCAGTTCATTCTGGCTTCAGGGAAAAAGCGGCTTTGCCGTCCTTACTCTTTCCTGTCTTTTATTCGATATAGCTTGAGGCGTTTCATTGAGTTTGACGGCTGTGAAAAACACCTTTGACACGACAGAGCCAACGCCGACGCAAGACCATTTGCCGCGGCGCTTTGGGGATTTCCCAACTCTGATCGATGCATTGGAATATGCCGCCCAAGGTGAACGCGGTGTGAATTTCTATTCCGCCCGCGGTGTCCTTGATGTGTCGGCATCTTATGCGACCCTGCGCAGCCGTGCAGAGCGCGTCGGGCGAAAACTGGCGGGGATGGGGTTCGAGCGCGGGGACCGAGTGGCCCTGATCGCCGGAACACATCTGGATTTCGTGGTTTTCTTTCTTGGGTGCCAATATGCTTCCGTTTTGCCGGTGCCCTTGCCATTGCCAACATCCTTTGGTGGGCGTGACGGCTATGTGAGCCAGCTCCGCCTGCAGGTGGAAAGCTGCCGTGCGACTGCGATGATCGGTCCTGATAGCATGGTGGAATTTGGCGAAGAAGCGGGCGAAGGCCTGGGGCTGAAATTCGCTGGAACTTTTGCAGAATTCGAAGCGCTGGACTGCCCGGACGGGACGCTTGTGCGCCCTGAAACGGATAGCCTTGCCTATTTGCAATATTCGTCAGGCTCGACACGGTTTCCCCATGGTATTGCCATCACCCATAAGGCTTTAATGGCCAATTGTGGTGGGCAAGGGCGCGATGGTGTGCAGCTTGTTGATACGGACCGCTGTATTTCCTGGCTGCCTTTTTATCATGATATGGGCCTTGTGGGCACATTGCTGACGCCCATTGCCAATCAGGTGTCGGTGGATTTTCTGGCCACCGAAGATTTTGCCCGTCGGCCCATGCAATGGCTCAGCCTGATGTCGCGCAATCGTGGCACCATCACCTATAGCCCCACTTTCGGTTACGATATTTGCGCCCGACGCGTGAGCGCCAGCTTGCTGAAAGAACTGGATCTGTCCGCATGGCGCGTGGCCGGCATTGGCGGCGATATGATCCGCCCCGATGTGATCAATAATTTTGCCGAAACTTTTGCCGAAGCCGGCTTTAAGCCGACCACTTTCGTTCCCAGCTACGGCCTTGCGGAATGTACCTTGCCGTGAGTTTTGCGCCCATTGGCCGGGGCATGGAAGTGGATCTGGTGGATGAGCGTATTTTATCCGGCGAAATGATGGGCCGGGTAGAACAGGCTGTGCCGCAAAGCGCTGATCTGGCCGATGGCGATGTGATGCTGAAAACCGCATCCGATGAAGGGGTGCGGCTGCGCGAGGTGGTGAATTGCGGTGTTCCCTTGCCGGAATATGAGCTTGAGATCCGCGATGAGGATGGGGCCAGCGTTGCAGACCGCGAAATCGGCCGGATTTTCGTGCGCGGCGCCAGCGTGATGAGTGAATATTTCAACGATCCGGAAACCACGGCGGCTGTGTTGTCCTCTGATGGTTGGCTGGATACCGGCGATATGGGCTATCTGAGCGCGGGATCGCTGTTCGTGATCGGCCGCGCCAAAGATATGATCATCATCAATGGTCGCAATCACTGGCCGCAGGATATCGAATGGGCTGCCGAACAGGTGGACGGCGTGCGCAGTGGCGATATTGCCGCCTTGTCCTTGCCCAGCCGCGATCATGGCGAAGTACCAACGGTGCTTGTTCAGTGCCGTGTCCGCGATATGGCCGAGCGGCAGGCATTTGCCGATGCGATCAAGCGCCAGATCATGCGGTCACCGGGGTTCAATGCCGGATCGAATTGGTGTTGCCACGGTCTTTGCCGCGCACATCGTCGGGGAAACTCAGCCGGTCAAAGGCACGCCAGCAATTTTTATCGGGCAAGATTACAGCGCTGGATTATTGAAAACGGCCCGTGCCGTTTAGGCTTTGACCTATGAAAACAATTGCGATCACAGGCGGAACGGGCTTTGTTGGACGCCATGTGATCGCTGCCGTGCGCGATGCGGGACATTCCGTTCGCGCCCTTGCGCGCCGCCCACAAGAAAATGAAAAGGGCCTTGTTTGGGTGCCGGGTGCGCTGGAAGACCAGAAGGCGCTGGACCGTCTTGTTTCGGGGGCGGATGCGGTCATTCATTTGGCGGGCCTGATTAAAGCCCTGACACCGCACCAGTTTTTCGCCGCCAATCGCGATGGCACCGGGCGTCTTTTGGCAGCCATTCAAAACCATGCGCCGTATGCCCGTTTTGTGTATGTCTCGTCTTTGGCGGCGCGTGAACCGCAGCTTTCTCCCTATGCCGCCAGCAAATTTGCCGCTGAACAAGTGGTTGCCGAAGCCGCCCGTGTTCAGTTGCACGATTGGGCGATCGTGCGCCCACCGGGGATCTATGGGCCCGGCGACCAGGAAATCCTGAAATTGATCAAGGCGGCAAAGCGCGGCTTTTTGCCAGCCCCCGGGGCGGTAAAAAATAAGGTGTCTTTGCTTTTCGGGCCGGATCTTGCCACATTGTTGCGCGATCTTGCGCTGATGGACGGATCGGTTCATGGCCTGTGCCATGGGACTGTTTTGGAAGTGGATGATGGCTGTCGGGGGGGATATTCCTATCTCGATTTGGCGCGTATCTTGTCGCGCGGGCTTGAGCGGCCTGTGCGGCCTGTGCCTGTGCCTTTGCCGCTTTTATCTGCGGTGGGCCATATGGGATCTGCCGTGGCAAAGATTACGGGCCGCCCGGCTATGCTGACAGCGGCCAAAGCGCGGGAGCTTTCTCACCCCGATTGGGTGGTGGGGCCGAGCGTTGATGGTTTCGAGGCGTTTTGGTCGCCCCGAACTGGTTTTGAAAAGGGTCTGGTCGAGACTTTGGACTGGGCAGAAAAGACGGGGCAGTTTTAAAAACGGATTGTTATGGCTATCCGGAAAAAATCTGTGAAAAATGCAAAGGCATTTAACGCTGTTGTTTCGACTTTGAGCCCGCTATATCCGGTCTTTCGCTTGAAAGCGGATCGAAAACATTTGTGAAGGAAGTGCTGTCATGAGCGATATGGGGTTGAGCAAGGACGTGATCTACGATCGTATTTGCCAGTTGATCGAGCCGTTCAATAAAAAATCTGTGCCCTTAACCCCACAGACCACCTTTGCCAATGATCTGGATTTCGATTCCTTGACCGTGATGGACCTTGTGGCCGCCATCGAAGATGAATTCGATATTGTGTTGCCGTTGAATATGTTGCCGGATCTGGAAACGATCCAGCAAGTAACGGATGCCGTTGAAAAAATCATAAAGGGATAATGCATCATGGATTTGCTGGATAAATTCGATCCATTGATCGCCGAACGTGATCGCATGGGCTATCGCGATCCGGACCCTTTGAATATCGTGATGGATGAAGTGTTGTCGGCCACCGAAGCCATGATCAATGGCCGCAAGATCATCTTGGCGGGCACCAATAATTATATGGGGATGACCTTTGATCCCGATGCCATTTCTGCGGCGAAAGAAGCGTTGGACAAATTCGGGACCGGCACCACTGGCAGCCGCATTCTGAACGGCACCTATCAGGGCCATAAAGCGCTGGAGCGGGAGCTGGAAGATTTTTACGGCATGGATCATGCCATGGTGTTTTCCACCGGTTATCAGCCAATTTGGGCATGATTTCAACGCTGGCGGGGCGCGGTGATTATGTAATCATCGATGCGGACAGCCATGCGTCCATTTATGATGCCTGCGCCATGGGCAATGCGGATATATTGCGCTTTCGCCACAACAGCGTGGAAGACTTGGAAAAACGTCTCAAACGCTTGCCTGAGAATGCGGCAAAGCTGGTGGTTCTGGAAGGCGTCTATTCCATGTTGGGCGATCGCGCCCCCTTGGCTGAATTGATCGCCGTTTCCAAGGCTGCCGGTGCGCAAGTGCTGGTGGATGAAGCCCATTCCATGGGATTTTGTGGTGAGACAGGACGCGGTGTTGCGCAAGAACTGGGTGTTGAAGATCAAGTGGATTTCATTGTCGGCACCTTTTCTAAAAGTGTTGGAACCGTGGGCGGCTTTTGCTTGTCCAACCATCCGAAATTTGACGTTTTGCGCTTTGCGTGTCGCCCTTATATGTTCACCGCCTCTTTGCCGCCATCGGTGGTGGCTTCGGCCATCAGTTCGATCCGGTCGCTCAAGAACGCCCACAATAAGCGGGCGCATTTATGGGCCAATGTGGAACGGCTGCATAGCGGCCTGAAGGATTTGGGCTTCAAGCTGGGGACGAAAAGCGTTGAAAGCCCTATCGTTGCCGTGTGCTTTGACAGCCAGGAAGAGCTGTTCGGCATGTGCCAATTGTTGCTGGCGGAAGGTGTGTATGTGAATGTGGCGCGCCCACCGGCAACGCCCATGGGCATTTATCTGCTCCGCTGCAGCCTTGGTGCGGGTCATAGTGTCGAGCAGGTGGATCAGATTCTGGCCGCCTTCAAAGCGGCGCAGGAAAAATTTAGCGCTAGCGAAACGCTCCGCGACGCCGCAGGCGATAAAAATGCAGCAGACCGGCAATCACCGGATGCCGCCGTTGCCACGGGCTGATTTCAATTTCGACGCCAGAATGTCGCTGGATTTTCCAAGCCAGATAATCAATGCCACCATCAAAGGTGGTGCTGGCCTTTATCAGCCGTAAGAAACTGATGACCTTGCCATTCAGCCGCCGCACCCGCCACTGGCGCTGGGCGCGGTGGCGGTCTTTCCGGCAGGGCAGCGCTTTAAGGCCGGGCAGGCCATCGCCTTCATTGTCGAACAGATGGGCCACCCCCAAGGCTTCGATGGCCGGACCAAAGAAGCGGTCATATCTTGCCTGATCCATCTGATAGATTTCAGCTCCCTTGCCCGGCGGTTCCGAACGCAATTCGGCCCCATAGGTCAGCCCGAAAGCACGGGTCCAAATCTGTGCCGCGCTCTCTTTTGGCGCACATAGGGGCAGGGCCGCATCGATCATCGTCTGCACCGCCTGCGACACGGCTGCCACCACAGTTTTGATGGCCGTTTCGTCTTGGGCAATCAGCAGCGCCATGGGCTGCGAGAACCGCGCCCACAGAGAGACATTGCGGCAATCATGTTGGACGCGGCGATGCATATCGTCCAGACTGATGACATTATATTTTGTGCGCAGTGTGCGGCCATCATGCTCGAATTCGTCATAAAACACATTGGGGGGCAACAGCTGGTTGGCCAAGGCCAGCCCCCGGCTTTCATATGCACCTTATAAGACGGCACGATCAGGTAGAAATCGAGGATCTTGTCGTCCAATTCTCCGGTGCGCAGGCACGAGCCGTAAAACAAGACCCCCAGAACAGCGCCTTTATGGCGTGCGGCGGCATGTTCGGCGGCTTTTACCACCGCATCCGGTTGGGCTTTCAATAATTCGGCGGCGACAAGTGCTTCAAGCGCCTTTGGGTCATGAGATTTGGACATGGCCGGATATGCGCTTATAAGCGCACGAAATTCAATGCTTTGTTTCCCTGAAGGATAATCGGGCGTCCGTCATTGGGATAATAAATCTCGCCATCAAGGGTGACAGGATCGGGGCCGTGGATGGTGATGTCATCTACACGGGCTGTGTGTAATCCTTTGACAGTGCCTTTATCGAAGCGGCCTGTCAGCAAGGCAAACAGCGCGCGGCACATCACACCGGGGCGCGATTGGATCAGCGAAATCTGCAGGGGTCCATCGCCTTTGCGCCCAAAAGGCCGTAGCCGCATCAGCAGCCGCGAAAGCGTTGTTGCCAGAATAACATTGAATTCGCCCTCATGGCTTTGATCGTCGCCCAGGGTGATTTTTGTATGGGACGACCGCATGGGGGAGGGTTTCGCGCTGAAAGCCGTTTCCAATACCAGCTTAACAATGGCCACGGCATGCCCCAAACGGTGGGTAAATTCCCCGTATGGATATGGTTGCGGCTCCACAAAATACCATTGACGATAGCCGCGCCCCCGAAAAACATCCCATAGCGCGTGGGGTGGCCATCGGACATTTCCAGCCCGATCAAATGGCGTCGGGTGAGATGGCGGGCAAGCTTTCCTGTGCGAACCAATCGTATCAAGCGGCTCAACACTTTGTCGGGTTTGCCTTTGGCGCGCAGGTCATCGGCAATCATATTGGTTTTGCCGCCGGGGAGAATGGCAAGTGGTGGAACGACCGTAAAAGGTTTGTCGTTAATGATCCGGGATAGTGTGGCTTGAATGGTCCCGTCGCCGCCATTGATAATCAAAAGCGCCACGCCGGCATCGGCCATCATGGCTAAGCCTTCCGCGATATCGTCGATATTTTCAAATTCGAAATGAAACACATGCGGATTGGCGGAAACAAGCGCCCGAACCTGAGACAGATGCACGCGGTTTGTGGTGCTGGCACAATTGGACAACACCCCGATCAGGGCTTGAGAGGAACTGTTTTGTGCAGCTTTCAAAGGCGCGTGCAGCATTAATTTTTCTTCACTTCCCTGATGTTGATATCAGTGCCGGTCGGCTGAATGCTTGACACAGGAGCGGCGGATTCGTGCACCGCTTGCGCCCCAGCACCGGGATTCATCTGTGGATCTTGAGGAGACAAACGACCGAAGAGCATATAGCCAAGGAAGACGTCAAGTGTTTTGCCACCCAAAAGAGCGGTAAAGACGGTATCGGCATGATCTGGCGCAGAGACACTCACGCGCGGATTGTTGGAAAAACCGAATCCTTCCGTATAGAAATCGGCCCGCCCATTGGCATTGCGATCATGCATCACCACCAGCGAGTATTTTCCTTCATGGGGGAGAGGCACACATAAGTGGGTAATGCCTTTCTGGCTGGGCGCTTCAACCCGGATTATCTGCTTTCCCTTTTTTAAAAAATCGGCAGGATCATCGCTATAGATCTGGGCGCGCATATTGCCTTCATTGGAGCGTACGCCATGCACCACCACCTCGACCCAGCTTTTTGCGGGTGTCTCGGAGCAGGTGCCCCTTGCCGACGCCCCTTGCGTCCAAAAGCCAAGCAAGGCACATAAGGCACTCATATATGAAATCAAAGTCCGCATTCTGTTCGCTTTGCTTTCAGTCGTCTGATATAGCCATTTCCCTGAGCGTGAACAAAGGTTTCGACCAGTATTCAATGATGCGTCAGAGATAAAAATATCGTGTCAGAAATATGACTCACTCTGTCTTGCCAAAAGAAATGGGGACGATTCCAGAGATTTCTTATCCAAAACACGTGATCTTGACGATATTTCACGTTCTTCTGATGGCGAAACTTGGGCAATTTGTTGAAAGAGAATGTTTGGTGAGTGAATGGCACCGCTTTTAAGCCGCATTGATATTTACATTCTTCGCAAGGCCGCCGTTCCGCTGCTGTCCACGGTGGTGATTACGGCTGCGTTGCTTTTGCTTGAACGCATGCTGCGGCTGTTCGATTTCGTGGTGAATGAAAATGGCCCCATCGATATTGTGTGGCAAATGTTGGCGCATCTGGTGCCGCATTATATGGGGATGGCGATCCCTGTCGGTTTGTTTTTAGGGGCGTTATTGGCGTTTCG
The DNA here is from genome assembly GCF_008579125.1 of Iodidimonas gelatinilytica. Lineage (NCBI taxonomy): Bacteria > Pseudomonadati > Pseudomonadota > Alphaproteobacteria > Iodidimonadales > Iodidimonadaceae > Iodidimonas > Iodidimonas gelatinilytica. Next base: position 68,720 of record NZ_BKCL01000006.1, on the reverse strand, counting down.
CGGCCTGTCTTTGTCCAGCGAACTGGATGGCATGATGGCCAGCGGTGCCGGGCTGACGCGTTTGATTCGTCCGATTATGATTTTGGCGTTTTTTCTGAGCATCGTCGAATTTGGCCTGTTAGGCTATTTGCAACCCTATAGCCGATATGAATATCGCCAACTGGATTTCGAGCTGCGCTCCGGTGCGCTTGGCGCCAGCATCGATGTCGGGGATTTTGTGACGCTTTCTGATGGCTTGCTGCTGCGGGTGGGCAGCACGCGCGATGGCGGGCGGGAATTGCTGGATATTTTTTTAAAGCGCAATGTGGGGACGGCGGAGGAAATTTCCGCCACCGCAAAGCGCGGCGCTTTTTATGCCACTGATAATGACCAGACCGTGTTGCTGCGGCTTTTTGACGGGCGCTTGATTGATTTCGATACGGATAAAATCAAGCCGCGGGTTTTGTCGTTTGAAGCGCAGGATATCGTGATCAATTTGCCAGCGGTTGAAGAATTCCGGCGCCGGGGCGGGGAAGAACTGGAAACCACCCTTACAGAGCTGCATCAGGCGCTGAATGGCGGAGAAAGCGATCCGGTGATGCTGGCGCGTTTTCGGTCGAGCTATCACTGGCGGATCGTTAATATTTTAACGCTGCTGGTAATTCCCTTTGTGGCGGTGCCCTTGGGATTGGCCAATAAGCGCACGGGGGCTGCCGGTGGGCTTGTGGCCGGTCTGGCTGGTCTGATCGTGTTCAATGAACTGCTGGAGGCCGGTGAACGCAAAGTCGCCTTTGATGGAACGTCTCCTTTGATGGCCTTGTGGGTTTTGTTATTTTTATATGCGGCCATCGGGGCGGTGTTGTTCGCCACATCCGTGTTGCGGCCCGGACGCGGTGTTGCCGGGGCCATTGACCGCGTTGTGGATTTTGTTGTGATGCCTTTGCGGGTGTTGGTGAGAATGCTGAAGGGGGATGGCACATGAGCGTTTTTCGGCCCCTCCGGCGGTATTTTCTGCCATCGCGCACCATGGGCTATTATATTGCCCGGGTGTTTTTGCTGAGGTTTTTCAGCCTTGCAATCGGGGTGGCGGTGATTTTGCAGATGCTTGATCTGCTCACCCAATCGGATGCAATTCTGGCCGCTCAGGGCAATGGAAACGAAGCCCTGTGGCGTTATATTTTTCTGCGTTTTCCCGATCTTTTGAGCCGCTTCATTCCCTTTAGCGCCTTGCTTGCGGTATTGCTCACCCTTGCCACCCTGGCCCAGCATAGCGAAATCGTGGTGATGAAGGCATCGGGCATGTCGGCGCATCGCATCTTGCTGCCATTGGTTTTAACCTGTGGCGCCATCGCCCTTTTCCATTTCTTTCTGGATCAGAAGCTGGTGGCACCGGCAACGGCGGAACTGGACTATTGGAAACGCTTTGATTATGCCGCAGACCTGCCGCCACCACCGGATGTTCTGGATGATCTATGGCTGACCGAAGGCAATTCTTTGGTTCAGGTGAAAGCCGTTAGCCGATCGCGGAATCTGGTGATTCTGGACAAGGTGACCGTTTATGAACGGGACGAGCAAGGCATGCTGTCGGGCATTTTGCGGGCGGGCTTTGCGTGGCATTCCGATGGGGTCTGGACACTTTATGCCGTGCGTAGATTTGATGTGGCAACCCATGCCATCACGACGGCAGAAAGCATGCTTTGGGCTTTAACGGCCCCGCCGGAACGGTTTTTTTCGTTAAGCGTGGTGCCGGAGCAAAGTTCGTTTGGAGCGCTGAGCGATTCCATCGCGCAGCTTGAAAAAGAAGGTCAGAAAGTCACCGCTTTGAAAGCGGCGCTGTTGCACAAGATCGCCGGGCCTGCGGCAACGCTTTTGATGCCGATTTTAGGGGCCATTGCCGGATTTGGCGCACAAAGACGCGGGAAGATCTTTGCCCGCATCGCGATGGGAATGGGCTTGGGCTTTGCTTTTTTCGTGGCCGACAATTTCATGCTGGCCATGGGCAAATTTGGTGCGGCGCCGCCTTTTTTGTCGGCCTTTGGGGCGATGATCTTTTTTGCTGCTGTCGGCCTTGCGGTCATTTTCAGGATTGAGGAATAGGAATGAAGGGAGAGCAGGGCGGCCTTGCGGCGCATCAATCGGCGCGCAAGGAAATGACGCGTGGCGCCAGCCTTGCGCTTTTGGCCCGTTTGGGCGCGCTGGTGGAAGCCGCGGGGTTCCCTATCTTTTTGTGGCTTTATGGCTCTGTCACCTTTGGCTTGTTTGCCACGCTTTATGCCTTTGTGCGCATCGCCAGCGGGGTCACGCAAATGGGCATGGATGTGGCGCTGCAACGGTTTGTCCCGTCCTATGATAATGAAGTGGATGTGCTGCGGGCGCTGCTTGTGGCTTTGGTGACAACATTAGGCGCGGGAATTTTAGGGGCGCTGGCACTGATTGTTTTTGCGCCGGATATTGCCCGCTTGATCAATGGTGAAGGGCAAGACATTACCCATGTGGTGGGGATTATCCGCGTTTATGCGTGGACCTTGCCTTTATGGACCGGCGTCGAGGTTTTGACCGCCTGTGTCAGGGCGCGGCGGAAATTTGGGCCGGAAATCCGCATCCGGTTTTTCTATGAACAGGTTTTGCGTATTCTGTTTGCCGTGATTCTGGCGGTGGCGGGAATGACAGCTTACGGCCTGTTTCTTGCTCATATCGTTTCCATGGCCATTGCCGCCATTTTATCGATGGCATTGGTATCGCGCTATTTCGATCTCAAGAAACTGCCCACGATCGGCTTTGATCCAAAACTGGCCGGAACAATGCTGCATTATGCGCTGCCGATGATGCCGGCAACGCTTATCCAGCGCTTTTTTTCGGAATTGCCGGTGGTTTTGCTCAATGTGATCATTCCCGGTGCGGCCGGGGCCACAGCGGCGGGGCTGTATTCTATCGCCCGCAAACTTTCCAGCGTGATGCAGGTGATCCATAACAGCTTCGATTATGTGATTGCGCCTTTGACCGCCTTTCAAAAAGGTCGGGGCGGGCGCGATGCCATTGCCGATATGTATGCGTATTCCACGCGGCTGATGATAGCCTTTGGTCTTGTGCTGGCCGGTGGCATGATCGGGGCGCGCCATGCTTTGCTCGATCTTTTGGGGCCCGAAGCCAAGCCTGCGGCGGTGGCGCTGGTGATTTTGGTTCTGGGGCGGCTTTCTACCTTCTTTTTCGGGCAGGCTCCGGCCATGGTCCGGATTTTGGCATCCACCTATTGGACCTTGGCCAATGGTATTCTCGGCTTATTGGCCATGGGAGCGTTGCTATATTTCCTTGTGGATGATTATGGCCCTGCGGGGGCGGCCATTGCGGCTTCCGCCGGATTGATTATCAGCCGCGGCTTGCCCTTGTTCGAGGTGGCGGTGCTTTCACGGCTTTGGCCTTATAGCGTGAAATGTGGCGGCCTTTGATTGCGGCCCTTTGCGCCAGTGTCTTGCTTTTTGGCGTCAGTTTGTTGCTCAAGGAATCCCCTGCTTTTCTTCAACTTCTTGTGCTGATTGCGTCAATGGGCTTGTCTGTTCTGGGATTGCTCCGATATGGCATGTCAGCCGCGGATGCGACCGCCCTTGGCGGGCTGGCGCGGTTCGCCCGGAAAGGGCTTGGCCATAAATGACAAAAAGGCCAGTCCCTTATAAGGGAATGAGATATGAAAATGCGGTAGGGGATAAGGGATATGATTGATCATATGGAAATCGAGGTGCGTGAGGTTCAGACCAAAAAGGATCTCAAGCGTTTCGTCAGGGTTTCCGATCACATCTTTTCCGGCGACCCCCATTGGGTTCGCCCCTTGATGGCCGAACGTCTGGCTTTGCTGGACAGGGAGAAAAATCCCTATTTCCGCCATGCCCATGCCGCTTATTGGATTGCTTGTCACAAAGGCCGGCCAGTGGGGCGGATCAGCGCCCAGATCGACCGCTTTGTTTATGAGACGACCGGCAGACAGCTTGGGCATTTTGGCCTGTTTGAAACCATTGATGATGCCAATGTGGCGCAGGCTTTGCTGAATCGCGCTGAAGAATGGTTGCGCGAGAATGGCTGCACCCATGTCCAGGGGCCGTATAATTTGTCCAGCAATGGGGAATGTGGCTTGTTGGTGGATGGCTTCCATACGCCGCCGGCATTGATGATGGGCCATGCACGCCCATATTTTCAGGACCATCTGGAAGCCAAAGGCTATGAAAAGGCCAAGGATCTGCTGGCTTATGAACTGGACCTGAAAAAGCCGTTGCCGCCGCGTCTGGAGCGCTTTGTGAATATGGTCGACCGCAATGACGATTATCATCTGCGGGAAATCGATATGTCGCGCTATGATGAAGAACTGCGCACCATCATTGATATCTTCAATGATGCCTGGTCGGAAAACTGGGGCTTTGTGCCACTCACCACGGAAGAAGCGGCTTATTTGGCGAAGGAAATCAAACCCATTGTATCGCCGCATCGGGTCCGTATCTGCGAGGTGAAGGGGAAACCCATGGGGATGTTTGTCACCTTGCCCGATATCAATGCCAGTATCCGGTCCATTAATGGAAATCTGCTTCCCTTTGGCTGGCTGCGTTTGATCCGGCAGTTGTTTTTGTCTTATCCTAAGCGGATGCGCACCCCATTGATGGGGGTTCGTAAAGAGTTTCAAAAAAGCCGCTATTCCGCCGCAATGTCGATGATGATGATCGAACATACACGGCGCGAAGTGGTGCGCCGTGGAGCCGATTGGAGCGAGCTTTCGTGGATTTTGGAAGATAATTTCGGGATGCGCAAAATTCTCGAGGAAATTGGCTGTAATGTCTACAAGACGTACCGGATTTATGAAAAGGCGCTTGCCTGATCTTATGGCCTGATCGCTTTTGCCGATTCCCGATTTTGGATAAATGAGGCGCGATGATGTGGTTGAAGCTGAGAACCTATTTCCTTGCCGGACTGGTTATTTTCGCGCCGATTTCCATCACCATTTTTCTGACCTGGAAAGTGATTGGCGGAATTGACCGGATTGTCCTTAATCTGTTGCCCCAAAGCTATAATCCGCAAACCTATCTGCCGGTGGATGTACCGGGTATCGGCTTGCTGATTACCTTTGTGGTGCTGACCCTGATGGGGGCTTTGGCGGCCAATTTTTTTGGGCGCACAATGATCCGTATGGGCGAAGCGCTGGTAAACCGGATGCCGGTGGTGCGCGGGATTTACACCACCGTCAAACAGATTGCCGAAACGGTGATGGCGCAAAGTTCGACCACCTTCCGCGATGTGGTGATGGTCGAATATCCGCGGCCGGGGCTGTGGGCGATTGCTTTTGTTTCTTCCACCGCCACACAGGAAATTCAGGATAAAACCAGCCGCGAAGAAATGCTGAATGTGTTTTTGCCTACAACGCCCAATCCGACATCGGGGTTTTTGCTGTTCGTGCGCAAGCGGGATTGCGTCTATCTGGATATGACGATCGAGCAGGCGATCAAATATATCATTTCAGCCGGTCTGGTGACCCCGAATGATGCGGATAAAGCCCGCCGCGACACGATCGTCGCTTTGGGCGATAAAACCGGCAAGGATGGCGACCCTAAGGGCCGGGCTTAGGCGTTCAAAAGGCGATTATAGCGGTCAAAGGCCTTTGCTAGATCGTCGATCAGATCATCGGGGTCTTCCAATCCCACATGCAGCCGCAACAAGGGGCCGGGAGCCTGCCATTTGGTGGCGCTGCGCACACGCGCAGGGTCTGTGGGCAGGATCAGGCTTTCAAAGCCACCCCAGGAAAACCCGATTTTAAACAACCGCATATCATCGACAAAAGCGTCGATCATGTCATATGACCCGCGATTGAGTGTGAAGGAAAACAATCCGCACGCACCGGAAAAATCGCGCTTGAACAGATCATGGCCGGGAGCGGTGGGAAGGGCCGGATGCAGCACCTGATCCACGTCTTCGCGCTCTTGTAGCCATTGGGCGATTTTCAGGGCGCTGGCTTCATGCTGTTTCAAGCGCACCGGCAGGGTTCGCAGGCCCCGCAGCGCCAGCCAGACATCATCAGGGCTGGCAGTATGGCCCATTTGGGTGGCCCCATGCTTCAGCTTTGGCCATGCGCGGGCATTGGCGGTGGCGGTGCCGAGCATCACATCGGAATGGCCAACGATATATTTGGTGGCGGCATGCACAGAAATATCAACGCCTAAATCAAAGGCCCGCATATGAAGCGGTGTCGCCCATGTATTGTCCAACAGCACCAAGGCATCATGGGCATGGGCGACCTTTGAAATGGCAGGCAGGTCTTGCACTTCCAAGGTCAACGAGCCGGGAGATTCCGTGATCACCAACCGTGTGTTCTCTTGGAACAATGCCTCGATACCCGCACCGATTTCCGGATCATAGAAGGTGGTTTCGACGCCGAAATCGCGCAACATGCCCTGACATAAGAAGCGCGTGGGTTCATAGACACTGTCTGTTACCAGAATATGATCGCCTGTGCGGACGCAAGCCAGAATGGCCCCTGCCACGGCGGCCATGCCCGAAGGATAAAGCCATGTTCCTGCGCCCCCTTCCAGCTCGGTGATGGCTTCCCGCAATGCCCAATGGGTCGGTGTTCCCCGGCGGCCATAAAACAGCCCGGCATCGGGATCTTTCACACCATCGCGCAGATCTTGATAGCGCTCGAATATGCAGGTGGATGCTCGATAAACCGGGGGGTTGACAATGCCTTGGGTCCACTCGGGGCGGCGGCCGGCTTCGATGATCGTGGTATCGCGCTTCATAAGATCAAATTGTCCTCACTGGAGAGTCTGTGGGGGGCAGGTGAAAAATGTTCTAGGCCGTTCCCTTGCGTTTGGGAAGATCGGGCAGATTGCCCCATTGCGCCCATGAGCCATCATAGACCGACCAGTCATTATGGCCCACAACATCAAGCGCCAAAGCCAGAGAGCAGGCGGAAATTCCCGAACCGCAACTGGCGATGACCGGTTTTGACAGATCGACACCGGCTTCTTGGAACAGGGCGATCAGGGCCTCTTTGGGTTTCAGGCACTCTTGTTGGTCATAAAGCGTGCTATAAGGAACCGAGATGGCACCGGGAATATGGCCCGCTTCCACCCCTTCGCGGGGTTCTGGCTCATCGCCGCGAAACCGCGCCGTGCCGCGGGCATCGACAATTTGCGCTTTGCCACTTTCCGAGGCGGCGCGTACATGATCCAGATCGGCCACCAGCAGATCGTGGCGGCGGGCTGAAAAATGCCGCAGACGAGGGCCGGGGGGAAGATCGGCCAAGGGGCGCCCTTCGTGACGCCATTTGCCCAATCCGCCATCCAGAACCTTTACATCGCGCTGGCCAAATACCCGCAACATCCACCAAGCCCGCGCTGCCCCATGTACGCCGCCGGTATCATAAACAATGATGGTAGAGCCATCGCCAATGCCCAGCCTGCGCATTTGTGAAGAAAACGCTTCCGGGGATGGCAACATATGGGGGAAGGGGCTGTCGGCATCGCAAATCTCGTCGATATCGAAAAAAACGGCTCCCGGAATATGGGCGCTGTCATAATCGGCATGGGCGTTGCGGCCACTATCGGGCAAATGCCAGGAAGCATCCAGAATACGCACATCGGGAGCCGAAAGATGCCGCGCCAGCCAATCGGTCGAGACAAGCGGTGAGGGGGCATGTCTGTTCATAATGATGGTCCTTCGCCTGCCATGGATGTTCTTTGGCGCAGACTAGGACATTTTTGGATTAATCGAAACCGTTTGAAAGGGATTGTTTGTCGCAGCGCATCAAAGGCGGCGCCATACCGGCTCAGTTGTGCGGAGAACGGCGGCTATATTGGCCGGGCTGGCGGGATGTGAAAAATTCTGGCACCAGCGGATGCTGGATGGGATCGTCCGATTTTTCACTGACCATCAAATTGCGTTCCGCAACATAAATCACATGGTCTGCCCCATCCACCATAACATGATACCAGGGGCTGTTTTTCTGCGGTCCGCAATCTTGATGCCGGGCGGCCATCGCGTCTTCATACCAATCGGCGCTACTGGAAAAAAACGGGTCCACATCGAAAATCAGACCGCGATATCCGAACACCCTGTGGCGCACGACCTGTCCGATCGAGAAGCGTGCTTTTGGTAGTTCGGCCATGGCCATGGAAAACTCCTTTGGTGGCAGGAATCCCTGCATCTGGTCGGTTGGAAGCAAGCTTTGTGAAATGTGCCGTTTGCGAAAATCGAAAAAAGTACGCTCACAGCTAATCGCCACATAGAAATTATATCGGACCCAAGCTGAACGGAATCTGAACATCTGGAAAGCCCGAACGCCATATGCTTTTGACAAATGACCGATAGCGCATCATAAGCCATTCTTATGAGCAACGATATATATGAAAATCTGTCTCAGCTTGGCGGCTCTTCCCCGATGCCCGCCAGCCCCGAAGAGGCAACTCTTGAGACTGTTCCCAATCCGCGCCCCGGCTCGGATTATCTGGTTCGTTTCACCTGTCCTGAATTCACCAGCTTATGCCCGGTGACAGGCCAGCCCGATTTTGCGCATCTTGTGCTGGATTATGTGCCTGCGCGGTTATTGGTGGAAAGCAAGTCGCTCAAACTTTATCTGCACAGCTTTCGTAACCATCCGGGGTTCCATGAAGACTGCACGGTGGGCATTGCCGAGCGGTTGATCGAGGAATTGCAGCCCAAATGGTTGCGTTTGGGCGGTTATTGGTATCCGCGTGGCGGCATTCCCATTGATGTGTTTTTCCAAAGCGGAAAACCGCCGCAAAATTTATGGATTCCCGATCACGGCGTTCAGCCTATCGCGGCCGAGGTTAGGGCATCTGTTGCTGTCGGATTGACGTTCCTTGAAGGAAAAGGCCGCTTATCGGGCGGCCTTTTGGCGTTTTAACAGAATGTCTTCGCTGAGTTTGAAGCTGGCGGCATTATCCACATCGATGGGCGCAAAGGCATAAGGCACGATAATCGGCTCGGCAGTGGTGCCAAAGCGGCGGCCCACATGCATCAGAAAGTCCGCGGCGGTTTTGAGCCGCATTTTGTAATAAAGGAAAGAAGCAAAACCGAACGCTTTAATCAGCCGCGCATGTTTTTTGCCAAATTGGCCGCCGCCCCGAAAGGCCTCTGCCGACGCCAGTGCCTGTTTGTCGCGCAGCATATACAAATTGCAGTTGGAATAGGCCCCTTCGCTAAAGCGATGATAGGCAAGGGGGGCATCGGGATAATCGTCTTTCACCATTTTTTCAGGGGTGATGCCAACGCCGATGCTGCTTGTACCATCGCGGCAGCTTTCGCAAAAATCGCGCAATAATTGCGGCGTGTGCAAGGAATTGTCGCCGGTGGTGATCACCATGGGGAAGGGCGCATCCATCGCCTTGGCTGCGGCCATAACACTGTCGGCCAATGTGCCTTCACTTTGAACAAAGGCAATGCGGCCTTCGTCCATCCACGCTTTCAAACGCGCCGTAGAATGTAACAGTTCTTCTTGTTCGATGGAGACCAGAACCGTGCGGAATTGTTGACTTTCGAGCAAGGTGTCGATCACCCGTTCCAGCATTACCTGGCCTGCAATGTCCACGAAACATTTATGTGACTTTTGTTGAAGGCGGGCAACGGGATCATCCGGGCCGCGGCGGCTGGCGGCCAGAACAAGAGCAGTAAAAGGCTGGGCGTGCGCGGTTTTGTGAGGCATGTCAGGCTTTCCGTGGCGATTGATTTGGCTGGGCTTTGAACTGCTGCTTGCTTGTCGCTCTGTCAACAGATATTTGTCATGATGATTCTCCAAGATCGGAAGGGGCGCTCACATAGAATTGGGCGCATTGCCCTTTTTCCGCCATGTTTGGGTGGCTGTTGTCCTTCATTCTTGGAGACAATATGAATGGGCGTATTTGCTGATGCGCCTCGATGGGGGCTACGCGTCCCTGTATCATTAAGAGGTGTCTGAAACCGGATGACGATGCGCACGCACCATAACACCACGCAAAAGCATGCGCTTTATGCCTTGCCGGACCATGAGGTGGTGGAGGCATTGCTGCCCCGTGCCGTGGAACGGCATGTGGCGGTGGAAGAGGCCGCGCGTCTGATCCGCACACATACCGGTCTTGTGCCACTGGCCATTGATCCGCGTGGGGAAGGCCGGGTGATATGGGGCGATCTGGGTGTCCATCTTCCGGGAATGGCAATATATCTTCACCATCCAGCATTTGGCAGCGCAGGAAAGCATTGGCGACGCATTCTCAACGCCGATAGACATTCTCGACCATGAGGAGCTGTTTGCTGACAGTCTTTATCCTTCCGGCTTTATTCACCATATCTCTCGTTGCGGATCAACGCTGACCGCCAAAGCATTGGCACGGCCCAATGGCCATATGATGATCAGCCAGGGTGGGCCGTTGCAGCGTGGTTTTTGGGCGCATATCACCAAAGACTGGACCCGACCCGCCGAACCGGACGAAAAAACCCTGCGGCGATTGCGCACACTTGTCTTGGCCATGACACGCCCCAGATGTGGCGACGAGCACCGTGCCTTTGTGAAGTTTATCAGCTGGAATGTGGTTTATGTGGATCTGATCGCCGCGGCCTTTCCTGATGTCCCGGCGCTTTTTCTGTATCGTGATCCCGTTGAGGTGATTGCTTCCGTTAAACGCGATACCACCGCCGCCCTTCTGACAAGGGGCACAGATCAAGGCGCTTTTTTAACCGGTTTACCCCGTGAAAAAGGCGCAGAATTGAGTGATGTGGACTATCTGACAGCGTGCTATGCACGATATTTTGAAGTGGCTAAAGATGCAAAATGCAATCTTTCTCTTGTGAATTATAGGGATTTGGGTCCACACAGCTTCACGAGAGTTGCTGAACAGGGGTTAGATTTATGTTTAAAGGAAGACGACCGTCTAGCCATGCTTGAACAGTTCCGCTATCACTCTAAAGACGATAGTAATTCCAGCACTTTTTCAGATGACCGTGCGGCCAAGCAGGCTGCGCTCTCTGAAGACGAGCGTGCGCGGATTGAAGAAACCTGCGCAGACTTGATCGCACGACTCGACCATTCGAAGCGAAATCTTTTCGCTAAAAACGCCCCGTTTGGGGGGGAAGATTCTCAGAAGACTTTTGCGAGACAGCACCAATGAAATCTTTATCATCGCCGGGCCTCTTGTCCGTTATTATCCCTAATTACAATTACGGTCGCTTCATCGCTGAAACGATCGCAAGTGTGTTCCGTCAGGACTATGGCTCTATCGAGCTGGTGGTCGTTGACGATGGGAGCACGGACCATTCTTTGGAGGCCATCCGTGATGCCATAAAGCGCCCGAATTCATTGTCCCGGATCGAAGTGGTGGAAATGCCCACCAATTCGGGCAAGTTGGCGGCGATGAATGCGGGCTTGAAATATTGTGTTGGTGAATATGTGATCGTGCTCGATGCGGATGATCTGCTGACGGATAGCTATGCCAGCCGGTGCATTCACGAACTGAATGAAGGCCGCAAGGACGATCCGCAGCTCGGCTTCATCTATTCCAATTGCCAGCTTGTGGATGAAAATGGGGCTGATATTGGCCGCGGTAAATCCACAGCCTTTGATCCCAGCCTGATCGAACGTTTCAGCTTCATCCCTGAACCCGCGGTGACGCTGATGGCTGCGGTGATGGAAGCCAGCCCCTATGATGAAACGATCCGCAAAGGGACCAAGCATCATAAATGGCGGCGCATTATCGAGAATGGTTGGCGCGGCAAACATATTGCCGAACCTTTGTTCTCTTACCGCATGCATGGCCAGAATTTGTCCGGCATCGGCAGCCGTGTGATTGATGAAATTGGTGGCGGCCATACGGGCGAGCGTCTTCTATCGGGCTATTGGCCAACCCAGACCCGGTAACGCATGATCCTTATTGGACGAACAGATCTATGATTAAGGCGGGCGCTTATAAGGGCTCGCCTTTTTTGCATTGCAAAAGAATTTCCCACTCTTTAGGGAAAGATAATATCTTCAATGCTGAATGCGGAGTATGTTCATGTCAAACCCCGAGACGCTTTATGATAAAATATGGCGCAGACATGAAGTGGCGAAATCGGATGACGGGTCGGCGCTGATTTATATCGACCGTCATCTGGTGCATGAGGTAACCAGCCCACAAGCTTTTGAAAAGCTGGAACTGGATGGGCGCAAGGTGCGCCGCCCCGATGCGACTTTGGCGGTTCCCGATCATAATGTCCCCACTACGGACCGGTCGCAAAAGATTGCCGATCCCTTGTCGAAAAAGCAGATCGATCTTTTGCGTGACAATGTGAAACGCTGGAACATCGAACTCTATGACATGCTGGATAGCCGCCAAGGCATTGTGCATGTGATCGGGCCGGAGCAGGGTTTTACCCAGCCCGGGCTGACACTGGTGTGCGGCGACAGCCATACCTCTACCCATGGGGCGTTCGGTGCCTTGGCGTTTGGCATTGGAACGTCGGAGGTGGAGCATGTGCTGGTCACCCAGACGCTGACCTTGAAGAAATCCAGAAATATGCGGGTGACGGTCAATGGCATCTTGCCGAAAGGTGTGACGGCGAAAGATATGGCGCTGGCCATTATCGGCAAGATCGGAACGGCAGGGGCCACCGGGCATGTGATCGAATTCACGGGTGATGCCGTGCGCAGCCTAAGCATGGAAGGGCGCATGACCCTGTGCAATATGTCCATCGAGGCTGGAGGGCGGGCCGGTTGATTGCCCCTGACGAGACCACTTTTGCCTATCTCAAGGGCCGTGCCTTTACCCCGAAAGCCGGCCAGTGGGAGCAAGCGCTGTCGGTATGGAAAACGCTGTATAGCGATGATGATGCCGTATTCGATAAAGATGTGACACTGGATGCGAGCGAGATCGAACCGCAGGTCACATGGGGTACCAGTCCTGAACAGGTGGCCCCCATCGGCGCGGTGGTCCCTGATCCGGCCACATTCGAAGATGCGGGTAAACAAGAGGCTGCCAGCCGTGCGCTGGCCTATATGGGGCTTCGGCCCGGTATGCCGCTTGAGAGCATTGCCGTGGATCATGTGTTCATCGGATCATGCACCAATAGCCGGATCGAGGATCTGCGTGAGGCGGCCTCGGTGTTGCGCGGTAAAAAGATCGCATCTGGCATCAAGCAGGCATTGGTGGTGCCGGGATCGGGCCTTGTGAAGCATCAGGCAGAAGCGGAAGGGCTGGATAAAGTCTTTCTGGATGCGGGGTTCGAATGGCGGGAGCCGGGCTGTTCCATGTGCCTTGGCATGAATCCCGATAAAGTGCCGCCGGGGGCCCGTTGTGCCTCCACCTCGAACCGTAATTTTGTCGGACGGCAAGGGCCGGGATCGCGCACGCATTTATTGTCCCCTGCTATGGCAGCGGCAGCGGCCATTACCGGCCATTTGACCGATATTCGAACCATTGCTCGTTTAGAAGAAGGGGCCGCCTGATGGAGCCGTTTCAACGTATAATGTCGATCCCCACGCCGTTTTTGCGCGATAATGTGGATACGGATGTGATCATTCCGGCTGAATGGTTGAAAACCGTGTCGCGCAGTGGCTTGGGCAAGGGGGCATTTTCCAGCATACGCACATTGGAAAATGGCGATCCCGATCCGGAAAGCGTGTTTAACCAGCGGGCCTATAAAGACAGCCAAATTCTGGTGGCCGGGGATAATTTTGGCTGCGGCTCCAGCCGTGAACATGCGGCATGGGCTTTGGCGGATTTGGGCTATCGCTGTGTCATCGCACCGGATTTCGCGGATATTTTTGCGTCCAATGCCTTCAAGAACGGAATTCTTACCATCAGTCTGGATGCCGATATCGTGGCGGAACTGGCCGCCGAAGGTGAAGCGGGCCGGGCGCTTGTTGTGGATCTGGACGCGCAAACCGTTACCCGTGCTGATGGGCAATGCCATCCTTTCACCCTTGATCCGTTCCGCAGGCGGTGCCTGCTGGAAGGGTTGGATGAAGTGGGGCTGACCTTGCAAAACCATGGCCCAGCCATTGCCGCCTTTGAAGAGCGGCAAAAGCTGGAAATGCCTTGGCTTTATCGGGGCTGAAGCGTTTTTGTTTAACCCTTTGTCTGGCCTTGAGCGGGCTTTCCGAACAAACGCAAGCGGCTGACCCCGCCATCGGGGATGATGTTCAACCGCACATGGCTGATGGGGCCAAGTGCTGCCAGACCATCGCGGATATGCAATTCCGCGTCGGCTTTTAATGTCTGCTCCTCTAGCAAAACCGGCCAGAATTGCGATTGCACAATGGCCAGTTCATCGGGGCTGTCGGGGCAATAAGCCGCCTGCAGGGAGAAACGGTCGGGGAAATTGCCCTTGAAATGGGCGGTGTCGATCAGCACTTCGTCCACGATTCCGGGGCAGCCAAGGGCAAGAATGGCCCAGTCATGGCCCGGTTCGCGCCGGCGCCGTGTTTCCCATCCATCGCCCATATTGATGCCGCGCCCCGGTGCGATCAGATTGTCGGGCTTGCCGAAATGCGCATCATTGGCTGCGATGGCCCGTCCGCCATGTGCAAGTGCCAGAAGGTCGATGGTTTCTCCGGCTGTCAGGCTTTGGGGATCAAATGCTACATGACCATAAACCCGCAAGCGTGCCACCCCGCCATCGGGATAGATATTGAGCCGTATATGGCTGGCTTCCATGGCATCGGGCAGGGTGACCAGCAGGCGGTCATTGCCTTTCAGGGCCGTGATGGGAACCGCTTCGCGCCACAGGGTATTGGCATCAGGATCGCCACTTTCCCGCACACATAGATCAATGGAGGCAGCTGGCGGAAAATTGCCGGTGAAATGGCGGGTGTCGATTTCAAAGGCTTTGACGATGCCTTTGTGACCAAGGCGGATAATGCACAGATCATGGCCCGCCGCACGTCGCCGCCGCGTTTCCCATCCGTCCATCCATTTGCCATTGTCGTCATATTTTCCGGGAATGAACACCGGGTCATCGGGATCGATCAGGCGGGCCTTGTCGGCGAAGAAATCGTCACTGGCAAAGATGACGTCACTGCCAAGGCGCGGGCTTGCAAGATCGGTCCAGCGAGGATTTATGGAAAGCGTGTCTGTCATTGCTAAGATCCATTCAAGGGTCAAGCCGCCATGGCATCGAGGCGCAGGCGGGCGATTTTGTGAATTTCCGCAAGGGCGGTTTTGAATTCGGCCGCACTGTCTTGTTGCAGGCGGGTTTCAAAGGCGGCGAGAATGTCATCGGCCACAAGGCCCCGAACGGCAATCACAAAAGGAAAGCCAAAGCGGGATTGATAGGCATCATTCAGCTTTTGAAAGCGCGCGAACTGTGTCGGCGTCAAACGGTCCAGCCCCGCGCCCGTTTGTTCCGTTGTGGACTCCTTGGATAAATTTCCCGCAAGGGCGGCACGTCCGGCCAGATCGGGATGCGCTTTGATAAGCGCCAGCTTTTGCGCGTCGCTTGCGGCTTCTACAATGGCGTGCATGGCTTTATGGAGATCGGCAGGTGCATCCAGTGCGCCGCTGGCCGCCTTGGGTGCCACGCCTTGGGCCACCCATGGGGAATGTTCATAAATGCCGCCAAAAGCCTCTATGAATGCGTCGGTGGTTAATGCCGAAGGGCGGGGCGAAAGAACGCTCATGGGGCTGTCTCCCCGGTGGGGTTCGGGGCGGGGTGCATCTGTCTCCAATGACGGGCGATATCAATGCGGCGGCACAGCCAGATATCGTCAAATCCGCGAATATAATCCAGAAAACGGCGCAAGGCGGCTATGCGTCCGGGCTTGCCAGCGATCCGGCAATGTAGCCCCACCGACAACATGCGTGGGGTGTGCGCACCTTCTGCATAAAGCGTATCGAAGCTGTCTTTCAGATAGCTGAAAAACTGATCGCCACAGTTGAAGCCCTGCACCGTTGCAAAGCGCATATCATTCACATCCAGCGTATAAGGAACAACCAGATGCGGTTTTCTCACGGGATAGGTCCAGAAAGGCAGGTCGTCGTTATAATCATCGGCATCATATAAAAAACCGCCATTTTCCGCGACCAAACGGCGGGTATTGGGGCCGGTGCGTCCGGTATACCAGCCAAGTGGCCGGGCCCCTGTGAGACGGCGGTGGATTTCGATGGCCCGCTCCAGATGCTCGCGTTCTTGCTCTTCGGGCATCGTTTGATAATCGATCCAGCGATAGCCATGAGAGCACAGCTCGTGCCCATCTTTTAATGCGGCTTCTACCACGGCGGGATTGCGCTCCATGGCCATGGCCACCGCAAACAGCGTGAGGGGGATGTCGTAGCTGCGAAACAGATCAAAAAGACGCCAGACACCGACACGGCTGCCATATTCATAAAGCGATTCCATGCTCATATGGCGGGCGTTTTCGATATGTGGGGCCGATACGATTTCCGATAGAAACATTTCTGCTTCCTGGTCGCCATGCAATATGGTGCGTTCGCCGCCTTCTTCATAATTGAGCACGAACTGCACCGCCAAACGGGCTTTTCCCGGCCAGTTTGCCTGGGGGGGTGTGGGGCCATAGCCGATCATGTCACGAGGATAGGGCGCGTGCGTCACTGTGGGTGCCTCAAGGGTTGGATTTGGTTGTGATTACTATATCCGTTTACGATATTGTGCCAAGTTGTAAACTTCTCGACGCAAAATTGCTAACAATTTGCCTTGCATTCATCCTCGACACACCCGAAACTGGCAAGTCATAAGGAAAAAACCGACAATCAGACCGAAGAAAGGGCGGCTTATGGCCGGCTTGACGACTCATATTCTGGATACCAGCCACGGCCAACCTGCAGCGGATGTAGCGCTTCGCCTATATCGCCGCTCGGATGTCGGTGATACGCTGCTTGTTGAAACGCGCACCAATTCCGATGGTCGCACCGATGCACCGTTGCTTTCGGCGCAAGATATGACATCCGGGCGTTATCGATTGACGTTCGATGTGGCGGCTTATTTCAAGGCACGCGGTGTTGTGCTGGCCGATCCGCCATTTCTGGATGTGGTGTGCATCGATTTCGGTGTATCCGACAGCACGGCCCATTATCATGTGCCTTTGCTTGTGTCGCCCTTTGGCTACAGCACCTATCGCGGAAGCTGATATATGTCCGATTCTATACGATTTTATCTCAACGGCACCTTGATCGAGCGGCCGGTGAGCGATAGCACCCAAAGTGTTTTGTCCGCTTTGCGTTATGACCTGCGTCTGACAGGCACCAAAGAAGGCTGCGCTGAAGGCGATTGCGGGGCCTGTACATTGGTGCTGGGCTCTTTGGAAGGTGGCAAGCTGTGCTATCGGGCGGTCAATGCCTGCATTTTGTTCTTGCCTGAACTGGATGGCAAAGATGTTTATACGGTGGAAGGCTTGCGTCGTGCGGATGGGACCTTGCATCCTGTGCAGCAGGCCATGGTGGACCTTCATGCCTCGCAATGCGGCTTTTGCACCCCCGGCTTCGTGATGGCGCTTTATGCGCATTATTTGAATGGCGGCTCGTTCGAGCGTGCGGTGCTGAAAGATGTTGTGGCGGGTAATTTGTGCCGCTGTACCGGCTATGGGCCGATTCTGGACGCTGGAGAGCGCATCGGCAAAGAAGCGCCAAGCGACCATGACCATCAAGGCGCTGTGAAGCGTTTGTCCGCTTTGAAGCGGGATATTCCCCTGGATATTGTGGCCACATGCCCGATAAACGGCAAACCCAAGCGCTATCAGGCCCCGCGCAGCAGCGATGAACTGGCACATATGCTGGTGGAAGCGCCTGATGCCGTGCTGTTGGCGGGCGGCACCGATGTGGGCTTGTGGGTCACCAAACAGCATAAGCGGCTGGATCATGTCATCTCGCTTACCGCGGTGGAGGATCTGCGGTTCATGCAGGAGCGTGATGGGTGGCTGGAAATCGGCGCGGGCGTGCGCCATAGTGACGCCATGGATCGGCTTGGAGCGCTTTATCCCGATTTCGGGGAGCTGCTGCGGCGCTTTGGTTCGGTGCAGGTGCGCAATTCCGGTACTTTGGGGGGGAATATTGCCAATGGCTCTCCCATTGGCGATAGCCCACCCCCGCTGATTGCCTTGGGCGCAAGAATTGTGCTGCGGCGGGGCGATGTGCGCCGTGAATTGGCCTTGGAAGATTTCTTCATCGATTATGGCAAGCAAGACCGCCAGGCCGGTGAATTTCTGGAAAGCGTGCATGTGCCTTTGCCGATCGCGGACCGGATCTTCAAATGCTATAAAATCTCCAAACGCTTCGATCAGGATATTTCCGCCGTTTGTGCCGCCCTTTCTATCCGCCTTGAAGGGGACCGGGTGTGCGAGGCGCGCATTGCCTTTGGTGGCATGGCGGCAACGCCCAAACGTGCCAGCCGCGCAGAATCCGCTTTGATGGGGCAAAAATTTACAGAGGCGACCATGCGTCAAGCCATGAAAAAACTGGCCGATGATTTTGCACCCATCACAGATATGCGTGCCAGTGCGGACTATCGCTTGAAGGTGGCGCAAAATCTTTTGTTAAAGGCATGGCTTGAAAGTGCAGGGGATGAAGGGCCATTGCGGCTTGTGGGGAAGGAGGCCGCACATGTCTGATCAAAGCATGGCATCCGATACTGCATCCGCATCCTTGTGTGACCCGATCCATGGCGGCGTGGCGCAGCCGATCACCCATGACAGCGCCCATAAGCATGTGGCCGGTGCGGCTTTTTATGTGGATGATCTGCCCGAACCACAGGACATGCTGCATCTTTATGCGGCGCAAAGCCCCCATGCCCATGCCCGCATCACATCCATGAATCTGGATGCCGTGCGCCAAGCCTCCGGTGTTGTCGCTGTGATCAGGGCGGCGGATATTCCCGGCCATAACCAGATTGGTGCGGTGTTCAAGGATGAACCTTTGCTGGCCGACGGCGAGGTATTTTATAACGGCCATCCGATGTTCGTGGTGGCCGCAAAGAGTATCGAGCAGGCTCGGGCCGCAGCTGCCCTTGCCAAGATCGATTATGAGGTGCTGCCCGCGATCCTTGGCATCAAGGATGCCCATGAGGCCCAATCCTATCTGGAGCCGCCGCAAAGCATGGGGCGCGGCAATGTGGAAACCGCGTTAAACCGTGCGCCGCACCGTTTGTCGGGGCGTTTGTCGGTCAATGGGCAGGATCATTTTTATCTGGAAGGCCATGTATCTTTGGCCATTCCCGGTGAAGATGGGGATGTGCATGTATATTCCAGCACCCAGCATCCCAGCGAGCTTCAGCATCTGGTTGCGGAGGTGTTGGGCGTGGCCAGCCATTCTGTGACGGTGGAAGTGCGCCGTATGGGTGGCGGTTTTGGCGGCAAGGAAAGCCAGGCGGCGATTTTCGCAGCACTGGCCGCGGTGGTATCCAAGCGCACCGGGCGGGCGGCGAAATTCCGTCTCGACCGGGATGACGATATGATCATCACCGGCAAACGGCACGAGGCGGAAATCGCTTATGATGTAAGCTTCGATGCCGATGGCCGGATTGATGGTATCCGCTTTGAACAGTTCATCAAATGCGGCTATGCGACGGATCTGTCGCTGGCGGTATCGGACCGCGCCATGTTCCATGCGGACAATGCCTATTATCTGCCGAATGTGGATATCAAATCGTTCCGCTGCCGTACCAATACAGTGTCTAACACGGCTTTTCGCGGATTTGGTGGCCCGCAAGGGTGATCGGTATTGAACGGGTGATGGATGCCATTGCCCTGCATTTGGGCCTTGATGCCTTGCAGGTGCGGAAAGCCAATCTTTATGGCGGTTCGGGCCGGGATGTGACGCCTTATCATCAGCAGGTTACCGACAATGTGATCCCTGAAATTATTGGGGCTCTGGAAAAAGAGACGAACTATGCAAAGCGTCGGGCGGCGGTCAAGGCGTTCAATGCGGCCCATCGCTGGCAGAAAAAGGGCCTTGCCCTGACGCCAGTGAAGTTCGGCATTTCTTTTACCACCAAGCATCTCAATCAAGCGGGTGCGCTGGTCCATGTTTATAGCGATGGATCGGTGCATCTTAACCATGGCGGCACGGAAATGGGCCAGGGCCTGATGGTCAAGGTGGCGCAAGTGGTGGCCGAAGAGTTCCAGATCGATGTGGATCGGGTAAAGGTAACGGCCACCCATACCGGCAAGGTGCCCAATACCTCGGCCACGGCGGCATCATCGGGCTCGGATCTGAACGGTATGGCCGCGCAGGCGGCGGCCCGTACCATCAAGGAACGGTTGCTTGATTTTGTTGCCGAAAGCCGCGGGCTTCCCAAGGATCAAATTCGCTTTCAATCCAATAAAGTGTTTATTGGCAATGATTTCGTGACATTTGATGATCTGGTTCATGAGGCCTATTTGGCGCGCATCTCCTTGTCGTCCACCGGATTTTATAAAACCCCCGACATCCATTATGACCGCGACAGCCATACGGGCAGACCTTTTTATTATTTCGCTTATGGCGCGGCACTGTCTGAAGTGGTGATTGATGTGCTCACGGGCGAAAGCCGGGTTCTGGCGGTGGATATTTTGCATGATGTGGGCCGGTCGCTCAATCCGGCGGTGGATCTGGGGCAAATCGAAGGCGGCTTTATTCAGGGCATGGGATGGCTGACCACGGAAGAACTGGTCAGCGATGCTGAGGGGCGGCTGCGCACCCATGCGCCTTCGACCTATAAAATTCCGGTGGCCAGCGATCGCCCCGACGCTTTTCGTATCACGCTGTTTTCCAATGCCAATCGGGAAGCCACCATTCATCGGTCCAAAGCTGTAGGGGAACCGCCCTTCATGCTGGCGGTATCGGTGCATTCCGCTCTTTTGGATGCGGTGGCAAGCCTTGGCGATGGAACGCAGCTTCCGCCATTGGATGCGCCCGCAACGCCGGAAGCGATCCTGCGGGCGGTAGAGGCGGTTACCGCACAAAATGAGAGAGGCGATGGCTGAGTGGCTGACCGCATTGGCTGCACAGCATTTGGTGCAGCACCGGGCGGTGATGGTAAGCGTGGTGGCAAGTTACGGCTCTGCCCCGCGTGAACCCGGAGCGCGGATGGTTGTGACGATGCAGGCCGTGAGTGGCACCATTGGCGGTGGCGCATTGGAATATCAAGCCATTGCCGATGCAAAGGCTTTGTTGCAATCGGGCGGCGCTGCTTTTGTCCGCGATTATGCCTTGGGGCCGAAGCTGGATCAGTGTTGCGGCGGCCGTGTGATGCTGCTGTTCGACCTTTTCACACCCGATGAAGCACACACTATAAAGGCCACGCAGGGGGATGGCTCTACCCATCTGATTACGAAACTGGGCAGTGATGCCCCCCATATTTATTGCCAGCCCGATGATGCCAAGGCACTGTTGAAGGCTGGCAAGGTGGTGGCCTTGCTGGATAAGGCAGGTAAACCGCATGGGGACATGCGGGTGGATGTCGCCGATGTGGGGGCTGTGGTGCAGGTATTGGGGTCGCCTTATGCGCCGCTTTATATGTTTGGTGCGGGCCATGTGGGCCGGGCGGTGGCACGAATATTGAGCACCTTGCCTTTTGATGTGACATGGATCGACAGCCGGGCCGAGGCATTCCCCTCCAATCCCATCGAAGGGGTCAGGCGCTTGGTGATGGAAGATCTTGTGGCTGTGGTAGAAAGCGCCCCGAAAAATGCTTTGTATCTGGTGTTCACACATTCTCATCCATTGGATTTCGATATTACCGCCGCCATCTTGAAACGGGGCGATGCCGCCTATTGCGGATTGATCGGTTCGGAAACGAAACGATCCAGATTTCTAAAAAGGTTCCGCGATGATGTGGGCCTTGATGAAACACAAATCGGACGCCTGACCTGCCCCATAGGATTGGGCGGCCCTCAAGGCAAAGAACCGGAAGTGATTGCCATTGCCGTGGCGGCCGAACTTTTGGATATGGTTCGGTCTTTGAGCCCGATAACTGAGGAAAATGCGCTGTGATGAGTATTGATTGGGCAAGCTGGATCGGCCTTGCCATCAGGTGGCTGCACTTGATTACGGGCATCGCTGGATCGGATCGTCTTTTTATTTCGTGTGGCTGGATAATAATTTGCGCAAAGGCCCCGCCACCAAAGAAGGCGAGGCGGGCGAATTATGGGCCGTGCATGGTGGTGGATTTTACCACAACAAGAAATATCTGGTGGCACCGGACGATCTTCCCGATCATCTGCACTGGTTCAAATATGAAGCCTATTTCACCTGGATCAGCGGGTTTCTGCTTTTGGGTGTGGTCTATTATTATGGGGCGGAGCTTTATTTGATCGACCGCACCAAAGCCGATCTTAGCCAAATGGAAGCCATTGGCCTTGGCCTTGGGTCGTTGGCGGTAAGCTGGCTGGTCTATGATGGCTTGTGCAAATCTCCGGTAGGCAGGAACAACCGGCTTTTGGGCATTTTGTGGTTTGGGATTTTGACGGGCGCCGCCTATGGCTTGTCCCAGATTTTTTCGGGCCGGGGTGCCTATATCCATGTGGGGGCGATGGTGGGGTCGGCCATGGTGGCCAATGTGTTCTTCATCATCATTCCCAATCAGAAAAAAGCCGTGAAAGCCATGCTGGCGGGTAAACGTCCCGATCCGGCTTTGGGCATCGCCGCCAAGCAGCGATCCCTGCACAATAATTACATGACGCTGCCGGTGTTGTTCATCATGGTATCCAACCATTATCCCATGACCTTTTCCAACCCTTATGGCTGGGCGGTTTTGGCGGGCATTGCACTTTCAGGCATTACGATCCGGCATTTCTTCAATCTGCGTCATCGGGGCGAGGTAAAGACCGGGCTGATCTTTCTGGGAGTGCTGATCTTTGTGCTGACCATGATCTTCGCTGCCGATATGCAGCATCGTCAATCGCAGGCGCTGGCACCGAAAAATGCGGTAACCTATGCGGATGTGGCTCCGCTTATCTCGAAGCATTGTACGGCCTGTCATGCGGCACAGCCCACACATGAATATTTCGATGTGGCGCCATCCGGTGTGATGCTGGAAACAAAGGCGCAGATCCAGCAATATGCGGACCGGGTGCGGGCCCAGGCCGTGGATGCAGATATGATGCCCTTGGGGAATGAAACCGGCATGACAATGGAAGAGCGCGCGATATTGGGGGCATGGATCAATAGCCTTGATGCGGAAAAAGCGGCCAATGGGGCAGGGCAGTGATGTCAAGCCGCATTCTTCCCCTGCAACCGCTGACAGCGGCGGCCTTCGCCCCTTATGGCGATGTGATCGACTGTGCGTCGGCCAAGGAGGCGCTCTCGATCAATGAAGGCCATACCACACGCTTTCATGATCTGGCGGCTTTGGATCTGGGGCGTGAAGGCGGGCATCCTTTGATCAGTATTTTTCGGTCCACACCAAAAGCCCGACCCTTGCGCTTGGAGCTGATGGAACGTCATCCCCTTGGCAGTCAGGCGTTTTATCCCTTGAGCGGCAATCCATATCTGGTGGTGGTGGCCCCCAAAGGGCCGTTCGACCAAAAGGCGATGGTGGCCTTTTTGGCCCGCCCGGACCAAGGCGTGAATTATCATGCGGGCACATGGCATCATTATTCGCTGGCCTTGGGCGGCGTGAGCGATTTTCTGGTGATCGATCGGGGAGGACCAAAAGACGCTGCCGGTGCCAATCTGGACGAAGTGCGCCTTGACCCGGCTATGACCATTGATCTGGAAGAGGCAGAGCTATGAGTGCATCCGCCCATCGTGGTGAGATTTTCACCCTGACAGATGATCCGGCCAAGGGGGCCGAGGCTACGGTCTATCATGCCGATGGTGTGATGGTCATTGAAGACGGTCTCATCACCGCTTGCGGTGCGTGGGACATTCTGGGGCCGACATTATCGCCCGATATACCGGTTACCCATCACAAAAACGGCGTGATGGTGCCGGGCTTTGTGGATGCGCATGTGCATTTCCCGCAATTGTCGATGATCGCCAGCCCCGGCAAGCAACTGATGGATTGGCTGAAAAGCTATACATTCCCTGCAGAAGAAGCCTTTGCCGACCCGGAATATTGCAAGGCGGCTGCGCCGGTGTTTTTGGATGCGTTATTGGCGCATGGCACCACCTCGGCTCTGGTTTTTGCCAGTGTGCATGAACAATCGGTAGAGGCTTTGTTTGAAGCCGCCCACGCCCGCAATATGCGCTTGGTGGCGGGCAAGGTGTTGATGGATCGGGATGCGCCGGATGCCTTGTTGGAGCCAGCAGAGGAAGGCTACCGGAAAAGCAAGGCGCTGATCGAGCGCTGGCACGGCAAAGGACGGCTTGGCTATGCGGTGACACCGCGTTTTGCGCCGACTTGCAGCAAGGAAAGCCTGCAAAGCGCAGGCCGTTTATTAGCTGAATATCCCGATATTCTTTTGCAAACGCATCTGTCGGAAAACCATGCGGAAATCGCTAGGGTTGCTGAATTATTCCCCGATGCGGATGATTATCTGGATGTTTATGAGCAAAGCGGCATGGTGGGGGACCGTTCGGTCTTTGCCCATTGCGTGCATCTGGAAGAGGGGGCTTTATCGCGGCTGGCCAAGGCCCGTTCCAGCATTGCCTTTTGCCCAAGCTCGAACCTGTTTTGGGCAGCGGCTGATGGATTATGAAGCCGCACGCAAGGCAGGGATTGAAATCGGCTTGGGCAGCGATGTGGGCGCGGGAACCAGCCTGTCACTGCTTGCCACCATGTCCGAGGCTTATAAGGTTGCCCATATAAAAGGCACGGTGATTGCCGCTGAACAGGCCTTTTATCATGCCACATTGGGC
Source organism: Iodidimonas gelatinilytica (assembly GCF_008579125.1). Classification (NCBI taxonomy): domain Bacteria; kingdom Pseudomonadati; phylum Pseudomonadota; class Alphaproteobacteria; order Iodidimonadales; family Iodidimonadaceae; genus Iodidimonas; species Iodidimonas gelatinilytica. The sequence continues at coordinate 44,010 of NZ_BKCL01000006.1, read as the reverse complement.
GGCGCGCGCGCCCTTCACATGGCGGATCGGGTGGGCAGTTTGAAGCCCGGCATGGAAGCGGATTTTCTGGTGCTTGATTATGCGGCAACGCCGGTGATTGCCGGACGCATGGCCGTGGCCCGTGATGTCATGGAACGTTTGTTCGTTTTGATGATGCTGGGTGATGATCGGGCCGTGCGTCATGCCTATCTGGCGGGCAAGCCCGTTGCGGGCCATGCCTTTGCGGCAACTCAACAGGCGGCGCCATGAGACAGGATTGGCATATTCAGCACGGGATCGTTCTTGATGCTGCGCGTGCCGACTTCATTGATGAAGGCCAGTCCGTCTGGCATCAGTTGAATGATCAACGCTTTCCGGATGCTGGATGTGGTATTGGCTCCGGTTTTATGCGGGGTAAGCGAGGAAAACACCACCATGTCCCCCGCTTTCGCCGGAACACAGACCGCTGTTTTTTCCATAAGCGGGGCCGTGGCCCCACGCAACTGGATGCCATCGGGCGTGCTGTCATGGATCAGGGTGCCGTGTTTATGAAGGCCCGGCAGCACCCATGGACAGCCATTTTCCATGGTGGCATCGGTCAGCGCCAGCCAGCAGGTGAGATAGGCTTGCGGATCTGTCAGCGTATAGCCGTTATCCTGATGCCACGGAAATGTGCGCGCCTTTTCCGGCTTTTTATAAACCGCCTGATCCCAATAAAGCCGCACATCCGGGCCGATAAGATCATGGCCAATGCCACGAAAGACCGGGCTTTTTACCAAATCCCGCACCATATCGCTATGGGCCACCAGATTGCGCACAAAGGTGATGGCATCGGCCTTGTAGGTAAAGGAACGCTCGCCTTCCAAAGTGAGGGTAGTGTCCGTAATGCCGGCCTCAATGGGGTCGATCTGGGCGAGAAGTTTCTCTATCCATTGCGGGCTGATGGCTTTTTCCAAAAGAAAATAGCCATCCTGATTGAACTGTGCAATCTGGGCGGGCGAAGCTATGCGAAGGTCGCTTGCGGGTCTGTTTTGCCATCCAAAGCCATAGGCGCGCGGGTCTACTGTCAATTCAGGCATGGGGACTCTCTGTTTTTAAAGAAAAAAGCCATGACGGCCTTTTCTCTGCCATATATCAAAGCCTATCCCACCGGCTTCACCGACAACAATTGAAAAAAAAGGATGAAAAATATGTCGCGACGTTTAAGCCTCATTGGACTGTGTCTCTCGATCGCTGCCCCTGTCATGGCAGAGCCTGTCGATATCCTGATTACCGATGCCACCATCGTAACCATGGATGCCGAACGGCAGGTGATTGAAAAGGGAGCGCTGGCCATCAAGGGGCGTGACATCGTGGCCATTGGCGGGGCTGATCTGGCAGCGTCTTATGAAGCGGATCATGTGATTGATGCCGGGGGCGACATTGTGATGCCGGGCATGATCAATCTGCACAATCATATTTCCATGGTGGCCTTTCGCGGGCTTGGTGAATATGAGGTGGAAAATCTGCTGTTCGATGTGATGTTCCCGCTCGAGAAAGAGCTGTTGAACCGCAATCTGATTCATGTGTCCGCCCGCCAATCGGCCATTGAACTGGCCATGGGTGGTGTGACCACATTTGCCGATATGTATTATCACGAGGATGAAGTGGCGCGGGCGACCAAAGAAGTGGGCTTGCGCGGCGTGCTGGGCGAAACGGTGATCGGCTTCCCCGTTGTTGATTCAAAAAAGCCTTATGGTGGCTTGGCTTATGCGGAAAAATTCATCCAAGATTTCAAGGATGATGATCTGATTACACCGGCCATTGCCCCCCATGCGCCTTATACGGTGGATAAAGAGCATCTGTTGGCGGCAAGGGCCATTTCCGACAAATATGAAGTGCCGATGTTGATGCACATGGTCGAGTTCCCCGATGAATATGAGATGGTGCTTGAGCGCCATCCCGATATGGCAAATGCCCGTTCCGAAATTGCTTATCTGGACGAGATCGGCTTTTTGAGCCCGCGCCTTTTGGCCAAGCATGTGATCCATCTGGATGATGCGGATATGGATCTTTTGAAAGAGCGCGGCGTGGGCGTTGCCCATAATCCCAAGGCCAATTCCAAGGCTGCCAGCGGCATTTCTCCCGCATGGGAAATGATGAAAAAAGGCGTCGATATCGGCCTTGGTACCGATGGTCCCATGAGCTCGAACCAGATGGATATCCTGACGGTGATGCATTATGTGGCTTCTGTCGCGCGATTGCGGCTTCATGATGCCCGCCCTTATACGCCCCTTGAACTTGTGGAAATGGCCACCATTGGCGGCGCGCGCGCCCTTGATAAACAAGATGATATCGGGTCTTTGGAGGCCGGAAAACGCGCCGATCTGATCATTATCGACCGGGATGCCCCCAATATGCAGCCGGGCTATGATGTATATGCCGCCATTGCTTTTGGCGCTTATCCGGGCAATGTGCTGACCACCATCGTCAATGGCCAGCGGGTGATGGAAGACCGGAAGATTCTTACCATCGATGTGGAAAGCCATGATGCCGAGTGGAAAGCGGTGAAAGACCGGGTAAAAGCCTTCGCCGAAACCCTGGAGGGCGGCATTCGCAATGAGCGCTGATCCGCAGATGAGATCAGAGTTCACGCCGGAAAACGCCCGAAAACGACCGAAATCCTCTGTGCCGATGGCGGAATTGCACTGCCATTTGGAAGGAACCGTATCGCCAGTTATGGCGATGCGGATCGGGGCGCGGCATGGCCTTGATCTTGGGGATGTGATTGATGGGGATGGCCATTATCGCTGGGCGAATTTTGCAGAATTCCTGGATATTTATGATCGGATGGCAGCGGCCATTTGCACGCCGGAAGATTATTATGACATCACCTATGATTATTACAGCAAGGTGGCGCAATCCGGGGTCATCTATGGGGAGAGTTTCGTCTCGCCCGATCATGCCATACAGCATGGCATTTCCTATCAAACATTGATTGATAGCGTGTCTCGGGCGATGCAGCAGGCCGAGCGCGATTTTGGTATTGTCTGCAGAATTATCCTGATTGCCGTGCGCCATTATGGGGTGGAAAAGGCGGAAAAGCTGGCGGATCTGGCCCATAAACATCCGCATCCCTTTGTCACCGGCTTCGGGATGGGGGGGGATGAACAGTTTTTGTGGCCCCATGATTTTGCCAAAGCCTATGCCATGGCCTCTGATGCGGGCCTGGGGTTGACCGCCCATGCCGGAGAGGTGTGCGGGCCTGAAAGTATCCGCGATACGCTTGAGTCATTGAAGGTGTCGCGTATTGGCCATGGGGTGCGGGCCATCGAAGATGACGCATTGATGGCTGAACTGCGTGATCGGGAGATTATTCTGGAGGTCTGCCCCGGTTCCAATATTGCATTGGGCGTTCATCCCGATCTGGCGGCCCATCCCTTGCGGGCGTTGGTGGACAATGGTTTGCGGGTGACGCTCAGTTCCGATGATCCGCCCTTTTTCCATACGCATATGCAGCAGGAATATGAACAGGCGCAAAGCGTTCATGGTTTCAAGGATGCGGATCTGCTGCGGTTTACGCGAACGGCAATCGAAGGTGCTTTTTGCGATGCAGACACCAAGGAAAAGCTGTTGAGCAGATTGAACGCCTGAAAATTTTTCTTTTGGGAGGCGATTTGTGTCTGGAGCCATGGGAGGCCGTTATGGTTTGTCCATCCCATACTGGTGCCGTGCTGCAACAAATTGCCATAAAATGGACCGTAGAGTCAGGATTCTTGTTAACAGCACCGAGCGGATGGTGCACAACATCCGCCGATATGAGGCTGGCAAATCCCATCGTGCGTATTTGGGCAGCCGTTTCAATGAAATCCCACCAGACAGAGTGGAGAAAGACATGAGTTTCGAAATGACATCCATGCGGACCAAATGGCTTGCTTGTGCCAGCCTTGCCACCATTGCTGCAAGCAGTGTTGCCGTGCCTGCTTTCGCTCAAAGCCGTGACGAAAGCGGCGGCTTTGTTCTGGAAGAAATTATTGTGACGGCGCAAAAGCGCGAGCAGAGCCTGCAAGACGTTCCCAGTTCCGTGGCGGCGCTTGCCGGGGAAAAGCTTGATGTGCTGAACTCCGCAGGGTCCGATATCCGCTTTTTGTCTGGCCGTATCCCCAGCCTGACTATTGAATCGTCTTTTGGCCGCACCTTTCCGCGCTTTTATATTCGCGGTCTTGGGAATACGGATTTCGATCTGAATGCGTCGCAACCGGTATCGCTGATCTATGATGAAATCGTCATGGAAAATCCGATCCTGAAAGGCATGCCCGCTTTCGATCTGGACCGTGTGGAAGTGTTGCGCGGACCGCAAGGTACACTGTTTGGCCGCAATACCCCGGCCGGGATCGTCAAGCTGGACGCCAAAAAGCCCACGCAAGAATTCGATGCCTATGCCAAGTTCAATTATGGCCGCTTTGATACCATCGAATTTGAAGGCGCCGTTGGTGGCCCGATCGTTCAGGACGTGCTGGCCATTCGTGCATCGGTACGCCATCAGCACCGCGATGATTATGTCACCAATGAAGCCCCGGGTTTCCTTGCAAACCGTGATCAGACCGAAGGCTATGATGATTTCGCGGGCCGGGTACAGTTGCTTTATACGCCCACGGATCGCTTCAGTGCTTTGGTGAACTTCCATGCGCGTTCGCTTGATGGTTCGTCGCGTGTGTTCCGTGCCAATATCATCGAGCCGGGCGTTGGTGGGCTGGTGGACGATTTCGACCGCCGCAGCGTCACCCAGGATGGCGTCAACAATCAGGAGTTGGATCAGCGCGGCCTTACCGCCAAGCTGGAATATGATATGGGGGATTTCACCATCACCTCCATCACCGGCTTTGAGCATGGCGAAGTGTTCTCTGTGGGCGATGTGGATGGCGGCTTTGGTGGCGAGTTTGAAGGCGTGCCTTCCACTCCCGGCTTTATTCCGTTCAATGCGGCAACTGCTGATGCCGTGCCCGATCTGGATCAATGGACGCAAGAACTGCGTATCGCCAGCAATGATCTGGGGATGGTCGATTTCCAGGCCGGATTCTTCTATTTCAATGAAGATCTGAAAATCGAGAGCACCAATTTCAATTCACTGGACAATAATGCTCCCAACGGCTTTGCCGCGCAGCGTCAGAAGTCTGAATCCTGGGCCATTTTTGCCAATGTGAATATCGAAGTGACCCCCGATCTGGTGATCGAAGGCGGCGTGCGCTACACCGAAGACGACAAGGATTTCACGGCGTCCCGTGACTTGTCGCCTTTGTCGTTCCTTGGCGTCGGTCCTATCGGGCCTTTGGAAGCCAATCCTTCGGACGAAGTGCTGAGCTGGGATGTGAGCGCAACCTATACCATCAATGATGATGTGAGCGTTTATACCCGTGCAGCCAAGGGCTTCCGCGCCCCGTCCATTCAGGGCCGTTTGCTGTTCGGCGATGAAGTGACCGTTGCCGATACGGAAGAAATTTTCTCCGTGGAAGCCGGTGTGAAGGCAGAACTGTTTGAACGCCGTGCCCGTGTCAATTTGTCGGCCTATGTCAGCGACATGGATGGCCAACAACTGACAGCCGTGGGCGGTGATGCCAATTTCAACCGTCTGGTGAATGCGGCGGATACCGATCTGGCCGGTGTGGAACTGGATCTGGAATGGGCGGTAACGAGCAATCTGTTCGTGACAGCCGGTACCAGCTATAACTTCACGGAAATCAACGATCCTGATTTGCGGACGCAGTTCTGTGCTGCCTGCACGGTGCTGGATCCCATTGTCGATGGTTTGGCAGCTCTTGACGGCAACGATCTGCCGCAGGCTCCACGTTGGATCGCCAACTGGACAGCACGCTATGGCATCACTGTTGGGAATGATGGTGAGCTTTATGCCTATACCGACTGGGCTTTCACCAGTGAAAAGAACTTCTTCTTGTATGACTCGGTGGAATTCCGCAGCGGTAAAGAGCTGATCGGTGGCCTGCGGGTTGGTTATGCTCTGGAAAACGGCAAATATGACTTTGCCCTTTATGGCCGCAACATCACCGACGAAACGGAACTGAAGGGCGGGATTGATTTCAACAATCTCACCGGTTTCGTCAATGAACCTCCGATTTGGGGTGTTGAACTGTCTGCCAAATTCTAAGGCAGCTTTCCAAGTTTCGGAAAAAGGCCCGGGGATTTTGTCCCCGGGTTTTTTGTTGCGTGCTTGCCTTCATAGAAAACGCCATATGGTTCGTTAGCGGTCGAACGGGCGTCGTGCGGTGCGCGGCGCATCCATTGAAAGCGCAGGGCGGGGCGGTTATGGTTTTCGCTCAACAAGGAGCGACATGCCGTGGACGATGCGCTAAGAGATTTTGTCAAAGGCCTGCCAAAGGCCGAGTTGCATTTGCATCTGGAAGGCTCTTTGGAGCCGGAGTTGATGTTTGCACTGGCACAGCGAAACGCTGTCGCCATTCCTTATGAGACTGTGGACGCCGTTCGGGCTGCCTATGACTTTTCCAATTTGCAGGATTTTCTGGATATTTATTATGCGGGCGCCGATGTGCTGCGCGATGAACGGGATTTTTATGATCTGACCATGGCGTATCTCAAGCGCATGGCTCAGGAAAATGTGCAGCATGTGGAAGTGTTTTTCGATCCGCAAACCCATACCGACAGGGGCATTGCCTTTGAAGCCGTGGCAGATGGGATATTGGCGGCTTTAGATGATGGCGAACGCGATTTTGGCATCACATCCGGCTTGATCCTGTGTTTTTTGCGGCATCTAAGCGAAGAAGCCGCCTTTGATGTCTTGGCCATGGCCGATCCTTATCTGGACCGCATTTTAGGCGTGGGGCTGGATTCATCGGAACTGGGCCATCCTCCTTCCAAATTCGCACGGATATTCAAAGAGGCAGGCGCGCGGGGGCTGAAACGCGTTGCCCATGCGGGGGAAGAAGGCCCGGCGCCCTATATCCATGAAGCGCTGGATATTTTGCATGTGGACCGCATCGATCACGGCAATCGCTGCCTTGATGATCCGGAATTGGTCGCACGGCTTGCCCGCTCCGGCATGACACTGACCCTGTGCCCGCTGTCCAATCTGAAGCTTTGTGTGATCGACGATATGGCCCACCATCCTTTGAAAAGCATGATGGAGAGTGGCCTTCATGTGATGGTGAATTCCGACGATCCGGCTTATTTTGGCGGCTATCTGACAGACAATTATCTGGCAGTGGCGCAAGCTTTGAACCTCAGCCGCGATGATCTGGCGGTGTTGGCAAAAAACAGCTTTCGTGGGTCATTTCTGGACGGGACGGCAAAAGCCCGCCATATGGCAGCCATTGACGACTATGTGGCGGCTTATCCCGGCTAACCGCCATTGAAACTTTTGAGAAGGCTGCCGGCCACCAGATGCCAGCCATCCACCAACACGAAAAAGATCAGCTTGAACGGCAGGCTGATCAGCACCGGCGGCAGCATCATCATCCCCATGGACATCAGGATCGACGCAATTACCAAATCGATCACGATAAACGGGATGTAAATCAAAAACCCGATCTCGAAGGCCCGTTTCAATTCGCTGATTACAAAGGCCGGGATCAGGCTGGTCAGCGGCACGGCTTGTGGTGTTTCGGGGCGTTCGGTGTCTGCCGCATCAAGGAAAAGCTCCAGATCCTTTTCACGCACATTGGCAAGCATGAAATCCTTGAACGGTCCGGTGGCCGCGGGGAACGCCTCTGCAGGGGTGATTTCTTCGTCGATCATCGGCTGAACCCCTTGTTGCCATGCGGCTTGCAAGGTGGGTGCCATGATAAAGCCGGTCAGAAACAAGGCGAGGCTGATCAAGACCACATTGGGCGGGGTTTGCTGGGTGCCCAAAGCCGAGCGCAAAAGCGACAACACCACCACCATGCGGGTGAAGGATGTCATGACAATAAGGATCGAGGGCGCAAGGGTAAGAACGGTAACCAGCAGCAATAATTGCACCACACGGCCCGTCAAGGTGCCGTCTTGCCCCATATCAATCGACAGGGACTGGGCGAAAGCCGGGGCTTGCCAAACCAGCATGAGCAGCACTGCGATACTGACCGCTGCAAAGGGCAGAAGCCATTTATGGGGCCATGTGCGCGCTGCCTGGCTCAATGGGAGGCTCCTTGATGGCTTTCGGATTGGTTATAGGGTGCGGAACTGGGCTGTGTGTCGCTGGCTTGCACAGGATTTTGCGGGATATTTTTTTCCACCACAAAGCCGCCGGACTGATTGACCATCACAAGATGTTCCTGATCGTCGCAGGCGACCAGAACCAGGTAATTACGGGCATCCACATTGAGCTTTTCCCTGATAACCAGCCGCCGCGAGGCGCGCTTTTTCCCAAGGATGGCCATGCTGTCCGTCCTGCCCAAACGGCGCACCAAAAAGGCAAGCGCCGCAATCAGGCCGATGACGATCAGCAAAGAGAATATGGCATTGGCGACATCAAGGCTGGTCATAAAGCTTTCTGCGACAAAAACGCCAAGAGGTAAAGCGCCATGGAACGCCTTTATGGTAAAAATATCCTTAAACTTGCCAAAGGCTTGGCAATAAGGCAGGCTGCGCGAAAATCTTAACTTGCTCTTAACCGGATTTGTTTGATTATGTCCTGTGTTTCTGGTGTGAGCAATCATGGCCCATGGTCGGTTTGACGGCCAAGACACCATGATGTGACGGGAAGGACTGAGAGCATGGATCTCTCGAAGATCCCATTGATGGCGGCGATCAAAGACCGGATGCAGTGGCTGAATCGCAATCAGACTGTGCTGGCCAAGAATATCGCCAATTCTGATACGCCGGGATATAAGCCGCAGGCGCTTGCGGCACAGGATTTCAGCGCTTTGGTGGATAGTACGTCCGCTTCCCGGACGGTGGGGCCGCGCTCTGTGGGATTGCGGGCAACCCAGGCCGGGCATTTTGCTGGTGCCGGTGATGGCTCTGACGGGCTTCGCGTGGTGGATGCGCCGGTCACGGAAGTGGCGCCGGATGGCAATGCGGTGGATTTGGAAGAGCAACTTCTTGCTGTGGCCCAAAACCAGATGGATCACGGCATGATGGTTGAACTTTATCGCAAACAGGTCGGGTTTTTGCGGTCGGCCTTGCGCGGATCGAATGGTAATTGATTGGACGGGGAGACAGGGCTGTGGACAATGATCTGATGAAGGCGATGCAGGTTTCCGCATCGGGCTTGAAAGCCCAAACCACGCGGATGCGTGTCATCGCGGAAAATCTGGCCAATTCCGCGTCGGAAGCATCGAGCCCCAATGAAGATCCTTATCGCCGCAAAACCGTTACCTTCGCCAATGTTCTGGACCGCACGCTGGATGTGGAAATGGTGGAAGTAAAGAAAGTGGAATTCGACAAGGCCGATTTCGGAACCCGCTTTGACCCCGGCCATCCCGGTGCCGATGCCAATGGCTATGTGAAAACGACCAATGTGAATGGCATGGTGGAAGCCATGGATATGGGGCAGGCGCAGCGCACCTATCAGGCCAATCTGAATGTCATTGATGCCATTAAATCCATGAGCGTGCGTACCTTAGAGATTCTGCGTTAAATTTATACCGGAGCGATATGTGATGGATACCAAAATGCTTGATGCTGCAAATGCTTATGGGGCGTCTCTTGGCCGTATGGGCGGTGGCGCTGCCGAGGTTGCCAGCACAGGCAGCGGTTTTGGTGCCATGGTGGAAAACATGGTTTCCGAGACGACAAACGCCGTATCGGCTGCGGAAAGTGTTAGCGCACAGGCGGTAGCAGGTCAGGCGGATATGGTGGATGTGGTAACGGCCATTTCCAATGCGGAAATGGTGCTTGAAACGGTGACAACGGTACGGGATCGGGTAATTTCCGCGTATCAGGAAATCATGCGTATGCCGATTTAACGGGGAACCTGAATGGGTTAGCCGTATTTTTTGTGCCGCAGGCTCAAGACTGCGGCTTTTCTTTTAATCAACCACGTTAACCATAGAGGGGCGGCCCGGTGAACGGTGCGGATATTCTGGATGTGGCGCGGGATGCAATTTACACGCTGTTGATCGTGTCCGGTCCGGTGATGGCGGTGGGCCTTGGGGTGGGGCTGATCATCGCGCTGTTTCAGGCGCTGACCCAAATTCAGGAAATGACCCTGACTTTCGTTCCGAAAATTATCGCCATCTTTTTGTCCCTGCTGTTGTTCCTTCCTCTTATGGGGGCGCAGATGGGGGATTTGATGATGCGGTTGATGGATCGGGTGGCCAGCGGAGGATAACCGGCCGTGTTGCAAGAGATCCTGCCCGTTGAAATCTTTGGATTCTTGTTGGTGCTGGTCCGCATTGGAGCCTTGTTTGGTTTTGCGCCGGCCTTTGGCGAACAGCAAATCCCGCCACGCATCCGGATCGCCGCAGCGGTCGGGGTTGCTGGGATGGTCTATGGTCTGGTCCGCGCCGACATGCCGCAAATTCCATCCAGCCCGATCCTGTTGGCGGCGCTTTTGATCCTTGAATTCCTGATTGGCTTGATGATCGCCATGACCGCCCGGCTGATCCTGAATGCGCTTAATGTGGCGGGGACCATCGTTGCGTTTCAGACCAGCTTGGCGGCCTCGCAGCAGTTTGATCCGACCCAGGGCCAGCAAAGCGCCATTTTCGCCAGCTTCTTTTCCGTAACGGGGGTGGCGCTTTTGTTCGCCACCGATCTGCATTTGCTTATGCTGAATGCCATGGTGGACAGTTACAGCCTGTTCCCCGTGGGGCAAATGCCGGTACTGTCGGGCTTTGCCCAAGCGGTTCTGGATGTAGTGGCGGATACATTCTTGCTGGGTGTGCAAATTTCTGCGCCATTTATCGTATTCGGTGTGGTGTTTAATATCGGCCTTGGGCTGACGGCCCGGCTGATGCCGCAGCTTCCCGTCTTTTTTGTTGCGATGCCTTTGAATATTTTTATGGGGTTTCTGATTTTGCTGATCGCTTTTCCGGCGATGATGATGTGGTTCCTGAGCGCGTTTGAAGAGCAATTGGCAGTATTCCTGACCTGAGGAGGGGCGCATGGCGGAGGGCAATGAAGACGACGCCCAAAAAACGGAAGACCCCTCTGCGCGAAAGCTGGAGGAAGCGGCGAAGAAAGGGGATGTGCCACAAAGTCAGGAGCTGAAGCATTGGATGATGCTGGTAGCTGGCGCGTTCGCCTTTTTGCTTACTGCGGATATCACGACGACAACGGTGCGCACGCAAACGGCGGGGTTTTTATCCCACGCCTATGACATTCCCATGGATGGCTATGCGATTTTGAGCCTGATGCGCGAGGTGGGGGGCAAAATCCTTCTGGTTTTGCTGCTGCCTATGGGAATTTTGCTGCTGGGGGCTTTGGCGGGAAATCTGGTGCAGAACAAGATCATGTTCACCACCGAAAAGCTGATGCCCAAGCTGGATAAAATTTCCCCTTTGGCCGGGGCAAAGCGGATGTTTTCCGCACAGCGGGCCGCGGATTTCCTTAAAAGTCTGGCGAAATTGCTGATTGTCTCTCTTGTGGTGGGAATGATCGTCTGGCCGGAACGGGGCTTGCTTGTGGCCCTGGTCAGCCAGCCGGTTCAATCCATGACAGAAACAACGGTCGCCTTATCCTTGAAAGTGATGTTCGGCGTGATCGGGGCGATGACAGTGGTGGCCGGGATCGATGTGGTCTTTCAACGCATGCAGCACACCAAGAAAATGCGCATGTCCAAACAGGAAGTGAAAGACGAACACAAGCAGATGGAAGGCGATCCCATGGTCAAGCAGCGCTTGCGCCAGATCCGTCTGGAAAAATCCCGTAAGCGGATGATGGCCGCGGTGCCCGAAGCCAGCGTGGTGGTAACCAACCCGACCCATTATGCCATTGCCTTGAAATACAGCCATGGGCAAATGGAAGTTCCCAAAGTGTTGGCGAAAGGCGTGGACGATGTGGCCATGCGTATTCGCAAAGTGGCGGAAGAGCATAATATCCCGATGGTGGAAAATCCGCCCCTTGCACGGGCTCTTTATGCCACAGTTGAAATTGATGATGATATTCCGCCCGATCATTATCAGGCAGTGGCGCAGATCATCAGCTACGTGCTACGCCTGAAAAAGAGCGGGCGGGCAAGCTATCGTCCGACCAATTAAGGGGGCCTCTGCGGGGGAATTGGGTGGCTTATGAAGGGGTTTCGTCACTTGGCAAAGGGGACAATCAAAGACGAGGCGCGGGCGATGCCTTTCACCGATATGGCCGATCCTTATGAAACCGGCCAGCGTCCTATCCTGATTATTTCCATTGCGGCCTTCACCTTGTCTTTGGCCTGCGTTTTGTTATTTGGCGCGCAGGGGGATTGGTCCAAAGGGCTGACGATCGGGGCCACCGTGTTGTTTGCGGCGGGCGGCGGAATCCTGATTCTGTTGCGTGGATTGCGCCGTACCCAATCTATGCCGGATCTGGATCAATTATCGGAATTGATCGGTGCTTTGCCGCAGCCTGCTGCTTTGGGCGATGCACATGGTGATCTGGTTGTTGCCAATGTGGCCTATCGGGCCATGTTCGGGGCTTTGGGGCCGGAAGAGGCCATGAACAAGGCTGCGGATGATGGCTCTTATATCTGCGACATCGCAGGCACCATATGTTGCGGATATCGCCTGTGGTCTTTTGCCGATCAGGCCCCCGATAGGAATAAGGATATCGACCTGACAGTCGGTTCCATAGGGCAAGGATTGAGCGAGATCGAGATTGGGTGCGCCCGCGCCGATGCTTCGGGGAAGGTGATCTATATCAATGAACAACTGGCTTTGTGGCTGGGGATTGCCGATGCGTCGGAAATACCATTACTGACCGCACGTTTGCTGATTGACCCCAAACGTGCCGAGTTGAAAACCGGTGGTGGCGGTACTTTGTTGAAAAAAGTCTTCTCGGAAGGCGATTTTCCGCCGGACGCGCCTTCTTCCAATGAAACGCCCTCTGGACGGGTGATCCTTGTACATCGACCCGGTGCGGCGACGGGGGCTGCCGCCGAGGCCGATACTTCCTTGCTGAAATCGCTGTTCGATGCAGCCCCTGTGGGGCTGGCGATTGTGGATGGTGACGGGCGTTTGTCGGAATTCAATAAATCTTTCAAACGCTTTGCACCAAACCGCATGCCACGCCGCGGCGATATGCTGATCGATTATCTGGCCGCCGATGATCGTGAGTCCCTAAGAAGTGACATCGCCCAAACTGTTCATCAAGCTGTCGTTGCCTCCCCGCGAGAGGTGGCGTTCAATACCCAGCCCCCCAGAACCGGACAGGTGTTTATTTCACCGCTGGATCGGTGGAAGGGCGGGCGGCCCTTGTGCATTTGATCGATACAACCCAGCAGAAAAGCCTGGAACGGCAATTTGTACAGGCTCAGAAAATGCAGGCTGTGGGGCAGCTTGCGGGCGGTGTGGCCCATGATTTCAATAATCTTCTTACGGCGATCATCGGATTTTGTGATCTGCTTTTGGTGCGCCACGGGCCGGGGGACCATTCGTTCTCCGATATTATGCAGATCAAGCAAAATGCCAATCGGGCCTCGAATCTGGTGCGGCAGCTTTTGGCTTTTTCACGCCAGCAAACCATGCGGCCAAAGGTTTTGATGATCACCGATGTGCTGGCGGATCTTTCCAATCTCCTGCGGCGCTTGATCGGTGAAACAGTCCAACTGAATATGATCCATGGCCGTGATGTGGGTGCGGTGCGGGTTGATCAAGGCCAGTTCGAGCAAGTGATTATGAATCTGGCGGTTAATGCCCGCGATGCCATGGATGGTGGCGGCACCTTGACCATTCGCACTAAAGCCGTCGGGCCAGATGATACGCTGGTTCAGAATTATTCGGTGATGCCATTGGGGCATTATGTCTTGATCGAAGTGTCAGATAATGGCCACGGCATTCCGTCTGAAATCGTGAACAAGATTTTCGAACCGTTCTTCACGACCAAGGATGTGGGGAAGGGCACGGGCTTGGGGTTGTCCACGGTTTATGGGATTATCAAGCAGACTGGCGGCTTTATTTTCGTGGAAAGCTCTGAAGGGGAAGGCTCCACCTTCCGCGTTTATTTGCCGGTACATGATCATGTTCCGGCAGAATCGCAACCGCAAGTTTCCGCCGCTGCCCGTGACCTGACAGGCAAAGGCACCATCTTGCTGGTGGAAGATGAAGATGCCGTGCGGATGTTTGCATCGCGTGCCCTTGGCAATAAGGGATATACAGTGTTGCAAGCGGCCTCTGGTGAGGAAGGGCTGGCCATCGTTCGTGAAGAAGTGGGCAATATTGATCTGCTGATTTCCGATGTGGTGATGCCCAATATGGATGGCCCCACCCTGGTTTCAAAGGCGCGGGAATTGCGCGCCGATTTGCGCGTGGTGTTCATCTCCGGCTATGCGGAAGATGTGTTCCGTAAAGGGGTTGGCGAAGGCAGTGAGGATTTTCATTTCTTGCCAAAGCCCTTTTCTCTCAAACAGTTGGCAGAAACGGTCAAGACCGCTTTGAGCTGAAATTTCTTGGGATTTTCTTCAAAAGCGGGGTGAGAACAAAAGTAGAATATTTTGTCTTGCCGAAAAAGAACAAAGACGGTACATTCGCTCATGATTGATCCATATGCCAAGGCATGAAATAAGGAGCGAAGAAATGGCTGGTGCCACCTTGAAAGTTGTTGGGGAGCAATCCGTGGATAAACAAAAAGCGCTCGATGCCGCCTTGGCTCAGATTGATCGGGCATTCGGTAAGGGTTCGGTGATGAAATTGGGGCAGCGCGGCCCCAGCATGGAAGCGGATGTGGTGTCCACGGGGTCTTTGGGGCTTGATATTGCTTGGGGATTGGTGGTTTGCCAAAAGGCCGAATCATCGAAATCTATGGGCCGGAAAGCTCCGGTAAAACCACATTGGCCCTTCACACCGTTGCGGAAATTCAGAAAACAGGTGGTGTGGCGGCATTCGTGGATGCCGAACATGCGCTTGATCCATCCTATGCCAAAAAGCTGGGTGTGGATGTGAATGAATTGCTGATTTCCCAGCCTGATACCGGCGAGCAGGCGCTTGAAATCGCCGATACATTGGTGCGGTCGGGGGCTGTGGATGTTCTGGTGGTGGATTCCGTTGCCGCCCTTACCCCACGGGCCGAGCTGGAAGGAGAAATGGGCGACAGCCATGTGGGGCTGCAGGCGCGGTTGATGAGTCAGGCTTTGCGTAAGCTGACAGGCTCCATTTCCAAATCCCACTGCATGGTGATTTTCATCAACCAAATTCGTATGAAAATCGGTGTGATGTATGGCAATCCCGAAACCACCACTGGCGGTAATGCCTTGAAATTCTATGCCTCTGTCCGGCTGGATATTCGCCGCACCGGCCAGATCAAAGACAAAGACGATATTGTGGGCAACGCCACGCGGGTGAAAGTGGTAAAAAACAAGATGGCTCCGCCGTTCAAACAGGTCGAATTCGATATCATGTACGGGCTTGGCATTTCCAAAATGGGGGAAGTGTTGGATCTGGGGGTGAAGGCCGGCGTGGTTGAAAAATCCGGCTCATGGTATTCTTATGACAGCCAGCGCATCGGGCAGGGGCGTGAAAATGCCAAGACTTTCCTGCGTGAGCATCCTGAAATCGCCGATACCATTGAACAAGCCGTGAGAAAAGCATCGGGTCTTGTGTCGCAAAAGATGCTGACGGAAGACGGTAAGCCAGAGGCGTAATTCGTGCGTTTCCCGTTCTTTGGCGGGGCTGTCTGGATCGTTCTTTTACAGGTGGGCCGGAATTTCGCTGCGGGTGGGCCTTGACGGCAGCCCCGTGATGAAAGACATGATGTGCGTATTGATGCCGTCATTTCCTTAGCCAGCCTGTTTGAGAATGAATCCCGTTATGAGCCGTCCTTCAGATACAAATTCTGTCCGTCAAAGTTTTCTTGAATTTTTTGGTGCGCGGGGGCATCAGCCGGTGCCATCCGCGCCACTGGTGCCCAATAACGACCCGACCTGCTTTTTACCAATGCCGGGATGGTGCCTTTCAAGAATGTGTTCACCGGTGCGGAAACACGCGATTATAGCCGGGCGGTTTCATCGCAAAAATGTTTGCGGGCGGGCGGCAAGCATAATGATCTCGATAATGTGGGCTATACGGCGCGGCATCACACTTTTTTCGAGATGTTGGGGAATTTTTCCTTCGGGGATTATTTCAAGGATCAGGCCATTGGCTTTGCATGGGATCTGGTAACCGGCACCTTCGGCCTTGATCGTGATCGTTTGCTGGTCACCGTTTATCATGATGATGATGAAGCCTTCGATCTTTGGCGGAAAATCGCCGGCCTTCCGGAAGAGCGAATCATCCGCATCGCTACGTCGGACAATTTCTGGTCCATGGGCGATACTGGGCCCTGTGGGCCATGCTCCGAGATTTTCTTTGATCATGGGGCGGATATTCCGGGTGGCCCGCCGGGCAGCCCTGATGAAGATGGCGACCGCTTTATCGAAATCTGGAATCTGGTGTTCATGCAATTTGAACAGCCGGGCGATGGAACCCGCCATGCGCTGCCCAAACCCTCTATCGATACGGGCATGGGCCTGGAGCGTATCGCAGCCGTTCTGCAAGGCGTGCATGATAATTATGATATCGACCTGTTTAAAAAGCTGATTGCCGCTTCGGTCGATCTTACGGGGGTGAAAGCCGAAGGCAAAGAACGGGCATCGCATCGGGTTATTGCTGACCATTTACGCGCCATGAGCTTTTTGATTGCCGATGGTGTTTTGCCGTCCAATGAAGGGCGTGGCTATGTGCTGCGGCGGATCATGCGCCGGGCCATGCGCCATGCCCATATGCTGGGAACCCGTGCGCCTTTGATGCACCGTTTGGTGCCCGCACTGGTGGATGAAATGGGCACAGCATTTGGCGAACTGCGGCGGGCTCAGCCTTTGATCACTGAAACCTTGAAGCTCGAGGAGGAGCGTTTCCGGTCCATGCTGGAGCGTGGCTTGCGGCTATTGGACGAAGAGGTGGGGAAATTGTCCCCCTCCCAGGCTTTGCCCGGCGATGTGGCATTCCGCCTTTATGACACCTTTGGCTTTCCCCTTGATTTGACGCAAGATGCGTTGCGCGAAGACGGGCGCGTGGTGGATAGTGCGGGCTTTGAAACGGCCATGGCTGAACAGCGTGCGAAGGCGCGGGCTGCCTGGTCCGGCTCTGGGCAGAAGTCCACGGAAAAACTGTGGTTCGACCTGCGCGACGAAGCGGGCGGAACGGAATTTTTGGGCTATAGCGCACTTGATGCCGAAGGCAAAACACTGGCGCTGGTGAAAGATGGCGAACGGATTGACGGCGTTGATGCAGGCGCCGTTGTGCAACTGGTGGTCAATCAAACGCCCTTTTATGCGGAGTCCGGTGGTCAGGCAGGTGACCGGGGCACCGTCTCCGGTGACAACGGGTTTGAAGGCAAGGTTTTAGACACGCGAAAGCAGATCGGCGCTCTTTGGGTCCATGAGCTTGAGGTGACCGCAGGCAGCCTGCGTGTTGGTGATGTGGTGCATTTGCATGTGGATGCCGACCGGCGCAATCGTATTCGCGCCAATCATTCCGCCACCCATTTGCTGCATGCCGCCTTACGCAAGCATTTGGGACCACATGTGGCGCAAAAAGGATCGTTGGTCAGCGATGACCGGCTGCGGTTCGATTTCACCCATCCCAAAGCCCTTGATGCTGACGATCTTGCACAGATTGAAGCGCAGGTGAATGCGCTTATTCGGCAAAATGGCGATGTTTCCACCCGGCTGATGTCCTATGACGATGCCTTGGAAGCGGGGGCTGTGGCTTTGTTCGGCGAAAAATATGGCGATGAGGTGCGTGTGCTGTCCATGGGCAATGACACGCAGGATGATGCCGCATATTCCGTGGAATTATGCGGCGGCACCCATGTGCATCGTTTGGGCGATATCGCGCTGTTCAAGATCGTTTCCGAAGGCGCTGTGGCCTCCGGGGTGCGGCGGATCGAGGCCCTGACCGGCGAGGCCGCCCGGCGTTATCTTTTGGATGAAGAGGCTCTTTTGCGTTCGGCTGCGGCACAGTTGAAAGTGGCACCAGCCGATTTGCCCGAACGGGTTTCCCAATTGGCGGATCAGGTGAAAAAGCTGGAGCGTGCGTTGTCGGACGCTAAAAAGGCGCTGGCTTTGGGGGGCGGCACGGCCAAGGGCGCGGATACCGAAACATTGGGGGATGTGGTGTTCCTTGGGCAGGTTCTGGATGGGGTGAACCCCAAGGATCTGCGGGGGCTGGCTGATGATGCCAAGAAAAAACTGGGCAGCGGTGTGACAGCTTTTGTGGCGGTGAATGACGGCAAGGCCGCAGTTCTGGTTGGCGTAACCGATGATCTTACCGATCAGCTAAGCGCGGTCGAGCTGGTGAAGGTTGCTGCAAAGGCTTTGGGCGGAAAAGGTGGTGGCGGTCGGGCCGATATGGCCCAGGCCGGTGGACCGGATGGGGCAAAGGCTGAAACGGCCCTTGAACATATCCGTGAGATGATTTTACGCGTGAACGCGCCTGCCGAATAATTGGTTTGGCGGCTGGAGACATGGTCATGAAAAAGGCGACACTGGCGGGCGGCTGCTTCTGGTGCACAGAAGCGGTGTTCAAGGATCTGATTGGCGTAGAGGGTGTGCAGCCCGGCTTTATGGGTGGGCATGTGGAACGGCCCAGCTATCAAGAAGTGTGTGCGGGCGGTACCGGGCATGCGGAGGTGGCGCATTTTTCCTATGATCCGGCATTGATCAGCTTTTCCGATATTCTGGATGTATTTTTCACCATGCATGACCCCACCCAGATCAATCGCCAAGGCAATGATGTGGGCGAACATTATCGCTCCGCTGTGTTCTTCTATGATGCGGAACAAGAACGCGATGCTCTTGCCGCCGCCAAACGTGCCGCCGATATCTGGGACGGGACCGTGGTGACACAGATTGTTCCCGCCGGGCCTTTTTGGGCAGCGGAAAATTATCATGTGGATTATTTCGCCAACAATCCGGACCAACCCTATTGCGCAGCAGTGGTGGCCCCGAAAGTGGTCAAAGCACGCAAAATGTGGGCGTCCAAAATGAAACCAAAGCGCTAAGGAAACGCCCCTATTGCGGGGCCGGGCCGGATGCGGGCATCGGAGATGGTTCTCCGGTGCTATCCGGCGTTGTTCCGGTACTTTTCGGTTCTTTGCCTTGATCTTGTGATTGGGTAGAGGCGCGGGCCAGCATATCGCGCAATGTACGCGCCGCCTTGGTGATTTGCTCTATCATGCGGCGCATTTGGCTCAAATCGTTTAGCAAAAGATCCAATTTTGCAATGTCGATGGTGCGGTTGCTTCCTGATATTAAAAGGGCCGATTTGGCCGCCGCATAGTCCCCTTGAAAACGGCTTAGGGCCTGATCTAGCTCTTGAGGGTCAAAAACTGCCTTTTCTGCACTTAACGAGACGCAGTAATGCCCGGATTGCAGGACGGTCCGCAAAGCCATTTTTGCATGGGGATCTTCCAAATTATCCAAAAGAACCCGCAATTGGCTGGCACTGGGGGTTAAATTAGCCGTTTCCGCCAGATAGCGGATGGTGCGCAAGACCAAAGGAAACTCCAGTGCCGATGCTCTGGACATGCTGCCGGTGCTGATCTCGATGGTATAATAGGAAATATTGTCGCCAAGGGTGGTCACGGCATGGGCCATCCCCACGAGCCCTGCCGGCTTTTGAGCGCCGGGCGTGAAGGCGGCAAGAGCAAGCTTTGCTGTCAATATGTGCATGCGTGTGACTTCTTGATAAAGGGCATCAAGTGCCAGAACCGGCATGGAAATCAGCGTGTTGTCCAAATATTTTGGGCGCGACACATCATCTTCTGCGGTTTTGAAAAATCGATCGAGGAACCGCGCTATCTGGTTTGTGAAGGGCAAAAGCACGATGATCCCCAGCAAATTGAAAAGGCTGTGGAACAATGCCAAAGTTGCGGCGGTACTTTCCCCCAGACCTAAAAGGTCCCCTGCATGACGCACCATCAAAATAAGCAAGGGCAGGATCGCCAGTGCTAAAATAGCCGTGATACCGTTAAAGACAATATGTCCGGCGGCAACACGCCGCGCGGCAGAGGTGGCACCAAAGCTGGCAAGAAATGCAGTGCTGGTGGTGCCCAGATTTGCGCCGATAATGGCCGCCGCAGCAACAGGCAAAGACAGCGCCCCCTGACTGGCAGCGGTGATGATCAAGGCGATGGAGGCGCTGGATGATTGGGTGATGGCCGTGATCGCAAATCCGATGCCCAGCATGATTGCGATGCCGCGCACATCTCCTGAGCCAAAGGCGGCCAGATCAAGCTGGCTGCCAAAGCCTGTGAAGCTGTCTTTCAAAATGGACAGGCCAAGAAAAAACAGGCCAAAGCCGATCAAAGCGGTGCCAAGGCCCTGAAATCTGCTGCGCCCGGCCAGCATGCGAAAAGCCGTCCCCAAGGCCACAAGAGGCAAGGCAAGGGCTTCGATCCTGAAATCAAAGCCGGTGAGACTGACCAACCAGCCGGTCATGGTGGTACCCAAATTCGCCCCGAAAACAATGCTCAGGGCTTGCGGCATTGCCAGAATACCAGCATTGACAAAGCCGATGGTCGCAACGGTCACGGCACTGGAAGATTGTACGATGGCGGTAATCATTGCTCCCAAGGACGCCCCGCGCAGGTTCGAGTGGGTACCTTCTTTGAGCATGTTGCGCAATCCGGTGCCAGCCATGGCCTTTAGCCCATCGGTCAGCATGGTCATGGCGAGCAAGAACAGCCCCAGTCCGCCCAATGTTTCTAATGTCAATATCATCATGAGGCTGTCCTTTACGCCGGATTATGGAACAGCTGTTACGGCCTGTGAAAGCGATAACCGGGCCAAGCAATCAGGGCGCAGGAAGATTATGATTCACCGATAGTCCGGATTTTCGAAATCAAAGCGGCAACCGGCTTCCCATTTGGAGCGCTGATTGCCATGAGCCGGAATACCGCCCGCATCTTTCAGCATCCGCGCCAGATGGAGCAGATTCCATGTCATGAAGGTGGTGTTGCGGTTGGTGAAATCATTGTCCGGCCCGTGTGAGCCTTTGTCCAGATAAGATGGTCCGGGGCCCGCTTCGCCAATCCATCCGGCATCGGCCTGTGGCGGGATTGTGTAGCCAAGATGTTGCAATGAATAGAGAATATTCATGGCACAATGTTTGATGCCATCTTCATTGCCGGTAATCAAACATCCCCCAACCCGGCCATAATAGGCATATTGCCCTTGCTCATTCAATTCGCCGGAAAAGCCATAAAGCCGTTCGATGCTGTGGGCGCAAACGCTGGATTTATCGCCCAGCCAGATAGGTGAACAGAGCACCAGAATATCGGCAGCCATAACCTTGTCTTGAATGGCGGGCCAATCGTCGCGATCAAATCCGTGTTCACGCATATCGGGATAAACGCCGGGGGCCAGATGATAATCCACCGGCCGCAAGATCTCGGTCTTTACCCCTTGCGCTTCCATGATGTGCTGGGACACATGGATCAGCCCCTCGGTATGGGAGGTGTTGGGGCTAGTCTTTAGCGTACAGTTCAAAAACAGCGCATGAAGGTCGGAATAGGTTGGGTTTGGCACAAGCATCTCCTGAAGGTTGCTCTTCAATAAATGCTCTGGTGCCAGGAAAGTTCCCGTCAATAAGGTTTTTGTGCGTCAAACTTAATAGTTATCCTTCCAATCCATAACCCTTCTTGGGAATGAGCACAGAACGCTCGAATTCGCACACGATGGTGCCATTCTGGTTTTTACCCCGTGTTTTCACCGTGACAATCCCCTGACCGGGGCGTGATTTGGATTCGCGACATTCCAACACTTCGCTTTCCGCATAAAGGGTATCTCCCACGAACACCGGGGCTGTCATGCGGATTTCTTTCCAGCCCAAATTGGCAATGGCCTTTTGCGATACATCCGAAACGCTCATGCCCAACAAAAGGGAAACGGTGAGAGAGGACACCACCAAGGGCCGTTTGAATTCAGTTTTGCTGGCATATTCGGCATCGAAATGCAGCGGGTGGGTGTTCATGGTGAGCAAAGAAAACCACGTATTGTCACTTTCGGTGATGGTGCGTCCGGGGCGGTGTTCGTAAATATCGCCTACATGGAATTCATCAAACCAACGGCCGAAACTTTCCCGATACCGATGCTCGCCAACCGTTTCATGTGTTTGCACCATGGACTTTCTCCCACTTTGACATAAGACAATCAGCCTAGCGCTCTTGTTGCAGTGCGGCAAGGCGGCTTTTTGCGGGGGCTTTGCCTTGATCCAGAGGGCAGGCAAAAGCAGTTCTGGAAAAATTGCCCTTATTCGTTAGGCTCCGATCCTTGACCTGTACCATCAGGTGATCGACCAATGAGGCGCCAACAGGACGCATGAAAAGGAACGGTTATGGCGATAACAAGCGGGGGGCCATTAAGTCATCTCAGGGTTCTGGATCTGTCGCGGGTATTGGCAGGGCCATGGGCGGGCCAGATATTGGGCGATCTGGGAGCCGATGTAATCAAGGTGGAACGCCCCGGCACTGGCGATGACACCCGCGCCTGGGGCCCGCCTTATTTGAAAGATGCGGACGGTGTGGACCAAGAAGCGGCCTATTATCTGGGGGCCAATCGCAATAAGCGCTCCATTGCCGTGGATTTGTCACATGCGGAGGGGCAAAAGATCATTCGCAAGCTGGCGGCCCAAAGCGATGTGGTGATCGAGAATTTCAAGGTGGGTGGACTGGCGAAATACGGGCTGGATTATCCCAGTCTCTCGAAGGACCATCCGGGCCTGATTTACTGCTCGATCACCGGGTTTGGCCAAGACGGGCCCAGTGCAAAACAGGCAGGCTATGATTTTATCGTGCAGGGGCTTTCGGGGCTGATGAGCATCACCGGCGAGGCCGGTGGACCGCCCATAAAGGTGGGAACCGCGGTGGCCGATCTCACCACCGCCATGTATGGGGTCATCGGGATTTTGGCCGCTTTGAGCCACCGGGAAAAAACCGGTGAGGGGCAATATGTGGATATGGCCTTGCTGGATACGCAAATGAGCTGGCTGGCCAATCAGAATATGAACTATCTGATCGGTGGCGAAAGCCCCAAACGCATTGGCAATGCGCATCTCAATATCGTTCCCTATCAGGATTTTGAAACGCAAGATGGTCATGTGATCGTCTGTGTGGGCAATGATCGTCAGTTCCAGCGTTTTTGTGAAGCGATCGGAGCGCCGGAGCTGGCGCGAAACCGCAGTTATGAAACCAATGCCTTAAGGGTGCGCCATCGGGATGTTCTGGTGCCTGCCATCGCAGCCAGGATGCGGCTTCACACAACGGCCCACTGGCTTGAAATATTAAGCCATGTGAATATTCCACATGGCCCCATCAATTCTGTGGGGGAAGCCTTTGCAGATCCGCAGGCCATCCATCGGGGAATGCGGGTGGATATGGATCACCCTTTGGGCGTTTCTGTTCCCACTGTGGCCAATCCCATCCATCTGTCGAAAACCCCCGTCAGCTATCGCCGTCCCCCGCCATTATTGGGGGAGCATGGCGATGAAATCCTTGATGAATTGGGAATAGATCCAGAAGATAGAGCGCGTTTGAAAGACAGTGGCGCCATAGGATAAGGGCAGCATATGCAGTTCGAGAAGAAAGTCGTCTGGATTACCGGGGCATCATCGGGCATTGGCGAGGCTTTGGCCAAGGTTTTGGCCAAGCGCGGAGCACGGCTTATCTTGTCGGCACGGCGGGAAGATGAACTGAACCGCGTGCGGACCGAGATCATCAAGGCGGGCGGGGACGGGGACCAATATGTGGTGCTGCCTTTTGATGCCCTGGATGAAGCGGCTCTGGATGATGTGGTGGCCCGCGCCAAGGATGCTTTCGGGCATATTGATTTGCTGGTGAATAATGCGGGGATCAGCCAGCGCTCTATGGCTGTGGATACCGATATGGCGGTTTATCGCAAGGTTATGGAGCTGGATTTTTTCGCGCCTATTGCGCTAACGCAAAAGGTGCTGCCCATCATGCTGGCGCAAGGTAGCGGGCATGTGGCGGTAACCGCTTCGGTGGCGGGCAAGATCGGCGTTCAATTGCGGACCGGCTATTGTGCTGCCAAACATGCGGTGATGGGCTATTTCGATGCGCTTCGGGCTGAACTGGCTGCCGAGAATATCGCCGTGACCACCATCGTGCCGGGCTTCATCCAGACCAATATTTCAAAATACGCCTTGAAAGGGGATGCGACCCCTTTTGGCCGCCAGACGGAATCGATTGCAGGGGGCATGGACGTTATGGCTGCCGCTGAGGTGATCGCGCGGGGATTTGAACGCGGCAAGCCGGAGATTTCGGTGGGGAAGGGCCGCGAGATGCAGGCTTTGTGGCTCAAGCGTCTCGCGCCCCATTTGCTGTTTAAGATGATGGCATCCGTACGCGCTGAATAGCGCCCGTCTTTTGCCGCCGGATTCTAGCGCGGAGCCATGCGCAATGCCCCGTCGAGCCGGATGGTTTCGCCATTCAGCATGGGGTTTTGCACAATCTGTTCCGCAAGCAGGGCATATTCCGAAGGATCGCCCAAGCGGGCCGGGTGGGGCACTGATTTGCCAAGGCTGATGCGTGCATCTTCTGGCAAACCCATCAGCAAGGGGGTGAGAAACAGCCCCGGTGCAATGGTGGTGCAACGGATCTGTTTGTCCGCCAAATCGCGGGCCACGGGCAATGTCAGCCCGGCAATGCCGCCTTTCGATGCGGCATAGGCCACTTGTCCGATTTGACCGTCGAAGGCGGCGATGGAGGCAGTATTGATGATAACGCCCCGTTCTTCCCCCATAAGCTCGGCGGAGATCATGCGGGCGGCCACAAGCCGGATGCAGTTGAAGGTGCCGATCAGATTGACCTCGATCACCTTTTTGAAGCTATCCAGCGGATGCGGTTCGCCGCGGCTGACGGTTTTGGCTGCCGCGCCAATGCCTGCGCAATTGACCAGAATGCGCGCCGTACCATGGGCGTTTTGTGCCATATCGAGAGCCGCACTGACGGAGGCTTCATCCGTTACATCCACCTGCGCATAAAGCCCGCCGATTTCTGCGGCCAAAGCGGCCCCTTTTTCAGCATTCAGATCGAAAATAGCGATCTTTGCACCTTTGGCGGCGAAATGGCGGCTGGTGGCACCACCCAAACCGGATGCCCCTCCTGTAACGATGACGGCTGTATCCTTGAGCTGCATAGGAGCCTCTTTGCTATGGAATTTGATTGCCTTGCTCAATGCCACTTCTGGCGCATGGGATCAAGCCAGCAGCCATCAATCGGCAAAGGGGGCCGGGGGCTGGGCCGGGGTGGCTTGTGTTTTCTCTATGGCCTCGCGCCGCGCAAGCTGGGCTTCGCGTCTGGCGATATAAAGGGTGGAGCCAACGATCAACAAGGCTCCCACGGCGGTCCAGATATCGGGCTTTCGCCAAATATCACATAGCCGACAGCGGCGGCAGACAGCAGCCGGATATATTCAAAGGGGGCAACGAAACTGGCATCTGCGGCTTGATAGGCGCGGATGAAGCTGCTTTGGGAGGCCAAACCGATCAGGCCCAGAGCAACCAGCGCGATCCATTGCTCTGACGTAGGTGGAACCCAAAACACAATGGCCGGACCGGTAAGCAAAATCAGAACCGCAAGGTTGCCGTAAAAAATAATGGTGTTGGGATGATCGCTGGCGGCCAGTTGCTTTACCAGAATCACACCGACAGCCATGGTAAAGGCCACGCCAAGTGCCGCCAATGCGGTCAACATTTCACCTTGGGCCAAGGCAACACCGGTGGGGTTGAGCATCACCAGCACACCGGCAAAACCGATCAGGGTGGCGATGGTGCGCCGCAAGCGCATGGCTTCCCCCAAAAACATCACCGCCAAAAGGGCAATGAACAAGGGTTTGGAAAAGGAAATGGCGGTGACATACACCAAGGGTAGGCGTGTCAGCGTCCAGAAACCGACCACATTGACGATCACCAATGTCGAGGAACGGGCCAGCAAAAGCCCCACATTGCCGGGGTGAAACACCCGACGGCTTTGTCGCAACATGAAGGGTAAAATCGCGGCTACCAGAAAGACCGACCGAATGGCGGCGATCTGGGACACCGGCATGGTTTGGCCCATATCTTTGACAATGGCCCCCATCATCGTCACCAAAAGGGCCGCTGCAAACATCCACCATACGGCACGTACCCGGCCCGGCAAAAGATTGAAGCGAGAAATGGCGTGCATGCCTTGGGGTTCTTTTATTGGTGATATGGGTGGGGCCGTCCCTGCCCCTGCTGGGAGAGGGCATTGCCTTGGGCATTTCCATCAAAGCGGTATTTAGTCACTATCGCCCGGAAGAAAAAGCACAAGAAACGCCACGCCGGTCATAATGATGGCATGGCGCACAAGCATAAGCAAAGCGCATATAAAATGTCGGGCGATCACCGGTTCAAAGTGATCTGCCACAAACTGGACTTAGTGCGCCACAGGTTCCGCACCCAAATCCGCTGCCCACATCTTCTCGAGATTGTAGAAGCTGCGGACTTCCGGACGGAACAGATGGACAATCACATCGCCGGCATCGATCAACACCCAATCGGCTTGCGGCAACCCCTCAACACGGGCATGGCCAAGGCCTTGCTCGCGCAGTGTGCGCACAATGTGATCGGCAAGCGCGGCAACCTGACGGCCAGACCGTCCATTTGCTACGACCATATGATCGGCGATGCTGGATTTGCCCGATAACGGGATCGAGACGATCTCTTCCGCTTTATTATCATCGAGCGTGGCGAGAACCGTTTCCAAAAGCTTACCGGATACCGCCGGCATGGATTTGGATGTGACGCTGGGCGTCGGTTCACTGGCGTGCAAACCTTACTCCTTTGGTTTCACAGCCACAGAAAACGGCGAATTCGCGATTTGCGCTTCACGGATTTCAGTGGCAGACGCAGGGTGTCTGCGAAGGGGAATGAAAACCCAAGCCGGTGCTGTTTTGGTTGCAAGCGCTTTCGCAGCTTGAACGGACAGGCGGCTATGACGAAATCGGGTTGCCATTTTCCCCGTCAGACCTCTTAAAGAATAGTGATTACGGTCGAAAACCGCAAGCGGTACGGAGGCCACAATATCGGTCCAGCGGTTCCAATGCGGAAATTGCTGGAGATTATCGGCCCCCATCAGCCAGATAAGGCGGCTGTTGGGCAATAAACTTTTAAGTCGTTCAAGCGTGTTGGCTGTGTAGGTTGTGCCAAGGCGTTGCTCGATATCGCTCACATGGATTCGCGGATGGCGCACCAGTGATCTGGCATAGCGCAACCGATCTTGAAGTGGCGCCATGTCTTTGCTGCTTTTTAAAGGGTTTTGCGGTGAAACAAGCCACCAGACATGATCCAGGCCCAAGCGCTTTATGGCTTCGAGGCTGATATGAAGATGCCCTTCATGGGCGGGGTTGAAAGAGCCGCCAAGCAAGCCGATCCGCTGGCCGCGCCACAAATCCATCCCCGGTAATTGCGGAAAGCAACGGAGGGCGGGCGGCGTTGACCGCCCTTGGAGCGGTGGCTTGGATGTACGAACTGTCGGCCCCGTCATGGGCATCAGTCGTCTCCCAAAGGCGACCAGTTATCGGTTGCAGTTTGCGGTTCAGTATCCGGTGTTTCCATTTTTTCCGGATCTACGGAGTGTGGATCGCGTACCGCATCGATACGGGCCAAAAGCTGCGACAGAAGATCGGTCACACCTTCGCCACTGGCGCTGGACAGCATGGTAACCGGCTTTTGGGCGACAGCTTCCAAAGCGGCGCGTTTTTCTTCGCGGGCCTCATCGGTAAGGGCATCGCATTTGCTGAGCGCAAGAATTTCAGACTTTTCAGCCAGACCATTGCCATAAGCTTCCAGCTCGGCCCGGATGGTCTGGTAATCTTCGGCAGCGGTTTCTGACGTGCTATCCACCAGATGAAGCAACACGCCGCAGCGTTCCACATGGCCCAAAAAGCGATCACCAAGCCCAAGGCCTTCGCTGGCGCCTTCGATCAGGCCGGGGATGTCGGCCAGTACAAATTCCCGATCATTCAGGCCGACAACGCCAAGCTGTGGTGCCAAAGTGGTGAAAGGATAATCGGCAATTTTCGGTTTGGCGCGGGTGGTGGCCGCCAAAAAGGTGGATTTTCCGGCATTGGGAAGCCCGACGAGCCCCGCATCGGCCAACAGCTTCAACCGCAGAATGACTTCAAGTTCTTCCGCTTCGCCGCCTTTGGTGATCCGCCGGGGTGCCTGGTTGGTGGAGGATTTGAAATGAGTGTTTCCCAAGCCGCCCTGACCGCCGCGTGCCAACAGGATGCGGTCGCCCAAATTTTTCAGATCGGCGATCATGAACGCCCCGTCGCCATCGAAAATCTGTGTGCCTACGGGCACGCTTAGTACAATATCCTTGCCGGAGGCGCCGGTCATGTTTTTGCCCATACCATGTTCGCCGCGCTGTGCCTTGATATGGGGCTGATAACGATAATCGATCAGGGTGTTGAGGCCTTCCACAGCTTCCACGATCACATGCCCGCCGCGTCCGCCGTCACCGCCATCGGGGCCGCCGAATTCCACATATTTCTCCCGACGGAACGACATACAACCATGTCCACCGGCGCCGGAAAGAACGTGAATTTTTACCTGATCGAGAAACTTCATCGTCCAATTCTTTCAACGAAAAAAGGGAATGGTATTCCATCCCCTTTTTGCATGTTTTCCATCGAAGCCGTTACGCCAAATGACGCAGGTTTCGTTATTTTTGTGCGGCAGGAGCCACATTCACAAGGGTTTTTCCGCGGGTTTTGCGGAAAACTACTTCGCCTTCAACAATGGCGAAAATGGTGTAATCCTTGCCAAGGCCAACGCCGGTGCCGGGATGCCATTTTGTGCCGCGCTGACGCACGATGATATTGCCGGGGACCACATGCTGGCCACCAAATTTCTTCACACCAAGGCGTTTGCCAATGGTATCGCGACCGTTGCGGGAGGAACCGCCAGCTTTTTTATGTGCCATTTTGTCTTACTCCTAAGGGCTGCAGGCCTTATTCGGCCTTCTTGGGGGCTGCTTTCTTGGCGGCAGGCTTTTTGGCCTCCGACTTTGATGCGCCCGTTGACGCAGCCTTTTTAGCGGACCCTGCGCCGATGGCCTTCACACGCAGAACGGTCAGATCCTGCCGATGGCCGCGCTTGCGGCGATAGTTGTGGCGGCGCTTTTTCTTGAACACGATGACCTTGTCACCGCGACCTTGTTCAATGATCTCAGCGGTCACGACCGTCCCTTCAAGGGTGGGCGTTCCGACTTTGAGATCCTTGCCATCACCAAGCATCAACACATGGTCAAGGGTGATGGTATCGCCGGCCGAGCCCTCAAGGCGTTCGATGATGACAACGTCACCTTCCG
Organism: Iodidimonas gelatinilytica; assembly: GCF_008579125.1. NCBI lineage: Bacteria > Pseudomonadati > Pseudomonadota > Alphaproteobacteria > Iodidimonadales > Iodidimonadaceae > Iodidimonas > Iodidimonas gelatinilytica. The sequence goes on along the minus strand of NZ_BKCL01000006.1, from coordinate 14,574 downwards.
ACACCTTGTATTGCTTGCCGCCGGTTTTCACGACTGCGAACATAATCATTCTCTCATCTTGTACGCCGCAAATCACCGGGCGAGCTGTTCCCGAAACCGGGTCTCGCGCTTGGAGGTCGATGTCCGCAGGCTGTTACCGAATAGCTTTTGATAAAGCACAATAGCCGCGAGCCAAGCCCAACGGGAATGTCTCACGGTTGGGCGTGTGTATCCATCGGGGGGCGCAATGTCAAGAATTGTTGGGAGCCCACGATGCTTTCCGATGGGGGCGGAGGCAAAAAATTCCGATAAAAAGAGTTTTATTTCAAAAACCCGATCTATTTAAGTGGAATATGTTTCCTTTTATGGCCTAGACTTCATTTATATGTCGTTTTTTTGAATTAAGAGATTGTGCGTTGCACAAATATGTAATATGTCCGGTTGTTTCAGTTACACGTTAAGATAGGTAAAACCCGATGGCAATCTTGTCGAAAATCGGGACTGCCAAAAAAGGGAGAGAAAAATGACACCGTCAAGATTGGCAAAACTGAGCCGTACGACGGCTCTTGGTGCGCTTTTGGCTGTTGGCCCGGCTCTTGGGCTTGAGGGCTTGTCCGGAAGCGCCGCCTTGGCACAAACGGAAACGGCTGACGAGGCGCGTCCGGCTTTGGAACAGATTGTGGTTACGGGCACCCGCCGCCTTGACCGTACCATTGCCGATAGCCCGGTTCCCATCGATGTGTTGAGCGCGTCGGATTTGAGCAAGCAAGGCTTTACGGAAACCAATCAGATGTTGAGCAATTTGCTGCCCAGCTTCAACTTTCCGCAGCCCTCCATCACCGATGGCACCGATACCACTCGCCCAGCCACTCTGCGCGGATTGGCACCGGATCACACGCTTGTTCTGGTGAATGGCAAGCGCCGTCATACCAGCGCATTGCTGAATGTGAACGGGTCTGTGGGGCGCGGTTCCAGTGCCGTGGATTTGAACATGGTGCCCGCCAGCGCCATTGAACGCATCGAGGTCCTGCGTGATGGCGCGGCCGCCCAATATGGTTCGGATGCCATTGCAGGGGTGATCAATGTGGTGTTGAAATCCCGCCCGGAAGGGGGATCGCTCACCGCGACATATGGCCAGCATGTGACCACCTTGCCCGGTATTCCTGAATTTTCCGGCGTTGCCACGGGATCGAACGGGCAGCCCTTGCTGGATGGCAATGGCAATGTCCAGTTGATCCCCACGGGCAAGAATCGCTCGGTGAACGATGGGGAAACGCTTACCATTCAGGGCAATCTGGGCCTTTCCATTGGCGAGCGTGGCTTTTTCAATGTCAGCGGTGAATATCGTGACCGCAATCCCACCAACCGTCAGGGCTTTGATCCGCGGGTGCAATTCTCGGTGGATGACCCGCGTGAGCTTACGGCGAACCGCTTGAACCATCGGTTCGGCAATGCGGATGTGGAAGACATCTCTCTCTTTTATAATATGGGCTATGATCTGAGCGACGAGATCGAGTTCTATTCCTTTGCCAGTCTTGGCGACCGACAAGGGGAAAGCGCCGGCTTTTTCCGGCGGCCCAATGACAGCCGCAATACCCCTGAAGTGCAACCCAATGGCTTTTTGCCGTTTATCGTGACCGATATTAACGATAAATCGGCGGCGGCGGGCGTGCGCGGCTCTATGGGGGAATGGCAGTTCGACACCAGCTTTGTCTGGGGGATGGACGAATTCAATTTCGGCGTGGAAAATAGCCTCAACACCTCGCTTGGGCCGACCAGCCCGACAGAGTTTGACGCCGGTTCTTTGCGGTTCCGCCATATGGTGGCCAATGCGGATGTCCAGCGCCTTGTGGATGTGGGATTCCTTGATAATCCGCTGTCTGTGGCGTTTGGTGCGGAATATCGTGACGAGCGCTATCAGGTGCGGGCAGGGGAGCCAGCCTCTTTCCTTCAGGGCGATTTCCCCGGCGCCGCCGGCTCGCAGGTTTTCCCCGGCTTTCAGCCTTCCAATGAAGTGACAGGCGACCGCAATAGCTGGGCGCTTTATGCGGAGCTGGATACAGATATCACCAGCAAGTGGAATGTGGCCATTGCGGGCCGTTATGAGGATTTCTCCGATTTCGGCAGCACATTGAACGGCAAGCTGGCTACCCGTTATGAAGTGATGCAAGGCTTGGCGTTGCGCGGCGCTGTTTCTTCAGGGTTCCGCGCTCCGTCTTTGTCGCAGCAATTCTTCACCTCGACGGCGACGAACTTCATCGACGGTATTCCCAATGAAGTGGGAACATTCCCGGTGGAAAGCGATGTGGCGGTGGCCCTTGGCGCAATACCTCTGGATGCGGAAGAGTCTTTCAACCTTTCCGCGGGTTTTGTGATCGATCCGCTGCCGGGCTTGAACATTGCGGTGGATTTTTACCGCATCAAGATCGACGACCGCATCGTTTTGACAGAAAACCTGCCGTCGGATGTTGTGGTTCCCTTGCTTGAAGGGATCGGGATCACCGGAGTGCAGCGGGCACGGTTCTTCATCAATGGCGTTGATACACGCACCCGCGGCGTTGATGTGGTGGCTACCTATAGCTATGACACCGATGATTACGGCTTGTTCCGCTTTACCGCAGGTTTCAATTATAATGAAACCGATGTGACATCGCTGAAAGCGGCTCCCGGCCCGTTGGCGGAAGCCAATCTCACCGGTGAAGATCTGTTTGGACGGCTTGAGCAATTGCGCTTTGAAAAAGGCCAGCCCAAAACCAAAACCAATCTCGGCGTGAACTGGCTGATGGAGCAGGTGGGCGCAACGGTGCGCTTCAACCGGTATGGCAAAGTGCTGGATCCGGGCACCACGGCCCTCACAGATGAGGTTTTGGGTGCGAAATGGGTCACCGATGTGGAACTGCGCTATGATTTCAATGATTGGCTGCAGCTTTCCGCCGGTGCGAACAATCTGTTCGATGTCTATCCCGATGCATCGCCCACGGGCGCGCTTCCCGATGGCAGCGGAAATTTCTCGATTTTCAACGAGATTCTGCCCTTCTCCAGCTTCTCTCCCTTTGGTTTTAACGGCCGCTATGTTTATGGCCGGGCAACCCTGAGCTGGTAAGAGCGCCGCTAGAAAAAAGACAGGCCGGAAGGGGGCGCCCTTCCGGCTAAAATAATTCCCAGATAGCATCTTGCCCTTGGGCAAAACTTCGATTAGGTTCCGCCCCGCCCGTGGAGAGGTGCCGGAGTGGTCGAACGGGGCGGTCTCGAAAACCGTTGTGCCCGCAAGGGTACCCAGGGTTCGAATCCCTGTCTCTCCGCCATTATTTTAATAAAATCAATAAGTTGTAGGGAGGATGAGATATCTTCCCATTAATTTACCCATAGATGTGCTTTGCTTTGCGCCAATGAAAAATTGGGTGTTAGCATTGGGTTCTATTAGTAAATTTCTTGTCCAGAGTCTTGTGGTGTGAGCTTTTGTGTAGGCCGAACCTACACTCAGGTGTGGCTACAGCCGCCGCCAGAATGCCGCGCAGTAGAAGCTTTTAGCGCACCCAGGCTCCCATCATAGTCCTATCGGTCGGAAGCCCCTGAGGCTGGGAACAGGCAAGGCCAGCAAGTCAGCAACAGCTTGGCTGTCTGAAACTTCGCTGCCCCGCAGGTCAATATGTTGAAAAATGCAAAAAGTATCAATTGTAGATTGCAATGCTAGTGAGCATGTGCATTGCTTTGATTGATGGCGTGCAGCTTTCTAAGCCTATGATCCGCTACAACATTGGGTGTCGGGACGAAGAAGTCCTGCACCGAAGCGAGTCGATGATGAATTCTTCGAGAAGGAATGATGGAGCACGTAGGAGAAATCGAGAAACGCTTGTGGTCGGTCAGAGAACGGATCAAAGCGCCGAATGGAACAGAAAGCAACTTGTTGCTGAGGTCGCTTCAACGCGCTCTCTATAAGGACGAGACAAGTCGAAGCGTCTTAGAACTCTCCACCGGACCATTATTCGGCGGAGAACAGGAAGAGAAAGACCTGGCCAGTGGCACAATTTACGTGCTGAGGAGCAAATCCAGCCATCCGGTCGTAGCTGAAAATCGTGAGGTGCTGCACAAAATCGGCGTTACAGGCGGCAGCGTTGAGAAGCGTATCGCCAACGCAGCAAAGGACGTGACCTATCTCCTGGCCGATGCCGAGGTCGTCGCAACCTACGAGTTGTTCAATATCAATCGAAAGAAGTTCGAGCAGCTGATGCACCGCGTCTTTGAGCCCGCGAGATTGCAAATCGACATCAAAGACCGCTTTGGAAACCCCGTCGAGCCGCGTGAGTGGCTCCTGGTCCCGCTCTTTGTGATCGACGAGGCGATCGAAAAATTCAAAGACGGCACAGTTGGTGAGTATCTTTACTCTCCTGACGCGGCGCGCTTGGTCCAGACGAATAATACTTACAGGCGGTAGATATGACCACACCACCCAAACCCGCTTTTTCAATTCAAGCAAGTTACTTAGGTCCGATATTCACGCTTAGCGGTGACCTCACAAAGCATAATCAAAATCTAATATTTGCCCGGAATGGGACCGGCAAGTCCTTCCTGTCACGCGCGCTGCGCTATTTGGACTTAGAAGCGCAGGGCCGCGACATCTCTGATGCTGCTAAAAATCTAGTTTCAGATGAAGCTTCTGATGGTAAAGGGATATTCTCATTCTCGCGTGGAGAGAGTGCATTGGGTTCCCTATGCCTCGAAAAGCAAGCGGATAGCGTATCTGCTAGCGTGACCGATACTATCTTTCATGTGTTTTCCGAAGATTTCGTGCAGGAAGAGCTGAGAGAGCACGAATATAAAATTAATGGAAAAATCGAAAATCAGATCTCTGTCGATAGCGAGAACATTAAGCTCAAGGATGCCCAGGACTCTCTGGAAAAGGCCGCAGCAGAAGAGCAGGATGCTATTTCAGCGCTTCGCGAAAAATACGATAAGGAAAAGCTAGCTGAGCTTCGCGAGAAAGCGGGCATCAACAAACAGCTCAGGGAATATAAAGCTCTAAGCCTCGACAGCCTGCTTGAGCGCTTTGCCGAGAAGCCGAAGCCTCCCGAGCAATGCTTTGCCGATATCCTCAAGGATTTGGACCGCCTCAAAGCGATTCCGGCGGAACCGGTATATCCAGATATTCTGAGCTTGATCAAAAGTGACGATATAGAGCTTGGGTCATTGGAAGCCTCGCTCCAACGGGTGACTTCCCCGTCAAGTGTCTCCGAAGAGATCAAGAAGAAGATCGATACCCATCACGACTTCTATGAAACCGGTGCAACAATCATTCAGGACGAGCACCGCACGACATGTCCGCTTTGCGAGCAAGGAATTACATCTCCCGGCCCCAAGGCAATAATCGATGCCTATATCGCATATTTTGAAGACGAAGAGGAAAAGCACAAAGCGGAGCTTCGAGAGTTCTTCCGTAAGCTTAACCAAAAAGAGGCCGAGCTGCAAAAGGTCGAAACGCAGATCGCGAGACAGAAGTCGCGATTTGATGCGCTTAAACGCTTTATTCCGTCCAGGAAAGATACCGAAATCAATGATGGAGAGTTGGAGTTCAAGGAGGTTCGGACGATCATCACTTCTATTAAGAGCGCCATCCAGAAGAAGGCGGGCGCACTGTCCGCTCCGCACTCGCTGCCAAGTGGTGAGCTAACTGCCTGCATTGCCAACCTCAACAAGGTCATCGAAGAAAACAACACCAAGGTCTCGGAGCTTAACAGGGCTGTCGAAAAATCCGACGGGGAGCGCAAAGCTTTGCAACGTAAAGCGTGCGGGGTGTTTGATCGTGAGTTTGCAATCAGCCACTGGTCGGATATTGCAGCCTTGAAGGCCCTCAGGGATGCCACCAAAAGCAGGCAGGACGAATTGACGGCACTTGAGAAATCAAGCCCGTCTACCGACGCTCGTGTTCGTGTCGCGGAAACCTTCGAGCTTCTTCTCAAGGAATTCTTTGCGAACAAGTATGTCTTTGACAAAGACAATTTCGTTCTCAAACGCGGCGATCACGAGATGATGCGCGGTCCGCACCGCACGTTAAGTGATGGAGAGAAAGCAGCCATTGCCTTCTGCTACTTCATAGCCTGCGTTCATCGGAAAGTGACCTCGAACAGCGATTACAGGAAGCTGTTTCTAGTGTTTGACGACCCGGTGACTTCGATGTCGTATGATTTTGTGTTTGCTATCGCGCAAACGCTTAAGCACCTTGGCATTTCAGACAAGGGCGAGGTTTCCATCAAGCCCAGCAAGATAGACGGCAACAGATGTGTACGGCCTGAGCTTCTGATCCTCACCCACAGCAGCTATTTCTTCAATATTTCGCGGACGAACAGGGTTGTCAAAGACGAAGCGACGTTCTCTCTTTCCACTGATGGCGTCACGCATAAACTTTCGCACCTGAGGAGCTATGTGGCTCCGTTTGAGCAACAGCTTGCGCACGTCTACCAGGTTGCGAATGGCAATAATCCCGATCACGGCACCGGCAATGCGATCCGGTCTGTACTGGAAGCGGTTGGGCGTTTTTGCAGGCCTGACAAATCCCAGAGCCTTGAGGACTTTGTTTCCTATCTTGCTGGAGAGGATGGCTTCAGTATTAAAAGCATAATGATTAACTCGCTTTGTCATGGGACCTATTATGACGGGTGTCCGACGGACGATGACCTAAAGCTGGCTTGCCAAGAAGCGCTCTCAGTCGTCGAGAAATATGCCTCTGGACAAATCTCTATTATTCAATCTTAGCCGTAAGGGTGATTGTTTCCAAAGCTATTACTTTCGTTCTCCTTAGCGGATCTTTAAGATAACTCGAAAATATTTCATAATAGCGAACGTATTGTGAGATATCTAAAGAGTAATCTTGACATCTCTTTAAAAAAATATAATAATGTTTGCTATGATAGAACAAAAATCTACAAAAATAAAGGCCTTGCTTTCCTCAGTGCCGTCTGGCGGGCTCGTCGATTCAGCGTGGTTGACGCGCCACAACATGGCCCGGCCAACTGTACACGGCTATGTGAAGCGCGGCTGGCTGAAGCGCCTTGCACACGGAGTCTATCTGAGACCGGCAAGCACATATGATCCTGATCAGCCGCTGAGCTGGCAAGCTGTCGCTGTGTCCATGCACATGATCATGGAGATACCATTCCATGTCGGGAGTATGACTGCGCTCAGCCTTCATGGCCAAGGTCATTATGCGCAAATGAGTGGTGCGGGGCATATCACGCTTTATGCGGAAAAACTTCCCAGCTGGCTTTTCAAGATCAAGGTCGATGGCAAATTTTCGGAAAGGAGCTTGAAGCTATTCTCCGATCCCAAGCTTGGCGTCGAGCCGCTGAAAAACACCGGCTTCAGCTTTGGGGGCGATTTGTCGTTCCCGGTATCAAGCCCGGAGCGTGCGATCTTGGAGCGTTCGATGAATTGCCGGAAGGTGCAGGATTTGATCAGCTCGATATGGTGTTCCAGGGGCTTGCGAGCCTAAGCCCGCGCAAGCTCATGGCTCTTCTATCAAACTGCCGGAAGGTGAAGGTTATCCGCTTGTTCTTCGTGTTCGCGGATCGCCATGGCCATGCTTGGCTGAAACATCTCGACAAGAGTAAACTTGATTTCGGCAAAGGCGATCGTCAGTTGGTTAAAGGCGGCAAGATACACCCAACCTATCGGATAACGGTGCCGACCGAGTTTGTGACCATGGGGCAAGGGAGCGATGATGCGTGAACGCTATGCCGCTCAGATCCGGTTATTGGTTCGCCTCATCCCCTTTGTGGCGGAAGAAACAGACTTCGCCCTCAAGGGCGGTACGGCGATCAACCTCTTTTATCGCGAACTACCGCGCTATTCCGTCGATATTGATCTCATTTATCTACCGATCGAAGACCGTGATAAGAGCTTGGGGGCAATCGCATCTGGGTTGGAGCGGTTAGCGAAGAAGATCGAAAAGAGCGTTGCTGGTGCCCGCGCAACCATCGTGTCTGGTGGCGGCAATCAGGAAACGCGTATCATTGCACAGACTCCAGATGCTCAGGTGAAGATCGAGGTTTCACCTGTCATGCGCGGCACATTGTTTCCGCCGAAGCCGATGATGGTGCATGAGTCAGTCGAAGAGGCGTTCGGCTTCGCGGAGATGTTCGTGATAGATTTCGAGGAACTCTTCGCAGGTAAGATCATCGCGGCACTTGATCGATCGCACCCACGCGATCTTTTTGATGTTCATCATCTTCTTCATGGTGAGGGAATATCAGACGCGCTCTTCCAAGTGACGCTGATCTATCTGATCAGCTCGAACAGGCCGATTCATGAATTACTCGATCCCGGCCAGATTGATCTCGACGATATCTACGCCCGAGAATTTGAAGGGATGACCGCCAAACCCTTGCCGTTGGAAACACTCTATGAGGCACGCGATAGGCTGGTTTCGGAGCTACGCCGTAAGTTAACCGGCGATGCGGCCGCCTTTCTGGAAGGTGTCCACAACTGTGAGCCGGATTTTGATCTGATTGGCCTGCCTCAAGCCGCTCACTTACCAGCCGTGCGCTGGAAGCTTCTCAATCTGAAGAAGTTCAAAGTAAATGATCCAGAGCGCCATGCCGAACAGTTTAAGGCTCTCAAAGAGTTATTCTCATCGGCGCAGTGATTACCGTTCCCGATCCAAATTTCGCGAAGGCCGTGATTTCGCGAAGCATTGCAGGTGTTTGCGTATTTGCTCGTATTTGCGTTGCTCATCGGTGAGAGTAAGTTTCAAGTCGGTCTGGCGTTGATGCTGTTGCTTTTGCTCGTGGCTCAGTTCGCGGCGCTGGTCCAAGTGCCCAAAGATGAGCGCATCCAGTTCGGAAAGATCGCGAATCTGACACTGCCAAGCCTTAAATTCATTTTGCTTTCTAATCCGGCGCATCTCACCGCGCAGCATATTCCACACGCCAGCGACCTTGCCATCTTTGGGCTTCAATAATCGTGCGCTTGCGGTGACGTTCTTGCAGTGCTCTCCGCTCCGCTGTTTGCGTTGCTTGTTTAGGGCTTCGCGTTCCAGCTTTGCTCTTTTCAACAACGTCGATCATGGCGTTTGATGCCGGATATCGGATAGATATTTTTTACGTCTGCGTCGTTAAAGTTTCACACCCGATGCTAGAGGGCTAGCGACCGGGTGTTCTTCTTTCTTTTCAATGACATGCAAAATTGGGAGCATGAAAAAAAGCTGATATCATTTGGCTAACTGTTGATATGCTTGGGTTTTCTGGTGATTGGTGGCAGCGTAGATAGCGCGTTGCTCCCACCAATTCCGGCACCGTTACAGTTCCAGCTCGAAGTCTATGGTCTTCTCAATAACTCTTTCCAGTTCGTATTCTGGCTCGTGTTTATGTCCTTGTTTCTCGTGCTCAAGGAATGACTCTTGATCCGGGACCGGTGCAATTTCCTGTTCCTGGGTTTTGTGGACTTCCGTTGCGCTCAGGCTCTGGCCGAAACAGATCAAAAAATTGAACTTAATGATCAGGAAAAGTTAAATATCATAGCAGTTTATAATCCTGAATGGCTTTGCCAATATATATAAAGTAGGCAGCATATTATCCATTTCTTGAAAATGTTCAATGTTCGGTGCGCACTGTCTTCATGTCCGACATCGTAATTGCAGCTACCGTCATCTTCTGGTTCATGGCCCTAGAGTTTTGCAGTGTCGAACTTTATAATGTTCATGGCTTTGCCGGAAATGGTCCGGCAATGCTTATCCCAGGCGTCCATTAGCTTGCGGCGTTTTTCCAGCAAGTTGCTTCTGAAATAAGCGGCCTCAGTCTTATCCTTGAGTTGATGCGCGAGGGCCGCTTCAATAACTTCTCTGGGAAATGCAGTTGTTTCACCTGCCCAGTCACGGAAGCTGGAACGGAAACCGTGAGCGGTGATGTCCGTTTTGTCCAGGCGGCGTAGTAATTGCGTGAACGCCATGTCTGAAAGGGGCCGGTCTTTTTTGGTGCCGGGGAATATCAGATCGCTTTCGCGATATTTCTCCATAGTCTTGAGAATGTCGATTGCCTGAGAACACAGCGGGACAATGTGTTCCTTTCCGGCCTTCATCCGTTCGGCAGGAATGGTCCAGGTCTTTTTCTCGAGGTCGATCTCATTCCAGGTGGCGAGCCGCACTTCACCGCTGCGGGCCGCCGTTAGAATAAGAAAGCGCAGGCCAAGAGCACTTGTGCCATCGGCAGATGCCAGTTCTTGCATCAGGTCATACATGTCTTGGTAAGGCAGTGCCTTGTGATGCTGTACGCGTTTCAATTTGGTGGGGGCTGGCAGTAGATGGTCCAGATGTCCTTTCCAGCGCGCCGGGTTTTCTCCTTGCCGCAACTCTTGCACGGTTGCCCAATCCAGAATTCTCTCGATACGACCACGCACGCGCGTTGCGGTTTCTGTCTTTGTCGTCCAGATAGGATCGAGAACCTTTTTGACGAGATGCGTATTGATGTCCTTCACCGACAGTTTGCCGATGATCGGATACACATAAGTGGAAAGTGTATTTTCCCACTGCTGGCGATGCTTCGGGTTCTTCCAGGCAGATGAATGGGTCTTCAGATAGTCGTTCGCGCAGTCTTTGAACGATTGGCTCTTCCGGTTTTCCGCCATGCGGGCGCTTCGAGCGGACTTTCTTTGTTCGATAGGGTCGATTCCGTCATGCACCAATTGTCTGCATTCCCGGACCTTATCTCTAACCTCGGAAAGTGAGAAATCCCGTAACGACCCCAGACCCATGTCCCGGACTTTCCGGTTCATCATGAAACGGTAAATCCAGCTCTTTGAGCCAGACTTGCTCACCTGCAGGTAAAGGCCGCCCCCGTCTGAATAGAGACCGGGTTTCGATTCTGATGCTGCTTTTCTCGCAGAGAGTTTGTGAATAGGTCGCGCCATATATACCCATAAATCTACCCATTAATATGGGCCAGATTACTGTGGATCATTATGGATGTCGATAAACCAGAAAAATTAATAAGCCATTGAAAATAATTAAAAATATAAACATTTATGGACATATATGGATGCCAAAAATGCAGACTGTCTCTCCGCCATTTTGCAGAAGTGCGTGAAAGATCTCCGCACCTCGCGGACATCCGCTGTACCTTTCTGTTCTGTCTCCCACTACACCCGAGAGATACCAAGATTGAACTGTTCTGGGCTGGCCTTTTCGATTACTCTGCGACGGCAAAGTCTTTGCACGAAGTAACTGTGGGGATTATCGGCAGATGGTCAAGCAAAACGCCCAAGTGAAAATGAAGGCAATGGTCGCGGCTCGTCTTCTCATGGGTGACTTCGACACTTGGGAAGACTTTGAGAAGGATCGCAAGATTGCGAGGCAGATTGTCAACCGCCGAATTGCCCGGAGCGTATCCGCGCAAATAAATCGAAAGTACGGCGACCTATCCAGAGAGACGCAAAGTTTTATTTCAAAAAATTTTGACCGCTGCGACTATGACGAACTAGCAAGACTATGCGACGAAGTCCCGAGCGGACGCGGCATCTATATGAGGCTCGATGAATTTGAGGAAAAGTTTTTCCTCTTGGCAACGAGAGTCAAGATCTGCTGTCCATTTTACGCGCATGTTTTGATATCGCCGTATGGTCTCAAGTTCGAATTCCCCGAGCACCACTTCCTTAGAGATTTGGAATCAGCGTTCACCCAACTGGATGAAATCAAGTCACTGAAATTTCAATACCCGTCCGGTCAGACCGCCCCAAAGGAGCGCCGCGGTGATGCTGCTGATCTGATGTCACGAGAAAAATTTCTGAGCAGAAGCATCATTAGCGCCAGCTTTAGTTTGGTCGAGGCTTTTCTTAGCGGCATTTTCTTTACGGCGAAAGAAAAACGTTCGTTCGGCCAACTAGCCTGCACAAAAGAATTTTTATCGTACGCAGAAAAGAGGGAAAGCGCCCCACTGAAAGATCGCCTTGATAACCTAATAAAATTCGCTTCGGCGAATCGAGCAACAGTAAACGACGAGCCTTTCAAAATACTTTATCGATTTCGGAAAACACTATCGAGATGCGATCCATCATACGACTCCATTTGAAAGAAAGGGTCTCAAGCCGGGTGATCGGTTGGTCGCGCTTTACGAGATAAATGGGGATATCGCGCTTCAGATTGCGCTGAGTTCTTTTGACTCAGTCTTGACACTTTCGAATTGGGCCTACGAAGATTCTGACGCAACGGCCATCGCGACAGACTGCAAAAATCTGAGGGATAAGGCCACTAAACTCCTCCGTAGTGGCTCCGGCTCGGAAAGGGTTTGACCGCAGTTCCTCTTTCTCCAGATTTTCGAAGCAATTCGCCATGATTTTCCTAGATTCACTCGTGAGCGCTATTCTTTGCACAAACCAGTCAGATTGTGGCGCAATGGTGAGCAGGGCTAAGTGAAATGTCCGCATGAGCGCGGCAGGCCACTCGCATTTGCGAACTGCGTAAAGCTGCGCATACGAGGAAATGCTTAGAGGTGGGCGGGTGTTATGGACGATTCGTTATGACTTATCAGAGAGTTAGAGGATGAGCCCTCTCCCTCCGCCATTTTCCTGTCGCGAACCCGAGACGAGGCCCCATCCGCGGGCCTTTTTCTTTTTATCTCAAAGTCGTTTAGCCAATGCATCCGAACCTCGGAGATTGGCGCTAGGTCCAATTTCCGTCTCTGAACAGTCCTCCGTCTCTAATCGAACGAACCTCATGCCGAGCGGTTCGGCGTCGCGAAAGCCTGCGTTTCCAACGGTTTTCGTAGGTCGCTCGACAATGGATTCAGAGGGCGTTCCTCCGGTTGGCGTGGCCGCCGGGGAAACACGCGGTAGGCGTTTTCCCGTGAAATTCGAGGCAGTTTCGTGTAGGTGCGATAGGATGGTATTCTGCTGTGCAACTCGACTGCACCACACGGCAGAACACTATTTGATTTGACGGTCGTTCAAGTGTGAAGATGGGGGCTGATATTGGTAGCGGCTGGCGGTTACATTCTTCAGGTGCCGAAGGACAGAAGGGAGTTGCTTCTCCAGGAAGCCGAGCACGGTGGCTCGTTCTATCGTTCAAAGCCCCTCGTCTCGGAGCCAGTTTCGCCTTTCGATCACAGCCGCCGCGCACCGCTAGCCGTCTTTGCATCATTCAAGGATGGCTTCATCACCCATATCGCTGACGGAAGGAAAGGCCAGTTTGCCGCCACCGGTCTCGTCCGTCTCAATCTCGAAGACCTCCAGCCTCTGAAACGCCCCGTGAGCTTCGACGAAATCCTTGCAGGCATCAGTGCTCGCGTTGCGTGGCACGTCGAGCAACGCCTGAAAGCGGGCGGTCTACTCCCTTCGAAGTCGCTGGACGCCTTTGTTGACTGCATTACCGAGTTGGACACGAGTATTAGCCCACGTCTCGCGCGTTACTCTGGGCATCGCGCGCAGGCGCTGCGGCGCCTTGAGCCCCGTGTGCGCGAAAACCTCGCCTATCAGAAAGAGTCGCTCGGCCTCGCGCTTGAGATCGCAGGCATTTCGCGGGACGAACTGCTGGCGTGGACTCCGACCGATGATCAACCGCAATCATTCCTTGATGGCCTGCCAGGCGCGCGGGTCCGCGAAGACGCAATGCTGCTGGCGGACTTCTCGACTCTCCCAGGATTTGAAGCGATCGGCGAAACCACTCACTATGGTTCGAAGGTTTTCGTAAGCGAGCGGGATCCGTCGAAACGGCTGACCGTGATCATGGCCAACCGTCTGCCCCTAGAACAACAAACTGGCGCTGACCTCGTTTACTTTAATGAAGCCTACCGCAGTTTCGTGCTGGTCCAATACAAGGCCATGGAAAAGCGCGACAGTGAGACGGAATTTCGCTGGCAGGCGAAGGACCAGTTCTGCGATGAGATCGATCGCATGGAGAGCCTGCTCGCAGAGCTCAGGAAACTTCCGAGCGGCCAACAACCCGACGGCTTCCGTTTCTCGGACAATCCCTTCTTTCTGAAGTTCTGCCCCCGCGTCGTCTTCAACCCCGACGACAAAGGCCTCTTCAAGGGTATCTACCTGCCGCTTGACCTGTGGAAACGTGCGGATGCAGCAGGCTGGTTCACCGGCAAGCGTGGGGGCAAAGTCCTCACATTCGACAATGTGGGTCGTCGCATCAATAACTCGGAGTTTGTGGGGCTCGTCGCTGGATCGTGGGTGGGCACCACGATAGAGCAATCCGCCGTGCTCGGGGAGCTTGTTCGGAAGGTGCTGGAAACAGGCAAGACCGTCACCATTGCCATCAAGCATGCGTCCGATACGGCCGACGATAGCAAGAGGTCCGCTGAATGAAGTTCCTGTACGTCGACGAGCACGGAGGACGCAACCAGTCAGCCTTTTTATCAAGGCAGGCATCAAACACCATATCCACCTGTTCCTCCCACGGCATCAAGGCGATGAGGTACAGCTGGTAGATGGTGATCGCGCAGGGTTCGCGGTGGACGACGACGAGGTGTTCCAGCATTTCGGGCGCCAGCCAGGCGAGGCGCAGGAGACGGCTGACATAGCGATTGGAGAGGCCCTCCTCAGCGGCGAGATCGGCGATGGTGGTCACCTCGCCGCGCTCCCAGCCGCCGCAAGTGGATGGCAATAGTG